>NZ_CP129674.1:1011394-1348525 GCF_041080795.1 Bifidobacterium sp. WK041_4_12 | reverse complement strand
CATCAAGGCTAAGGAACTCTTCATCAGAGACCGTGACTATGTCGTGCAGAACGGCGAAGTGCTTATCGTCGATGAACACACCGGCCGCATTCTTTCTGGACGTCGCTACAACGAAGGTCTGCATCAGGCCATCGAAGCCAAGGAAAACGTTGAGGTCAAGGCAGAGAATCAGACCTTTGCGACGATCACGCTGCAGAACTACTTCCGCATGTATGACAAGCTGGCAGGCATGACTGGTACCGCCGAAACAGAGGCTGCCGAGTTCATGGGAACCTACAAGCTCGGCGTGATTCCAATCCCCACGAATCGTCCTATGGTTCGTCAGGATAAGGACGATCTGATTTTCCGCACCAAGAAAGAGAAGCTCACCGCCATCGTCAAGGATGTGGCAAAGCGCCATGCGTCGGGGCAGCCGGTGTTGCTGGGTACCGCTTCCGTTGAGTCCTCCGAAGTCGTGTCATCTCTGCTCGATGTTGCAGAGATTCCGCATCAGGTGTTGAATGCCAAGCAGCATGCCAAGGAAGCTGCGGTCGTAGCCGTCGCAGGTCGCAAGGATGCCGTGACCGTGGCAACCAACATGGCTGGTCGTGGAACCGATATCATGCTCGGTGGCAACGTTGAATTCCTCGCCGATCAGCAGCTTCGTGCCCAGGGATATTCCGCCGAAGACACTCCTCAGGACTATGAGAAGCTGTGGCCTGAAACCTTGCAGCAGGTGAAGGAACAGGCCAAGGACGAGCATGAGGAAGTAGTCAAGCTTGGTGGTCTGTATGTGCTCGGAACCGAACGTCACGAATCACGTCGAATCGACAATCAGCTGCGTGGTCGTTCCGGTCGTCAGGGAGACCCCGGCGAATCCCGCTTCTATCTGAGCCTTGAAGACGATCTGATGCGCCTGTTCAACACCCAGCTCGTGGCAAGAGTCATGTCCAAGGGCATGCCTGAGGGCGAGCCAATCGAAGCGAAAAGCGTGTCGAAGGGTGTCCGTAACGCTCAGAAGGCAGTTGAATCTAGAAACTTCGAAATTCGTAAGAACGTCTTGAAATATGACGACGTCATGAACAAGCAGCGTCAGGTCATCTATGCGGAACGTCAGGCCGTGCTGAAGGGCGAGGATATCCACGATGACATCGAACGATTCATCGGCGACACCGTAGCCTCATACATACGAGGAGCCAACAAGGGTTCCGACAAGCCTGAGAATTGGGATATCGATGGACTTTGGGAAGCATTGTCCAGCGTCTATCCCGTAAGCATCGACAAAGACGAGGCTCAGGAGTCCATCGCCAAGCTCAAGGCTGACAAGGCGGCCGAAACCTTGCAGAAGATGATTGTCGAGGATGCCGAGGAACAGTACAAGACTCGCGAAGACACGATAGGCGAAGTCGGCATGCGTCAACTCGAACGACGTGTCGTTCTCGCGGTTCTTGACCGCAAGTGGCGTGAGCATCTGTATGAGATGGACTATCTGAAAGATGGCATTGGCCTTCGTGGCATGGGTCAGCGTGATCCTCTGGTTGAATACCAGCGTGAAGGCTATCAGATGTACAACTCGATGATCGAAGCCATCAAGGAAGAGTCTGTGCAATTGCTCTTCAACGTGGACATTCAGCAGGTTGCTGCAACCGAGGATCCAGATTCAGAACGCGATGAAGATGCCGCTGTGGATTCCGCACAGGCACAGCTCAACATCGGTTCCACGAAGGATCAGCCCGGTGAGACGTTACCGAACGATGCAGACAGCGATGCCCATGAAGCAGTAGAGGATCAGAGCGAATCCCTTGATGAACAGACGGACATTGCCGACACGACAGCTGATCACGATGCTATGCAAGATGAAAGCAACCCGCAGTCTGTCGGCATCACCGGTCCAGAACCAATGAGCCATGCGGATTCTCACGTCAAGGTCAAGCGTCCCAAGGACGAGGAACTTCGTTCCCCTTGGGCGGATGGCAAGACATATCCAGGAACATCCAAGAACGCTCCCTGCCCATGCGGTTCAGGAAGAAAATACAAGATGTGCCATGGTCACAATGAGAAGCACTAGACTTCTTACGCTGATATGAAATAACCCGCTGCTTTATTGTGCGCTACTATCGTGCAGTAAGGGAAGCGGGTTTTCATTATCAGCTGCTTGTCACTGACAGCAACTATGAAATATCCCACTCAACATCACCATTCACATTCGGAGGAATTATGACTGAGCCGTTTACATGGAAGTCCACACTCGCCACTCTGGTGGCAGGTACACATCTTTCTGCGGAACAGTCTGAGTGGTATATGGACGAGCTCATGAGCGGCAAGGCAGATCCGGCACCGGTCGCTGCGGTTCTGGCGGTTCAGTCAGCGCTCGGATTCACGAGCGAAGAAGTTGCCGGAGCTGCCAAGGCCATGGTCGCCCATGCAGTGCCACTGCGCGTTTCCGGTGAAACGACTGACATCGTTGGCACCGGTGGCGATGGGGCCGCAACCGTCAACCTTTCCACAATGGGTGCAATCATCGCAGCAGCTGCAGGCGTGAAGATAGTCAAGCACGGCAATCGTGCCGCCACCAGCAAATGTGGCGCTGCAGACTGTCTTGAGGCGCTGGGGCTGCCTCTTGACATTCCAGCAACCCGCGTGGGCGAGATAGGCGACGAAGTGGGCATAACCTTTGCATTCGCCAAAACCTTCCACCCCTCGATGCGTTTTGCAGGACCCGTTCGTTCCGCCCTTGGCGTCACCACGATTTTCAATCTGCTGGGTCCACTGACGAATCCCGCGCAGCCCAGCCATGTTGCCATCGGATGCGCGAAGCGGGAGCTGAGCCCTATGATGGCTGATGTCTACGCGCGGAGAGGCCAGAGCGGCATGGTGTACACATCTTCGGAAGGGTTGGACGAGATGGCTCCGACAGGACCTGTTTCAGTGTGGGAGATCAGAGACGGACAGGTTCGCGAGACAGAGTTCGACCCCACGGTCGAGCTGGGGCTAGACACCATAGATGTCGCTGATCTGAGAGGCGGTGAGCCTGCGTTCAATGCGCAGGTTGCACGCGATCTCTTTGACGGCAAGCGAGTTCCCTCTCGCAGCACCGCCTTGTTGAATGCAGCATCGGCCATCGTCGCTGATGGTCATCTTCTCGATTCCCCTGAACTCACGCTCACCGAGCGCTTCAAGCAGGCCTATGAGATAGCCGAGAATGCGGTCGATTCCGGAGCTGCTCATGACCTTCTGGAACGCTGGATTTCAGTGGCACAGCGTTGAAATCGCCAAGATACGCCTAGTTCAGCCATTCAGCATATGATCGGTCAGACGCGTGATCCGTCATCGAATGGATCACGCCTCGTTTCCGTATGGCCACGATGCTGGTAGAACAGTCCCGCTGCTCCAAGAATGGTCAGAACGCCTCCAATCGTGCCTAGCAGAGATGCCAGCTGAGCGATAATGATTGCTGCGCCTAGCGCGAGCATGCCCAGCACGATCAGGATGACGTATAGTATCGTTGTTCTTCGCACGGGACCTATTGCGGGATCTGGCGGTATGAAGTCGTTGCCGGCATCCATCACGTCATCGGTGTCCAGCCAGCTGCTTCCCGTGAAATCACGAGGGCCATGACCTGCACCATGAACGCCTGCGAAGGAATCAGCCTTGAGATCGCGCACGTTGAGCGCTGATTTCTTCTGCTCGCGCTTCACATGCTTCTCAAACTTCTTCGCATTGCGCGAGTGCTCGATTGAACCCATATCGTCTTGGTGCTCTGAAAGGAACATTGCCCAGTCGTCGGACTTGGAGGGTTCAGCACCCTTGTCGCTCTCGCCGTCACCTTGAAAATCATGGTTTTGGGCGTTGTCATCACCTGAAGTTGGCTGCTCGTCAAACGGATTGGTATTCTTGTGCTCGGTCATACTCAACATTTTAACCTCAGCGGTTGGCAATCCGCTGGCCAGGAGGAACATGCTGTATTGGTTTTTCGTTAAGCTCATAGGACCCTTAGCTCGCCGCCGTCTGCACCCAGAGGTTTCTGGTCTCGAACACATCCCGGCACAGGGTGGAGCCATCATTGCATCGAACCATCTGGCGGTTATTGACGATGGGCTGCTGCCCCTGGTGAGTCCACGCATGATTCACTTCATGGGTAAGTCCGAATATTTCACCGGCAAAGGCTTCAAGGGCGCTTTCAAGAAGTGGTGGTTTACCTCGGTCGGCGTGTTTCCTGTGGACCGTTCCGGAGGAACAAAGTCTCTGGGAGCGCTGGAAACAGCCAGGCACATTCTCGAAGCGGGGGAGCTGTTCGGCATTCATCCAGAAGGTACCAGAAGCCCTGATGGACGGTTATACCGTGGGCATACCGGCGTTGCACGGCTTGCCTTCGAAACCGGTGCTCCGATTGTTCCGGCTGCCCTTGTAGGAACACGTGAATTGCAGCAGCCAGGCAAGGTTCTGCCCCTGAAGGGCCGCACCAAGGTGCTGTTTGGCGAGTGCATCGAAGTTCCGAAGATACCCGAGGATGAACTGACGCATGAGCAGATTCGTGCACTCACGAACACCATGATGGAGGCAATCGCACGACTCAGTGGTCAGGAATATGTTGATATCTATGCGCAGGTGGCGAAAAAGGACATTGCAGCGCGCAAGCTTCAGGAAGAGGCTCAGTCGCACTGAGTCACGCTGAACCATGCTGAAGCATGCTGTGTATCAGGGGTGTTGGTTCAGACCACGGTAAGCGTGATGACGGTAGGCTTTCCTGACGTGTCCCTGATTCGAATCTGCTGGCCTGGATCCGGATCTTGCAAACGCACGGTCTGTGTGAGATCACCAAGCGGCGCAGATATCTTCACATCCAATCCGAGTGCCTTCAAGATCGAGCTGGCATCATTCTCATTCTTGCCGCGAACATCTGGAACCGTCACCATCTGAGGCCCTTTGGAAATGACGACGGAAACGGCATCGCCCCAATGCAGCTGCGCTCCTGCTTCCTCGCTGCTGGAAATGACCTTCCCCGAATCCACGCTATCCGACCAATCTTGCGTGAAACTCGACTTGAGCTGCGCCTCGTCAAGCTGATGCTGTGCTGCATCCTTGGTCAAACCTACGATGTTGGGCATGCTTACAGGCTTGGGTCCCTTGGAGAGCACCACGGTGATGCTGGTGTTGTGGTTCGTGGTTGTGCCGGGTGCAGGAACCACGCTGATTGCAGCGTGCTCAGGAACGTCGATGGAGTATTCGTCTGCGTTCGCATCATGCTTGACATTGCTGAAGCCTGCACTTTTCAAAGCGTCCAAAGGAGATTTGCCGTGAGCGGTCGTGGCATCGAGGATATCCTGCGGAATTGTGGCCTGGCGAATGCCTTTGGATATGACAAAGCTCGCGGAGCCTCCACGTTTGCTGATATGAGAACCGACCGTATCGGGTCTGCCGGAAACTATCGAACCTTTGGGCATTGAGTCGCTGAATTCCTCGGATTCGGAGAACTTGATGCCAATCTGGTGCAGCATGTCCTTGTACCGTGTCCAGGACGCCCCTTTCACCGTGCAGCCTTGATTGGCAGGGCAGGATACGTCTGTCGGCATGGGAAGGCTCAGATAGCTGCCTGGGCCTAGGAAGTACCACCATGCCGAGGTGCCTGAGGCCCCTAGGATCAGCAGCAGGGCGACTATGCCTGCTATGAGCCTGAATCGTGATCGAGACGGCATCGCCTGCGTGACATGAGCCGTGGGGGTGTCTCCGGTCGCAGACAGGACGCTTGTATGGGAGTCAAGTGCCAGCAGCGCTGTGTCGTCTTTCGGCTGCGCTGGCGGAGCTTGGAGAGCTGGCTGGCGATTCTGTTGGTTAGCCAGCTGATTAACCGGCTTTTGAGATGACTGTCGAGCCGGCATCTGAAAATGCTGGGCCTGTGCCGATAGGCTTGCGGACAGTTCCTGAAGTTCCTCGAAAGCTTCCTGGGCAGTCTTTGGTCGGTCTGTCACCTGGCGAGATGCAAGACGCGAGATGAACTGGGAAACGGCAGCGTCGATACCCGGGCATGTTTCGCTCAACGGTTCGATGTCGCTGTGAACGTGCTTGAAAATGAGCGTGACGGGGTTATCGCCGACAAAGGGCACCGCACCGGTAAGCATTTCGTAGGCGATGATGCCGCATGCATACACGTCGCCTTGGGCAACGGCTTCGTTGAACTCAATCATCTCAGGTGCAAGGTATGCGGCGGTTCCCAGCAGCATGCCGGTGGTTGAAAGCGTTGCTTGTGAGGCGGCTTTGGCCAATCCAAAATCGGTGATCTGGACATGGCCGCGATCATTGATGAGAATGTTCTCCGGCTTCACGTCTCGATGCACGACGCCAGCCATGTGTGCGGATGACAACCCATCCAGGATTTCAGAGAGTATGCGCAGCGTTTCATGCACGCTGAAGGTACCCTGCTGGTTCATTTCGTAGCGAAGATTGACTCCATGCACATATTCCATGACCAGAAAGCCGACACCATCCCAGGTGCCGGTGTCGTAGACCTGAACGATATGTGGATTGGCTATGGATGCGGATGAGCGTGCCTCACGTTGAAAGCGTTCAATGAACTGTTCGCGATGTGCGCCCTGAATGAGCTGCATATGCATCATCTTCAATGCGACATGGCGTGAAAGGCGTTCATCTATCGCCTCGAAGACGGTTGCCATGCCTCCCTCTGCAATTTTGCGGATGATGCGATAGCGGCCGTCTATCACAGTTCCCTTGATTGCACGATGCTCGGATGGATACGGTTCTTCACTCATATAGGTATCGTAAGGTTCGCGCTCGTCAAATGCTCTCGCTGCCTTATGCTTCTTGGCTAAAAATACACGCATAGGAGCGTATGCAAGCTCGTTGCATTGCCGGTCGATGCTTACAGATCGTTGGCGTGTCCAACTTATCGAAGATTTTCCGGTATGAAGAGCGAGCAGCACTCGATGACGTCATGATGTGCCTCGTCAGAGAAATTGAGCTTCTGCGATGTGCGATTGATCGCATCCTGAACCGTAGACCACAGAGTGGAGATGCGCTTGCGTGATGCTTCGATGGCACCACTGTCCTTGAAGATGCGGGTGACTTCTCTGACATCATCGTCGTCTCGCTGCTCCGCCGTGTATGCGTTGAGGAGATAGTTTCGGTCTTGTGGACTGGAGGAGCTGAGCGCATCGCTGAGCAGTACGGTTCGCTTGCCCTCACGTATGTCTCCGCCGGTTGGCTTGCCGATTCGTGCAGGGTCACCGATGATGTCGAGTAGATCGTCAGCCAGCTGGAAGGCAGTCCCAAGATCGGAGCCAATAGCCGCCGCTTCGTCGTGCGGATCAGCTCCAGCAGCCAGCATGCCGATGGTCAGTGGTGCAACAGTCGTGTAGCTGGCCGTTTTCCAACGGAACACTGCCAACGACGCTTGCGATAGACGTTGAGGATCCTTCAGGGAAACGTGTTCAACCGCGAGGTCAAGCACCTGACCGATTTCGACTTCGCGATGCATGTTCAGAAAAGCTTTGAGTATGCCGTCTGCATGTTCCATATGTGGGGTGATGTCATTGACGATATCGATGCTCGCCGTGGAAAGCAGATCACCCAGCATGATGCCAAGACCCGCGCCAATGTGCGTTATATGCTCCACTGCCGAGGGGAGCGCAATGTCATGATCCTCCGAGGTGGCCATCCGTGTCAAAGCCGATGTGAGTGCGAGGTGAGCTGAAGGTTTTCCTCGGCGAAGGTCTGAATTGTCGATGATGTCGTCATGGATGAGTGCTCCGGTCTGGAAGACTTCGATGGCACACGCAACGTCCATGACCGCGTCTCGATCTGCTGAACGGCTGCCTGTGATCGCATCATAGATGGAGAGCAGCAGGCGAGCGCGCAATCTTTTCCCACCTTCATTCGATGATTGCCCCTGGCTGACGACAGCATCGTAGATGTCTGCGCATGATTGGGGGATATGCGTTCCAGCGGGAGCCCTGAGATGCCGGTCTATCAGTTCTAAGATGCGGTGGTTGATTGCCGGAATGTCGTCAGGAAGCGTCATACCTACGAGACTAACCGCTTGTTGCGATTTTTGTCGTATTATTCGTGGCAATGTGGGAGACAGCAACGGATTGATTGCTTAAGCGTTCACATTCGACCACATCGCCGAGATGCGCTGGTCGCATGTCAATGATGATGACACTGTTGGGGAACGGCTTCTTCCTTCGATAAAACAACACAGTGTCTTGGCTGAAGCCGCATCCATATGACCTGCAGTGGGGCTGAGCCTGACTCGTGCTTGTGCTCTGAGAGTCCTCGTCTCTACTGCGCTTCTTCACAGTGAGGAATAGCAACCATGACAACATCCATCGCATCGGCATTCTCTTCGTCGCGTACACGAAAACGGGACGGAACAGCTTGGAACAAGGTGGTCAGGCCCATTGAGGAATGGCTGGCACTGATTGAATCATCCTCAGGAACGCTGAGCGTTGAATCCACACGCATTCTCGATGCGAGTATGAAGCATTCGAAAACGCTGAGAGATTTGCTGATCTTATCGATGCTGGGCAACGAGGAATGTAGGAACAGTGAACGGATACGTACGGTCCTCGAGAATCCAGATGCTCCAAGTTCTGCTCAGATCATCACGAACAATCTTGATGAGGCCTTTGCTCATGCAACTGACCTTGAGATGAGACGTCGATGCAACCGTGGCCTGGCGATTCTTGAATATGCGATAGAACATGCCGGCCCGCTTCAAGGGACTGCGTTGCTGGCAATCATCACCTATCTGAAATGGTGGATGGGCGATCGCTCAGCATTTATATGGGCTCAGGCCTGTCTCAAACGCGATTCGCACTGCACGATGGCTGCAATCATTCTCACCGCGCTGGAGGAAGATATGTTTCCGGCGCAGTGCGAAGATTGAGCAATTCGGGAATAATCGTCCTTGGAAGATGGTTCACTCTATTAGTTGACAATTTGCCCTTGCCATAATTGGGCCTAGATGCTGATAGGTAGCGGACAAGAACTTCCAGGAGGATATGTTGGCCACAAAGGATACGGCTGAGAAGACGGTACGCACACAAACTTCGAGCACGGCAACGCAGGAGAACACAAGGCAGGAGAAAACAAGGCAGGAGAAAACAAGGCAGGAGAAAACCAACAACACTTCTGGCACACGCGTGTCCAAGTCGCGAAGCAAGGCGGAAGCGTCTGCAAAATCCCCTGCGAAATCGCCTGCGAAATCGCCTTCCTCGCGTAAGAGAAAGCCAGCCAGATCCAAGGCGTCCAAATCCGAGGAGATGCCGATTTCCAAAGCAGACGATGATGTGGAGCACAAGGACTTAGCCACGGATGTGGATAGCGACTCCGATGCTGACGATGCAGACATCGACTTGGCTGACGACGAGTTGGAAGACGCTGACGATGCAAACGACTCGGACGATGACGACAGTGATGAAGACACTGACGACGACGATGCTGACGACGACACCGACACTGACGATGATGCCGATGACAGCGACGATGACTCTGATGACGATAGCAGCGACGATGCGAATGATGCGCATGCCCATGGCTCTGGGCATCACTCGCGACGCTCTCCACGAATTCCGGTAATCAAGGCCAAGGGTGCCTTCGTCGTCAGCGATTCCGACGATGACGAGAACATCACGCCCTCGGGCAATCCGAAGCGTCGTGTGGTGGCCACTGGTGCAACGGCTGACCCGGTCAAGGATTATCTCAAGCAGATTGGTCGTGTCAGCCTGCTGAATGCCGAGCAGGAGGTCGATCTTTCTGAGCGCATTGAGGCCGGGCTCTACGCTCAGCATCTGTTGGAGACCGAAGCTGACGGCATGGATTTCAAGCGCAAGCGTGAACTGAAATGGGCGTCTTCCGATGGCAAGAAAGCCAAGGATCACCTGTTGGAGGCCAATCTTCGACTTGTCGTCTCGCTTGCCAAGCGTTACACCGGACGTGGCATGCTGTTCCTGGATCTGATTCAGGAAGGCAATCTAGGTCTGATTCGCGCTGTGGAGAAATTCGATTGGAAGAAGGGCTTCAAGTTCTCAACATATGCGACATGGTGGATTCGTCAGGCAATCACTCGTGCCATGGCTGATCAGGCACGTACGATTCGTGTGCCCGTCCACATGGTAGAGGTCATCAACAAGCTTTCCCGCGTTCAGCGTCAGATGCTTCAGGACCTCGGGCGTGAGCCTACTCCTGACGAGTTGGCGCGAGAGCTTGACATGCCCGTCGAGAAGGTTCAGGAAGTGCAGAAGTATGGCCGTGAACCTATCTCGCTGCACACGCCACTGGGAGAGGACGGCGATTCCGAGTTTGGTGATCTGATTGAAGACACTGATGCGATTGCGCCTTCCGACGCCGTGGCATTCTCGCTGCTGCAGGAACAGTTCAGGCAGGTTCTTGAGACTCTGAGCCCGCGTGAGGCTGGGGTCATCAAGATGCGCTATGGGCTTGAGGATGGCCAGCCTAAGACGCTCGATGACATTGGGCGTGTCTATGGGGTGACCCGTGAACGCATCCGTCAGATCGAATCCAAGACGATGTCGAAGCTGCGTCATCCGTCGCGTTCTCAGACTTTGCGTGACTTCCTTGACCAATGATCGTGATGACCAATGGTGACCAAGTACTGAGTCGAGCGTCACGCCGCATCGCTGTGTGATTGAGCGTTGTCGGCGTGAACGGACTCGTGAGATGGTGGACTGACGGAACAGGGGAGAAGTGGTATGGCGGATTCGTATGGCGCAAGGAGCCTTACGGTTCTCGAAGGTCTGGATGCAGTACGCAAGCGTCCGGGCATGTATATCGGCACGACCGATAGTCAAGGACTGATGCATTGTCTGTGGGAAATCATCGATAATTCCGTCGATGAGGCGCTGGCAGGCGTGTGCACGAATATTGTGGTGACGCTGCATACAGATGGTTCGATTTCCGTGGCGGACAACGGCCGTGGCATTCCGGTAGACATCGAGCCCAGAACGGGATTGACGGGTGTCGAAGTCGTGTTGACGAAGCTTCACGCGGGTGCGAAGTTTGGCAACGATTCCTATAACGCTGTCGGCGGTCTGCACGGCGTGGGTTCGTCAGTGGTGAACGCGTTGAGCACGCGTCTCGATGTTGAAGTGGATCGCAATGGCAAGACCTACAGGATGGAATTTCATCAGGGTCATCCCGGAATCTTTGAAGATGCAGACCCTAGCAACCCGTCGCCCACTTCACATTTTGTGCGGACGCGCAAGAATAAGCCCACCGAGTTGCGAGAAGTGGGCAAAGTATCCAAGAAGACTACCGGCACGCGCATCCGATACTGGGCAGATCCTGAAATATTCAACGAGACCGCGCATTTCAGCTATGACCAGCTGATTGACCGAGTTCGTCAGACCAGCTTTCTCGTACCCGGCCTGAAACTTTCAGTCATTGATGAAAACATTGCTGAAAACACTACTGACAATAGCGTTGAAAACACTGCCGAAAAGCTTGCGGACAACACTGCAGACAACACTGGTGAACTCACTGCTGAAAAAACAGTTGAGAACACTGATGCGAATTCCGATGACAACGGCGGTCCCAGTGCTGAAATCCCTTTGGCTGGAAGCTCCGTTGCCGCTCCTGCGCACCGTCGTGTCGTAGAGTTCATGCATGAGGGCGGTGTCAGGGATTTTGTCGACTTTCTCACCGTCGGAGAGCCCATCAGCGATGTCTGGCATGTCAGCGGTGAGGCGAACTACGAGGAGGAGACGCAGAAGGTCGAAGCCAACGGCGAGCTGAAGGCCGAGAAGGTCAAGCGCGTCTGTAACGTGGACATTGCGATGCGTTGGGTCAATGGCTATGAGACCACGATGCGCAGCTTCGTCAATGTCGTGGAGACGCCAGGTGGCGGCATGCATGTCGATGGATATCTCAACGCCTTGACGCGTCAGGTGCGTAAATGCGTTGAAGCGAATGCGCGAAAGCTCAAGGTCAATCTCAGAGATTCGCATACCAAGATTGAACGTGAAGACATTCTTGCAGGTCTGGTCGTCGTCGTGACCGTGCGCATCGCTGAGCCACAATTCCAAGGGCAGACGAAGGATGTGCTGGGAACCGCTCAGGTCAAGCCCATCGTGACGCGGCTGACCGATAAGCAGTTCGGCGAAATGATCAATGGGTCTCGACGTGGGTTCAAGGATCAGGCGGCGCGTGTGCTCGACAAGATCGTCGGCGAAATGCATGCCCGTGTCCAGGCGCGCAAGACCAAGGAAGTGACTCGACGCAAGAACGCATTGGAATCGGCGTCCATGCCTGCCAAGCTTTCTGATTCGCAGCCTGGCAACGATGACATAGCGGAGCTGTTCATCGTTGAGGGTGATTCAGCGCTCGGCACCGCAAAGGCTGCAAGGAACTCGATGTTCCAGGCATTGCTGCCCATCCGAGGCAAGATTCTGAACGTGCAGAAGGCATCGCTCAATCAGATGCTGTCGAACAAGGAATGTGCTGCAATCATTCAGGTCGTAGGTGCGGGTTCTGGAGCGAGCTTCGACATCGAGCAAGCTCGCTACCACAAGATCATCATGATGACGGATGCCGATGTTGATGGGGCTCATATTCGCATTCTCCTGCTGACGCTGTTCTACCGCTACATGCGGCCGCTGATTGAGGCGGGACGCGTCTACGCTGCCGTGCCTCCCTTGCATCGCATTGCGTTGGCTGGAAAGCACAAGGGTGAGTACATCTACACCTATTCGGATGATGAGCTGGCGCAGCGCATGTCCGAGTTACGAAAGCAGCGCATCGATTTCCGTGAGGACGTTCAGCGCTATAAGGGCCTGGGAGAGATGGACGCAGACCAGTTGGCGGACACGACCATGGATCCGAGAACGAGGATGCTGCGTCGGATTCGCATGGAGGATGCGGAGAATGCTTCCGGCGTGTTCTCACTCCTTATGGGAGACGAGGTTCCGCCGCGCAAGCAGTTCATCGTCGACAATGCGGACGACTTCGACCGCACCAAAATCGACACCTGATTGCTTGAGTGTCGTTCAGTGCGAGACTTAAGCCACGCACTGAACGACACATCGATGCCTAGGCATTCACGTGCACGCAGTGATACAGGTACACCGTTCGTACATACACACGTTGCTCAGGCAACGTAGGCGATGGGAGCGCTCAGATCCTGCCCGGATACATCCCTGCGCATGTCGACTTCCGGCAGGTCAACAGGGGTACCCGAAGCTGTGGAAGCCCGCAGCGGCCACGTACCGATGCAAGCCAAGATAAGGGTGTCCTGACCTTTCAAGAAGCGCTGAGAGCGCACGCCACGGCTTCCGCGTCCCTTGGTGGGGTACATCTCAAGCGGGGTTATTTTGCCACAGCCGTTCTCCGTGCCTGCCAGTGCCTGGGAATCGCCTGCAACCGTGAACACGACCGCTCCGGCCTGAGATGTCATGCCGCTGTCGTCATTCTCCAGATAGGTCCACGAGATCTGGCCGGCAGCAATGGCATTGAAAGCGCACACATGCTGACCCTCACTCAGACGAATGCCCGCCATTCCCGCCGCATTTCGACCCTGCGGGCGAACGTCCTTGGCATGGAAGGCAAGCAGGCTCGAATCGGAAGACACGAAAACGACCAAGGCCTCGTCATCGGCAGGAGCTGCGAATACCACCTGATCATCCTGCTTTAGATCGATGACATTCCAAGAATCCATCGTGCTCGGCGCTTCACCATTCCACCGTTTGACGATGCCATGGCGAGTGCCGATCGCTAGAGGCGTGGTGCTATCGGCAACCACGGCCGCCACAACGTGCTCATGCGGTGACTGTTCGGTCGATTGCGTCATGCCAAGCAGTTCATCCGCATGCACCCCTCCGCTCACGCTCAAGGCAGCGGTGGAGGGCAATGCTGGTAGATCGCTGACGTTTGCAAGCACGTATCGCCCTGCTGAGGTCACCAGCGCGTATTTGGATCGTGTTGTCGTAGAGAAGATGGACACGATCTGGTCGTTCTCGGCACGGCCATCGGATGCGGAACGAGATTTCCATCCATCCAGAGCAGTCGAGGAGCTTCGAGCTATCAGGCCGGATGCGCTGAGCATCACGGTGCATGGTTCATCCTCAATGCGAAGTCCAGAACCCTTGCCTGCTGCTGACGCTGCAGCGTTGGATCGTCCACTCCCTGAGTGGCCTGACAGCTTGCTTGCCGAATGAGCCGCTGCAAGCGCTGAAGCGGATTGCGAGGGTGCGCCAGATTCATCGGATATGGCTACGGGCAAGAGTGACCCGGAAGGATCGGCATCAAGCAGCACGGTACGGCGTGGATTTCCCCATGTCTGAGCCGCAACGCCCATTTCATCGTTGACGACACGGTCCAGTTCAGTCTTGGAAGAGAGGATGGTATTGAGCTCTTCGATGCGCTTATGCAATTCGTCCTGTTCCGCCTCCAATTCGATCCTGCTGATGCGGGTGAGCCTACGAAGACGAAGGTCAAGAATGTACTGTGCTTGGATGTCATCAAGATCGAAAACAGCCATCAAACGGGTTTTTGCGGCATCGGCATCGTCGGAGCTGCGAATCACTTGGATGACTTCATCAATGTCAATGAGGGCAAGCAGCATTCCCTCAACCAGGTGCAGGCGTTCCAATGCCTTGCGCTTGCGGTATTCACTGCGGCGCTTGACCACGAGTCGACGGTGATCGATCCAGACGCTCAGCAGCTCCTTCAGTCCCATGGTATGCGGCCTGCCGTTGACCAGAGCCACATTGTTGATGGTGAAGGATTCCTGCAACGGCGTATGCTTGAACAGCTGTGCAAGCACGGCATCAGGGTCGAAACCTGTCTTGATCTCGATGACGAGTCGTGTGCCATTATGACGGTCTGTCAGATCGATGGCACCTGAGATACCTTCGAGCTTGCGGTTCTTGACGCCTTCGGATATGCGTTCGAGCACTCGTTCCGGACCTACCATGAACGGCAGCTCGGTGACCACGATGGCTTTTTTGCGCGCGGTCACATTCTCAATATGTGTTGCAGAACGTGTGATCACGGCACCTTTGCCATGCTCATAGGCTTCGCGGATGCCGTCTCGGCCGACGATGATGCCACCAGTCGGCCAGTCAGGTCCAGGCACGAAGCGCATAAGATCGGTCAGACTGGCATCAGGATTGCCCATCAGATATTGTGCGGCCGCAACGACCTCTCCCAGATTGTGCGTCGCCATATTCGTCGCCATACCCACCGCGATGCCCGATGCGCCATTGACCAGCAGATTCGGGAACGCTGCGGGAAGGACGATTGGCTCCTGCAGCTTATTGTCATAGTTGGGTGAAAAATCGACGGTCTCTTCATCGATGTTTTCATTCATTCCCAAGGCGGCAGATCCCAGACGAGCTTCCGTGTATCGCGAGGCGGCGGGACCATCGTCAAGTGAACCGAAATTGCCATGACCATCGACCAGGGGGAGTCTCATCGCAAATGGCTGCGCTAGACGCACCATAGCCTCATAGATTGCAGAATCGCCGTGGGGATGCAGCTTGCCCATGACTTCTCCCACCACACGCGCTGACTTCATATACGCCTTGTCAGGTGTCAGATTCATCTGTCCCATCTGATAGACAATTCTGCGCTGCACCGGTTTCAGACCATCGCGGGCATCAGGCAAAGCTCTCGCATAGATGACCGAATAGGCATATTCGAGGAACGACTTGCTCATCTCATCGCCCAGAGGCGTTTCGACAATGTGCTCCTTGATGCTTCTCGGATCAAACGGCGGCTTTCTGCGCGATGCCATGGTTGAAACTCCTCGCTGTACGACTACACCGGCAACCATTATCCAACAGGATGCTCATGCCTGCGTGTCTTGTCTGGGATTCGAAGGCTTACGCCTTCTGCAAACTCATCAAGTCTAGCCGACATGTGGAAAAAGGGATTTCCAGGCTCGATGCTTGCTTGCCGTTCCATCATGCATGACTGTGGAGCGTGCTTCCCTGTGGAAATGCCCGGTAACGCGGATATCGCATGTGAGTAGTTCAATGAAAAGCATGAGTATTGAAATTCCAGACCCCAAGACCCTCCTGCAGCACGTTGACATTGCCCCGTATGGCGATGACATTCCCGTCTCAAGCAATGACGGGTTTCATAGGGGAGGGGCTTTCAGAATTTCATCAGTGTTGCCGGCGATCAGCAGCGCTCTCGGACATCCTGTGCAGACATCCATCCACCATGATCCGAAGAAGCTTCAGGAGGCACTGGGTTTCCCCAGTTGCACATCCGCGATAGTCGTACTCGTCGACGGCATGGGCTTCTGGAATATCGCGACACGATCCGGTCATGCGCCGTATTTGCGCAGTCTGATGCATGAGAGCGCGAATGCGCGCCCGATTTCGACATGCCTGTCCAGTACGACCGTGGTCGCTCTGGCATCATTCGGTACTGGTACATGCCCGGGCATGACCGCCATGACGGGTTACACTCAGCTCAACCCGTGCAAACACCGCATCAGCCAGATGATTCAGTTCCGCAACGCCATACCGCCTCTTGAGCTGCAACGAGAACCCACCGTGTTTGAACGACTGAGCGAAGAAGGCGTACGGGTCACATCATCGGGCTTGCCCGAATTCGCCGATTCAGCCCTCACTCAGGCAGCCTTGCGAGGCAGCAGCTACATCGGTCGAGAGGATGCGGAAGAGCGGGTGCTTGAAGCGTGCAAGGCTGCCCGGAAGCCAGGTCTTACCTATCTTTACATTCGTGACGTTGACAAGGCTGGGCACGAGTTCGGCTGGGAATCGGAATCGTGGATCGCAGAATTCGAAACCGTTGACGCACAGCTGGCCTTGCTGCACCGGAACGCTCCGAAAGGCACGCTTATCGTCATCGTTGCCGATCATGGCATGATAGAAACTGATCCAGACCAGCGCATTGACATGGCGCAGAATCCGGAATTGCTTGAGGGCGTGAAATTCTATGGCGGTGAGCCGCGATTCGTCATGGCCTATGCGGATGAACATGTTGAGCCGGAAAGCATAGCGGAACGCTGGCGCAGTGAACTCAGTGGACTCGGTGGATCTGCCGAGGTGCTCACCAAGCAGGAGGGCATCGATGCTGGTATGTTCGGCCCTGTCAAACCCGATGTAGAGCCGATGATCGGGGATGTTCTTGCCATCATGCATGATCGCGCAACGCTGGTCGATTCGCGGGTTCAGAGAGATGGGGCGACGCGTCTGCCGGGCGTTCATGGTTCGAAATCCATGATGGAATCTGATATCCCATGTCTTATGGATCTAGTCTGAAGGATCTGGTCTGAAGGATTTTGCATGAAGGTCTGAATTCCCCTATAGCTCTTACAGCCCTTGCGCGTAGAAATTGCTACTGCTAATCGCCGAACAGGATTTCGTCCCAGCTGGGAACGGCGGAACGTCCGGACCTCTTCTTTGATGAATCCTGATTCTTGGTGGAGTCCTTCGATGCGGCGGCTGTCTTGTCTGTGTTCCGAGCCGCTTGCTGTGAAGTCTGTGCCGGCGATTGCGGCGGCTGACGTCTTGCGCTTTCTCCAGCTCCGTGACTCTCTTGCGCTACGGCGTTCGAACGCAGCGGGTTCTCAGAATTCGTAAGCTTGTCAGACTTCACATGCTTGTCAGACGTATCTGTGTGCGTGTCTGTGTGCTGCTGAGCGGCAGTCTGCACTGAAGGTTCATCCCTGGTGACATGTGGTGCAGTTGCATGTGCCCTGCCATGAGCGGTTTTATACATCCATGAACTGTATTTGTTGCCGTGCCTGCGTTCATGCTCATCTGGTTCATGATCATCTGGTTCATGCTCATCTGACGGTGTGTTCTGATGCGGTGACGATGCAGCTGATACATCGTCACCGTCTTGCGCTTCTTTCCCTTCGACGTATGCCAGTCTGCTGCTCACATCGGCGATCTGCGGATGATGCGAGAGAAAGTCAATGCTGGGTCGGTTCCCTGCACGCTCTGAGGATGCGTCACGCGCTGCATCTGTACGGGTATCGGAATCGGAAAGCGATGCACTGCTCTCACGTGAATCCTTGGATGTGGCAACGCTCTGACTGTTTACTGAGCGGTCTGCGTTCTGACGGGGAAGGTTCTGCGATGCGTCCTCGTCGTTGTTTTCCATCCACGCGAAGGGGAGCGGGCCGCGACCGTCAAGAACCTGTTCCAGCGATGATGTTGCATTCGCTTCATCATTGTCGGGCACGCCGATAAGACGCCTGGCCTGACGGTTGATGGGACTGACCGTGTTGTCGCGGATGTTCCAGTTCCAGTCGGCCGTGACGATGCGTCCCGCGGATTGGAACTGTGCACGAATCCTCCACGGTTCATGTCCTCGGCGTGTTGCCGACCATGTTATGGAAGACATGGCGATGCGAGCGTTGCGCAGGGTCATGTCGATCAGATCGCCGTAGCTTTTGGCCTTGGAGTTCGGAGGAACGGCGACCGTGAGAAATTGATCGATTGCATATTTCTTTTCGGTTTCCACGGGTGCGGAAAAGCGACGTACCAATGCCTGCGCAATGTTGAACTGGCGCGCAACCGCCTCTGGATCAGCGCCCGCACGAATGTAGGATTGGATTCTGGAAATGGGAAGGGCCGATGCTGACTGAGGGGAAGGGAAGCCTTCCTCTTCGGCACGAATCTGCTTGGCCTCTAGGATTCCGCGTTCGAGCGCGTCATCCACGCGCACAGCGAAATGCCGATGGTCGAACACGAACACAAGGTCTCCACCATCACTGACATGGTCAAATTGCGCTATTCTTAGCGGTTCTTCGGGCATATTCGTACCTTACTTCCTTCCAACGCTTCCATTCTATTGTGCACTAGCTACGGCGTTTTACGAGTATTTATGCTGAAGTTCGTGTGAATGACCAAATATCGTGTATCCTATGGCGCAGTGCTCGGCACAGCACCACGTTATGACGAAAGGAAAACAATGGCTCAGGACTATGATTCCCCACGCAACAAGGATGACGACGAGGAGTCCTTGCAAGCGCTTGGGAAAGGGTCGCAGAATTCGTCGAACGATATCGATGACGATGAGAATGCCATCGCTGAAGACTATGAACTGCCCGGTGCGGACTTGAGCAACGAGGATTCTTCGGTCACGGTGATCCCCATGCAAGGTGACGAATTCATCTGTTCAGTGTGCTTCTTGGTTAAGCACCGAAGCCAATTGGCCTACATGGATAAAGATGGTCAGCCGGTTTGCAAGGAGTGCGCCGCCTGATGTCGTTTGACGAGCAATACAACGAACCGGAACAGAGCGAAGTGCTCATCGTCCTAGACGGTGAGCACTCTGTCATTCCGGCATATGAGCATGCCGGAGATGCAGGTGCTGATTTGCGCAGCAGCATCGACTTCACGCTCGCACCTTTTGAACGTAAATTGATTCCTACGGGAATTCGCATTGCGCTCCCAGCTGGATATGTTGGCCTGGTACACCCTCGTTCTGGCTTGGCAGCAAAGAAGGGTGTGACCGTGCTCAACACACCTGGAACCATCGATGCAGGCTATCGGGGCGAAATCAAGGTGACGCTGATCAACTTGGATGCCCATGAACCAGCGGTTTTCCATGTCGGAGACCGTATAGCCCAGCTGGTGATTCAGCGATATGTCGAGGCCAGCTTCATCGAGGCCACAACCCTTCCAGGGTCGGATCGATCTGATCGTGGATTTGGTTCGACGGGAATCGCATAGCTGCCTGAAGCGAAGTGCGTCGAAGAAATCAAATACGCGAGTAGGATGATGAAGTCAACCCTGCAGAAGGAGGAATGATGGCAAGCACATCGGATGAGCATGTGAAGCGATTGAACCAGTCTGCAGGGAGCCACAGTGATGGGGCCCACCAAGCGGGCAGCAAGGATGACCGAGGGGATTCGACTCCAACTTCCCTCAGCGATGCACAGCAAGCGAATGGCAAAGTTCAAACTGGCGTCGGCGAAAGGCTCCAGGATTTTTCATCGAGGGCTCTTGGATGCGAAATCAGCGATGATCCGCTTGATCCGCTAGCCCCGATTCTTAAAGTCTGTCAGTACCACCATCCTGATGAAGATATGACGATGCTTCCGCGAGCATACCGGCGCGCCGTCATTCAGCACCGTCTGCAGCGTCGTAAATCAGGCGAACCATACATCATTCACCCGCTTGCAGTTTCTCAGATTCTCGCCGATCTTGGCATGGGGCCAATCGTCGTCTCTGCAGGTCTGCTGCACGATACCGTTGAAGACACCGATTACACGCTGGACCAATGCCGTGAAGAGTTCGGAGATACGGTTGCCGGTCTCGTCGATGGCGTCACCAAGCTGACGAAGATGGACTATGGTGATTCAGCTCAGGCGGAGACCATTAGGAAAATGGTCGTGGCCATGAGCCGTGATGTCCGCGTTCTGGTCGTCAAGCTTGCAGATCGAGTGCACAATGCTCGAACCTGGCGCTATGTGAAGAGTTCCAGCGCCCAGCGCAAGGCGAGCGAAACGCTTGATGTGTATGCTCCACTTGCCAATCGTCTGGGAATGAACGCCATCAAAACCGAGTTGGAAGAGCTTAGCTTCAAGGTGCTCTATCCGAAGATCTATGACGAAATCGTCGTGCTGGTGGCTCGCAGGGCCGGGCAGCGAGGTGTCTACCTCAAACAGATTCTGCAGGAGATCAAGGATGACTTGCACGATCAGGGCATCGAAGGCTCGGTGACGGGCAGGCCCAAGGACTATTTCAGCATCTATCAGAAGATGATTGTCCGCGGCCATGATTTCGCTAATATCTATGACTTGGTGGGCGTGAGAATCCTTGTCGATTCGATTCAGGATTGCTATGCGGCTCTTGGAGCCGTTCATGCGCGATGGAATCCTGTTCCGGGACGGTTCAAGGACTACATTGCGATGCCGAAGCTCAATATGTATCAGTCACTGCACACTACTGTCGTCGGCCCTGGCGGCAAGCCTGTCGAGATTCAGATTCGCACGTGGGATATGCATCGCCGAGCAGAATTCGGTATCGCTGCCCATTGGAAATACAAGGAAAATGGCTCAGCTGGGCGCGTTCTTTCCAAACCTGACAAGACCGATAGAAAGCGTCTGACGCAGGAGAGTTCCGAGCTGAGCGAGGCTGACAATCTCAAATGGATTCAGCAGCTGGCCGATTGGACGAGCGAAACGCCGGATTCAGATGAGTTCCTTGGATCCCTCAAAGAGGATCTTGGTTCGGCTGAGGTGTATGTCTTCACGCCGAAGGGCAAGATCGTATCGCTGCCGGCTCATGCGACTCCGGTGGACTTTGCCTATGCCGTGCACACGGAAGTCGGTCATCGCACGATGGGTGCCCGTGTCAACGGACGGCTGATTCCACTCGATACTGAACTCGAAAATGGCGATACGGTTGAAATACTGACTAGCAATTCCGAGAACGCAGGGCCATCGCGTGACTGGCTGAGCTTCGTCAAGAGTCCGAAGGCGCGCAACAAGATACGGCAGTGGTTCAGCAAGGAGCGTCGATCTGAAGCCATCGACGAAGGTAAGGATGATCTCACTCGTGCGCTGCGAAAGCAGAATCTTCCGGTCGCGAGCCTGCTTACGAATGAGGCGCTCATCGGCATTGCGGATGAGTTGAACTATCCCAACGCCGATGCGGTATATGCAGCCTTGGGAGAAGGCCAGATTTCCACCCAGAATGTGATTTCACGACTGGTCAAGGATGCCGGTCCGTCTGAAGTCGATGACGAGGTCGAACAGGAAGCCTTGCCGCTCAGCAAGTTTGAAAGGCCACAGAACAGCGGCTCGCAAGGCATATCGGTGAAGGGCGTCGGTGATGTGTGGGTTAAGCTGGCACGATGCTGCACCCCTGTGCCTGGAGATGAGATTGAAGGTTTCATCACTCGCAATCAGGGAGTTTCAGTGCATCGCGCCGACTGTCAGAATCTTATCGACTTGAAGAAGCGTCAGCCGGAACGTATCGTTCCCGTTTCCTGGATCAGCACCAAAGGCTCATTCATGGTCAAGATTCAGGTTGAGGCGCTGGATCGTCAGCACCTGCTGTCCGATGTGACTCGAGTATTGGCCGACCATGGGGTGAATATCCTGTCTGGAAGCCAGGCAACGGGCAGAGACCGCGTGGCCGTAAGCCAATTCGTGTTCGAAATGGCAGACCCGCAGCATCTGAATCGTCTGCTGTCAGCAGTGCGAAAAATCGATGGAGTGTTCGATGTCTATCGACTCACCGGTGCCAAGGATTCGGCAGAATCAAGAATGAGACACATCCAATGAGTAAAAACGTCGGTTCAATCTTCATTGTGAACTCGTCGAAGTATACACGCATAAAAAGTGGCTGATTTCAGTCAACATCGATGGTAAATCCACGAAAATCGGGGCGTGATACTTCGACAAGTTCACAATGAGCGTTTTCTTTCACCATATACGAAAAGAATGCCTCTGATTGCGAGCCATGTGCGCAGTCAGAGGCATCCTTTTCGTCCAAAATTTAGCGAATGGCGTTGAGCCACTGCTCCTTCGTTGCCTTTTCGGCTTGAAGCTTCTTGATCTTCGCCGGGTCGGTGGCTGCAGCGATCTGGTCGTTGATTTCCTTGAGCTGTGCATTCAGTTGATCTTCGAAGCTGGTCTTGCGGGCATCGGCTTCAGGGTCTGACTGCTTCCAGACGGCATCCTCGACGGACTTGATCTGCTTGTCGACGGCATCCAAGCGGCTTTCGATGCGATGGACGTCCTCGCGGGGAACGTAACCGATCTGATCCCATTCTTCCTGAATGGCAGCAAGTTGTTGACGTGCCTTCTTGGCCGCGCTGTCATCCTTGACGGGGAGCAGGGCCTCTGCCTTGATGACAAGAGCCTCTTTCTTGACAAGGTTGGCTTTCTCGTCGCTTGAAGTCTTGTCGCGGTCGCTTTGGCGCGCATTGAAGAAGGTGTCGGCGGCAGCGCGGAATCGAGTCCACAGGTCATCGTCCTCGCGGCGGCCCGCACGACCTGCCTGCTTCCAACGGTCCATCAGTGCGTTGAAGCTGCGTGAAGTCTCGGCCCAGTCAGTGGAATTCTTCATCGACTCAGCCTCGGCAATGATCGCTTCCTTGGCATCCTTTGCCTTGGCATGCTCGGCATCTCGCATCTGTGCCCACTTGCGACGACCTTGGTTGAAGGTGGTACGTGCGGAGGAGAATCGCTTCCACAGTTCATCGGCAACCGTCTTGTCAAGCCTGACGCTGTTGCGCTGATGATTCTGCCACTCGTCAAACAGTGAACGGAACTTGTCCGCAGTGGAACGCCAATTGGTGCTGTCTCCGAGGGATGCAGCCAACTTCTCTGCCTTCTCGACGATCACGGTGCGCTCTTGCCTGGCTTGATCCTGAGCCTTCTTGCGCTCTTCGGCCAGTTCCTGCCTCTTCTTCGCTGCGGTCGCCTTCAGACTTTCATATTGTGCTTTCAACGCTGCCAGATCGCCTACGACCTGCGGCTCAGCGGTTTCGGTCTCCAACGCCTTCAGGGATTCTTCGATTTCATGCGGCTTGATTGCAACGCTCTTCAGACGCGCCTCGAACAGATCGAGTTTCGCCTTGAGCTCGAGATAGCGTGTTGCGTAGAGTTTGAGCGCCTCACCAGGCTTGGCATCGGGGAATTCACCTACTTTGCGATCGGTGCCGTTCTCAGTGACGAAAACATCGCCCTTATCATCAACGTGGCCGAATGATTGTGCCTTCGCAATCGCCTCGTCCGAGTAGCTTACCGCCGCTAGTGGCGCAGACGGTTTTACGGCTGGCTGCTTCTTTGCAAAGGCTGCGGGCGATGGTGCGTGAGGCCTGGGAACATTGGCATGTACGGGCTGCTTGGAGGCTGTGACATTGGTTGCAGCTGGCTTCAGTGTGGACCCTTGAGAAGCGGTATCGTGATCGTTGTCTTGGGGTGTCTGAGTGTTTACGGGTGTGGTGGCAGCTTCATCGGCCATGGCCAGCTCCTTAGCTTGTGGGATAGAGGGATCACGAAAGAGGGTGTCACCTTTTCCGCAACCTCACCTATTATATGGAATCGTGGCTAAAGGTGCATCATTATCCGGATTTCCGGAGTGGCTTCCCGAAGAACGGGTTGTCGAACAACAAGCAATTGATACGTTACGCAGGATTTTCGAGCTCAATGGATTCCTCGGAATCGAGACCCGAGCGGTCGAACAGGGCTCTAGCCTGCTGAAAAAGGGAGAGACGAGCAAGGAAATCTACCTGCTGAGTCGGCTTCAGGAGGTGGGCCAGGAACATGACACGCCAGTTGAAGATCGGCTGGGCCTGCATTTTGATCTGACCGTGCCGCTGAGCCGGTATGTGGTAGAGAATGCGGGAGCCTTGACCTTCCCCTTCAAACGTTGGCAGATTCAGAAGGTCTGGCGTGGTGAGCGTCCTCAGGAAGGACGTTTCAGAGAGTTCGTCCAGGCTGATATCGACGTGGTCGGCAACGCGGAGCTGCCAGAGCATTACGAGGTCGAGCTGCCACTGGTCATGGTCAACGCGATGGAGAGCCTCAGAGCGTTCGGATTGCCTAAGGCAACCGTACATGCCAATAATCGCAAGCTTTCCGAGGGCTTCTATCGTGGCATTGGACTGACCGACATTGAAGGCGTGCTTCGCGAAATCGATAAGCTTGACAAAATCGGAGCCGACGAAGTGACCAAGCTTCTCGTTGAAACATGCGGTGCGACAGCGAAGCAGGCTGAAGCATGCCTTCGACTCGCAGAACTTTCCGCCTCGACGGGAGCGGAACTGGAATCACGATTCAATGCCCTCAGCAAGCAATGCGGCATTGACAAGACTTCCGAAGCGTTCGCATTGGCGCAGCAAGGCCTGTCGACGCTGGCCATGATTGTCGATGAATCGGCAAAGATTCGACCCGGCTCGGTTATCGCCGATTTGAAGATTGCGCGCGGACTCGATTATTACACCGGATCCGTGTACGAGACCTTCCTGGATGGTGCAGCATCTCTCGGTTCGATCTGCTCTGGCGGACGCTATGACAATCTCGCTTCTCAGGGGAATCGCAAATATCCAGGCGTCGGTCTTTCCATAGGATTGTCACGTCTCGTCTCGTACATGCTTCACGGCGCGCATGCGCAGGCCTCGCGTATTTCTCCCGCGTCGGTGCTCGTTGCCGTCTGGAATGAAGAGAGCAGGGGAGAGAGCAATCGCATCGCCCGTGAACTCAGAAGCCGGGGCATCTCGACCGATGTGGCTCCCAAGGCTGCGAAGCTCGGCAAGCAGATCAGATATGCCGATCATCTTGGCATTCCCTACGTCTGGTTCCCGGCTAGCGACGATGCCGAGGAGTCCGTCAAGAATATCGTTACGGGAGAACAGCTTGCGGCACAAGCCGTGTCTTGGACTCCCGATAGTGTGTATGCCCAGCAAACCGTGCGCGTTGACAGCGATAAGCGCTGATTTTCCAAGGAAATATGGCAATCAGTTCAACTGCGTTGTCAATGAGTGTTGTGTCGAATAGGAATAGAGGAGTTATGGGCCAGTCGGCTTACAGAACGCATTATGCCACCGAAGTGACCGAGGCTGAGATCGGCAAGAACGTTACCGTCTCAGGATGGGTTGATCGTAGAAGGGATCATGGCGGCGTAGCCTTCATCGATTTGCGTGATCAGACCGGCCTGGTTCAGATCGTTATCTACGACGAGGAAATCGCCCGACCTTTGCGAAGTGAATTCGTGGTCAAGATCGAAGGCGAGGTTCGCGCACGTCCGGATGGCAATGAGAACACGCATCTGGCGACCGGCAAGATTGAAATCGTGGCAAAGGATGTCACGATTCTTGCAAAGTCCGATGCTCTGCCTTTCCAGGTTTCCACAGCGTTGGAGAACGAATCCGAGAACAAGCTTCCCGGCGAGGACACCCGTTTGAAGTATCGCTATCTTGATCTGCGTCGTCCTGCCATGCAGCGCAGCATTCGCATGCGGGCGAAGATGAGCAGGGCTGCACGCGAGGCGCTTGACGAGATGGACTTCTGCGAAATCGAAACGCCTACCCTCATCAAGTCCACACCAGAGGGAGCACGCGATTTTCTGGTTCCTGCCCGTCTGATTCCTGGTTCATGGTACGCGTTGCCGCAGTCCCCTCAGCTGCTTAAGCAGCTGCTGATGGTGAGTGGATTTGAAAAGTACTATCAGCTGGCTCGCTGCTATCGTGACGAGGACTTCCGTGCCGACCGTCAGCCGGAATTCACCCAGCTCGACATGGAAATGAGCTATGTCGATCAGGAAGACGTCATGGCGATGGCCGAAAAGGTCATTGCGAATATCTGGAAGAGCGCAGGGTATGAGGTTACGCTCCCCATTCCGCGCATCTCTTGGACCGATGCGATGAACAAGTATGGTTCCGACAAGCCTGATCTTCGCTTCGGCAATCAGATCGTCGAGCTCACCGACTACTTCAAGAACACGCCTTTCCGCGTGTTCCAGAACCCATACGTTGGCGCTGTCGTCTACAAGGGTGGCGCATCTCTTCCACGTCGTCAGTTCGATGCGTGGCAGGAATGGGCAAAGCAGCGTGGAGCCAAGGGTCTCGCCTATGTTCAGTTCGAGGAGGACGGCAATCTCAAGGGGCCGGTCGCCAAGAATCTGTCGGAAGAGGAACGCAATGGCCTTCAGCAGGCAGTTCATGCCGAGAATGGCGATGCGGTCTTCTTCGCCGCAGGCCGTCGTGAAAGCTCGCAGCTGCTCCTCGGAGCGGTGCGTGTCGAGATTGCGCGTCGCCAGGGACTGCTCAAGCCGAACGAGTTCGCGTTGACGTGGGTTGTTGACTTCCCGCTGTTCAAGCAGGCAGATGATCCAGATGATGACGATGTGGCCGTTGGCCATTCCAAGTGGACTTCGATGCATCATCCTTTCACCATGCCAAGCGCTGACTGGATTGACAGCTTCGACAAGGATCCTGAGCATGCCATGAGTGACAGCTATGACATCGTGTGCAACGGCGAGGAAATCGGCGGAGGTTCTGTCCGTATCCATCGTGACGACATTCAAAACCGTGTTTTGAAGGTTCTGGGCATCACCCCCGAGGAAGCACAGGAAAAGTTCGGGTTCCTGCTTGATGCGTTCAAGTTCGGTGCACCGCCTCATGCTGGCATTGCGCTTGGCTGGGACCGCACGGCCCAGCTGCTCGCTGGCGTCGGCTCCATCAGAGACGTTATCGCCTTCCCGAAGCTTGGCAGTGGCCAGGATGCGCTTACGGGCGCTCCGGCACCGATCACCGATGCACAGCGTGCCGAGAGCGGCGTGGACTACGATCCTGACGAGGATGAAGACTGACATTCGTTCGTGATTCTTGAGCGTCTTCATCGATAGTGCCCTCGTTTCATCGTCTGGGCGACTACTGTGGTATTCCGAAGGGAATGCCACAGTTTGTATAACACGGTTTGTGAATAGCACGGTTTGTGAATATCGCAGCTTGGTGAATAGTGCAAGCAGATGCGTTTCACATGCGTGTGAGCACCAAGCAATGGTCTTATGAATCGGGGGGTTGTCATGTCTTCAGCAGACAAGAAGTTCACGGCGCGGCAGATGCGCGAAATTCAGGCTCAGCAGCTGCGCGAGCAGACACGGCATCATATCGGTGACCAGATGCGTCTGGTGCGCAAGGAATCATCCCAGTTGAGCTCCATCTGGGATGTCGATCCCGATGCTGCGTTGAAGTTTCATGCAGGTTTGGATCTTGGACAATTGGATTGTGGGTCAACGCCCGGCTTTGAAGGGCGAAAGGCGGATGCCAAGGAATTCGTTTCGTTAAGTTCCGGTGAAATCAGCAGTTTTCAGGAACAGCTCTACGCGAATGGCGTCAAAGGTTCACGTCGTCGGATTCTCATCATCTTGCAGGGCATGGATACGTCGGGCAAGGGGAGCATGGTCGAGCATGTGTTCCGTCAGACCAGCCCCATGGGAATCCATTATCACGGTTTTGCGGCACCTACCGACGAGGAACGCAACCATGATTTTCTCTGGCGCATCCGCAGAGAGTTGCCCAAGGATGGCTGGATATCCATTTTCGACAGGTCACAGTACGAGGATATTGTCATGCCACGCATCTACGGCACCTATCCGCGTATGATCTGGGAATCGCGCTATGGTGAGATCAACGATTTCGAGCATCGTCTGGCTGACGATGGATGTTCTATCATCAAGATATTCCTCAGCATTTCCAAGGATTTTCAGAAGAAGCGATTTCTGAAGCGACTTGACGACCCGACCAAATACTGGAAATTTGATCCAAGTGATCTGAAGGCTCGGTCACACTGGGATGACTATATGCACGCTTGGCAGGAAGTCATGGAACGAACATCCACCGACTATGCGCCGTGGCATGTGGTGCCAGCCAACCATCGCTGGTATTCAAGGGCGGCGCTTTCCCAGATTCTTCGAGCGAGAATGCAGGAGATGAATCTTGCATGGCCGCCCGCCGACTTCAATGTCGATGAGGTCAAGCAAGAATTGCTCGACTGACAATCTGGCAGAAAACCATTGTCGCTGCAGCATCTCTCGATACATAGCGAGCTACGGATAGTCTTGGTTGAAGTGAGCATTTACTGGAATATGGTGAGAGTGAGGTTGTCAGCGTGTCATCGTCTGCACTAGGATCTTCGGAGTCTTCATCGGGAGACGGTTCAGCGTCGATACTGCCAGAGGAAGAGCAGACGCTTCGAGACTTGATACCCATCGCCGGTGAGGATTCCAGAGCCATCGGTGCCGATGACATCTACGATCGTTTCTTCACCTGGGTGCAAGGACGCGGCATCACGCCGTGGCCACATCAGGAGGATGCCGTCCTGAGCCTGCTGTCTGGAAACCATGTAATCTTGAGCACGCCGACAGGATCAGGCAAGTCTCTGGTCGCTCTTGGCATGCACTTTGCGGCCCTTTGCACGGGCAGGCGCTCATATTACACGGCTCCCATCAAGGCGCTGGTGAGTGAGAAGTTCTTCGATCTTGTCAAGCTTCTTGGCCGCGACAATGTCGGCATGATCACCGGTGACACGCATATCAACACCGAGGCTCCAGTCATATGCTGCACGGCGGAAATCCTTGCGAATCAGGCTCTTCGCGAAGGTGCACACGCGAATGTCGGATGTGTCGCCATGGACGAATTCCATTATTACGGCGATTATGAGCGCGGCTGGGCATGGCAGGTGCCGTTGCTGACCTTGCGGCACACCCAATTTCTACTCATGTCAGCCACATTGGGCGATGTCAGCGATCTCGCGGCATCCCTCGAAGATGCTACAGCTACGGACGTCGATGTCATCGACGATGCTCCACGCCCGGTGCCTCTGAGCTTTGAATACCTTGACACACCATTGCCAACAACCTTGGAAACCCTTATAGGCAAGGGTGACACGCCCGTCTATATCGTGCATTTCTCGCAGGATGCAGCTTTGGAAACGGCTCAGGCACTTTCCAGCACAGGCATATCTGACAGGCAGCAGCGTGAGAAGATCAAGGAAGCGATCAAGGGAACGCGATTCACGACAGCCTTCGGTCAGATTCTGCAACGCTTGCTTCGAACCGGTGTCGGCATCCATCATGCCGGCATGCTGCCGCGATATCGCAGACTTGTCGAACAGCTTGCCCAGCAGGGACTGCTTCCGGTTATCTGTGGAACCGACACGCTTGGCGTGGGCATCAATGTGCCGATTCATACCGTCGTGTTCACGGCGCTGACCAAATATGACGGCCATCGGCAACGCCGTCTGCGTTCAAGAGAATTCCACCAGATTGCCGGGCGTGCAGGACGCATGGGCTTCGATTCAGAAGGGCTTGTCGTTGCCGAAGCCCCTGAATATGAGATTGAGAATGCCAAAGCAGTCGCCAAGGCCGGGAACGACCCGAAGAAACTCAAGCGAATCAAGCGCAAGAAGCCGCCGGAGGGTTTCGTCACCTGGAACGAGAGCACGTTCAGCAAGCTGATAGAGGCACAGCCGGAAAAGTTGACGCCGCATCTGAACATCACCCATTCGATGGTGCTGAACGAAGTGGCGCAGGGTGGTAATGCACGCCTGCGCGTAGACCGGCTGATTGACGATTCGCTGCAGACCGAACAGCAGAAAATGCAGCTGCACGAGCGTGCAGAAGCAATCTTCGAAACTTTGATTGACTCCGATGTGATCGAAATAGAGCAGGACGACGATGGCAACGATGACTACTTCACCACCGTCGATCTGCCAGAGGATTTCGCACTTGACCAGCCACTTTCACCCTTCCTGCTGGCTTCTCTCGAACTGCTGGACCCGCAGTCACCGACATACGCTTTGGACGTCATCTCGATGGTCGAAGCGACACTGGAAAACCCTCGCCAGGTATTGCGCGCACAAGAGCGGCAGGCCAAGGATCAGGCGATGATGACCATGAAAGAGGATGGTGTGGAATATGACGATCGCATGGATCATCTTGCTGAAATCACCTATCCGAAGCCTCTGGAAGAGCTGCTGGCATCGGCATACGAGCAGTATTGCAAGGATGTTCCCTGGGCCAACGACTATGAGCTGAATCCCAAATCCGTAGTCCGAGACATGGTGGAGACCGCATCCGATTTCAAGGGTTACATTGCCAGATACGGGATTTCTCGCTCCGAAGGTACGCTCCTGCGATACCTGAGCGATGCGTATAGAGCTTTGAGTCGCACGGTTCCAGTAGAAAAGGTAGACGAGCAGCTTCACGACATCATCTCATGGCTGAGAGTGGTGGTGCGTTCTGTCGATTCCTCGCTGGTTGACGAGTGGGAATCTGCAGGAGAGACCGAAAACAGAGGCGAAGGGCTTACGGTAGCGCCACCGTCGCGAGAGGCTCAGATCGTTGCCGACCGGCAAGGCTTGCAGGTGCTGATCCGCAATGCCATGTTCACTCGTGTCCAGCTCGTGGCTTTTGACGAGGCTGAAAAGCTTGGAAGCCTCGACTCCGAGTGGGGTTACGGGGTTCATCGGTGGGAAGACGCGCTCGATGACCTCTACGACGCTCATGAATCGATTGGCGTTGACAGCGAGGCTCGTTCCTCGAAATACATCACCTTTGACGAGCATCTCGAACGCAGCGAGCACCGATGGTTCGTCCGTCAGATTTTCGACGACGCTGAAGGCGACCATGACTGGGGGATAGCGGCATACGTCGATTTGGATGAAACGCAGGATCGTGGCGAAGCGGTGTTCGAGGATTATTCGGTTGGCCCAATCGAAGCATTGAATCAGGATTAGAGTGGGGCGTATGAGTCAAGATCTGTTCAGTGCCGCCGAAGTTCCCGAAGATGCCATGACCAGGCCGCTTGCCGTGCGCATGAGGCCTACCACCTTGCAGCAGGTACTGGGTCAGGCCCAGGCATTGAAGCCAGGCTCACCATTGCAACGGCTTGCCACACCATCGTCACAAGGTTCGGTTACCTCACCGAGTTCGGTTATTCTCTTCGGCCCTCCGGGAGTGGGCAAGACGACACTCGCCCATATCGTAGCGCAGCAGTCGGCACGCGAATTCGAAGAACTCTCCGCAGTGACTTCGGGTGTCAAAGACGTGCGCGAGGTTATACAGCGCGCCCGCGAACGCCTGGTGACGCAAGGGAAGGAAACGGTGCTGTTCATCGATGAAGTGCACCGTTTTTCGAAATCCCAGCAGGATGCCCTACTGCCGAGCGTTGAGAACCGCGACGTGACCTTCATTGCCGCAACCACTGAGAATCCGAGCTTTTCGGTTATCTCCCCATTGTTGTCGCGCTCCGTCGTCGTCAAGCTTGAATCGTTGGACGACGATGATCTTGCAACCTTGATTCATCGTGCAATCGAAGACAAGCGTGGCCTGGACCATCAGGTGAAAATCGATGATGAGGCGGTCGATCAGATCGTCCGTCTCTCTGGGGGAGATGCGCGCAAGGCGCTCACTATCCTGGAAGCTGCAGCGGGATCGATGACAGGTGACAAACAACGCATCAAAGGCAGCAGAAGGCCAATCATCAGACCAGACGTGGTGTCTTCAGTCATGGATATCGCAACCGTTCGATATGACAAGCAAGGTGACGACCATTACGACGTCATCAGCGCCTTCATCAAATCCATGCGAGGCTCCGACGTTGATGCGGCACTGCATTATCTGGCACGCATGATTCGAGCAGGCGAAGATCCGCGCTTCATCGCCAGGCGCATCATGATCGCTTCAGCCGAAGAGGTGGGCATGGCGGCACCTCAGATTCTGCAGACCACGGTTGCGGCCGCTCAGGCTGTGGCGATGATTGGCATGCCTGAGGCTCGAATCATTCTCGCCGAGGCTGTCGTGGCCGTAGCGACGGCACCGAAATCGAACGCCAGCTACAAGGCGATGGATGCCGCACTCGCCGACGTCGACGCCGGTCATATCGGTGAAGTGCCCCTTTACTTGCGCAACGCTCCCACCAAGCTCATGAAAGCGTGGGGCAACCATGAAGGCTACCAGTATGCCCATGATGCGCCCGGAGCCGTTGCCGAGCAGGAATACATGCCTGAGGAACTCAGAGGGCATGAATACTATCATCCCAATGATCGAGGCTACGAGCACGATATCGGTGCGCGTCTCAAACGCATTCGTGAGATTCTCCATGGTGACAAGCCGGGCAGTCCACACAAGAATCTATCGTGAATCCTGCAAGACACGGGAGCTGGAAAGCTGAGAGGGAGATGCAACAATCTCCGACCGTTGAACGTGAAGCGGCTAATACCGTCGAACGAAGTCAATTCCTATCTTGGTAATCCTTCTCGTGATACCTATGTCTGTTCTCGCTCGCCTTCACATGAGTCATTCGTGCGCAATCCGACGAAAGCAGACGAGATTATCGGAGGAGAACATGTCTGCACTTATGCAACATACGACGAACAGTACTATCTCGGCCGGTTCAACGGCTGCGGATGCTGCTGCAACTCACCACTCAATATCAAATAACTCAATGTCACACAATTCAGTTTCAGCACCGGACAGGCCTGTTTCGGCAACAGACGACCCTGTTTCGGCAACAGATAACGCTGTTTCAGCAATACATGATGCTGAATCGCAAGATTCCAAAGGCGACACCGTTGCAAGGCGACGCATCAACGCCCATTGGCGTCCCATCGACATCACGGTCACCTCGGTTATTGCCGTCGCATCCGGACTTGTCTTTTGGATGTTCGATCTTGTCGTTACTGCGCCTACAGCTTTTCTGGAGGGGCTTGTTCCCGGACTTTCTGGATTGATCAGTGGTTTCTGGTACATAGCCGGACCCTTGGCCATCATCATCGTGCGAAAGCCCGGCGCGGCAATCTACGCCGAAACCATCGGCGGGCTGCTGGAACTCGCGCTCGGCAACCAGTGGGGATTCTCCGGTTCGCTGGTGGCGGGTCTGGTGCAGGGCATCTTCAGCGAACTGGTGTTCGCCATCGTCATGTACCGTGTCTGGAACGCGTGGACTGCCACATTGTCCGGTCTGGTCACAGGTTTCGGCGGTGCGCTGTATGCACTGTTCATCTTGCAGTCTGGATTGAAGGCAACCGGAGGCTATGTGGTAACGAACATCGTGGCGAACTGCATTTCGGGCGCGGTGATTTCCGGAATTCTCATGTGGTATCTCGCCATCGCCATCGCCAAAACAGGGGCGTTGTCACACTTTGCATCCGGGCGCATGATCAGTGGCGGCATCCGCAGCTGACCGAGCTGTCACTCGCATTGCTCAAGGCAACATCGGCAGGGAAATGAATCGTCAGTCCTCAAACGGATAGGTCATTCCCCAGATATCTCTGATGTTGTCTTCCAACGTGACCATTCGCAGTGTGTCTTCATGTGTCATTTCAGGGCATTGAGTCTCTCCATCGAGAACCGCGTTGGCTGCCGAAGCGACTTCGTATTCATATCCCGTAAGCTGCTGGGGAATGTCAACGTGCTTGGAGAGGCGGTGCCCATCTGCATAGATGTCAATGCCATCGACGTTATTGATGTTGCTGCATATCATGTATCCCTTGCTGCCCCAGACAATGCCCTGTGCGTCGCTCATGCCCAGCATGGTGCAGGTCGAAACCCCCATGTGTCCATTCTCGTAATGCAAGGTCGTGGAGCTCTGCGCATCGACGCCGGTTTCGAAGAAGGAGGCGCTGCTTTCCAGCGACGACAGATGTTGAGGTCCCAGCACCATGTCGATGAAATTCAGCGGATAGATGCCAACGTCCAGAAGCGCTCCACCTGCAAGTGCCGGGTCGACCAATCGTTGAACACCGGTGAGCGGATAACCAAGATTTGCCGTGACTGTAGTGACATCCCCGATGACGTTTGACAGCAGCAGATCGTCGATTATCGAACGTGACGGCATGTAGCGCGTCCATATGGCCTCGGTGCAGAGCAGCCCAGTGGATTCCGCAACGCCAAGAACCGCATCCGCCTGCTCCCGGTTGGCAGTGAATGACTTTTCCACCAGCACATTCTTGCCATGGTTCATGCACAGTATCGCCTGCTCGGCATGGAAATTATGCGGCGTTGCTATGTACACCAGATCGACGTCATCGTCTTCGACCAGCTCCTCATACGATCCGTAATGCACAGGGATGTTGTAGCGACTGGCAAACGCTGCTGCACGACGTTCGTCACGAGCAGCGACTGCGTGCAGCGTCACGAGATTGCGATAGCGCTCGTCGTCCGTCATGGCCTGAATGGTCCTTGCCATGGCATTGGCTATGCTGCCGGCACCAAGAATCGCGATTGATACCGGCCTTCCCTCATCTTCGAAGGCTTTACGATTGCCGTTCATCCTGCTCATGAAATCCACTCCTTTGTTTCAAACCTGAGAATCAGCTTCACCCCTGAAAAGCTCTATGTATCTGGAATGGTTCAACAAGCGGTAGTAAGCGCTTGATTGAAGAATCATTCCAGAAGTTCACCGACTGAGTTCCTCTACTTCTAGAGAAACGTGATGCTTAGAGAATCTCGATGCTTTCAATCATAACCGGGTCAAGCGGTGCATCGCTAGGGTCTGTGGCAATGCCATCGAGAGCATCAACGACAGCCTTGGAAGCGTCGTCGCTGACCTCGCCAAAGATCGTGTGATGGCCATCGAGCCATGGTGTGGCCACGGTGGTGATGAAGAACTGTGAACCGTTGGTTCCATGCACCTCACCAGAAACCGGATCACGCTGAAGCCCTGCGTTGGCCATGGCAAGCAGGTATGGCTTGTCAAAATGCAGAGCGGGATCGATCTCATCGTCGAAGGTGTATCCCGGGCCACCGGTGCCATTCCCCAGCGGGCATCCGCCCTGAATCATGAAGTCCTTGATGATGCGATGGAAGGTGAGACCGTTGTAGAACGGCTCATTGCTCGCTTCGCCGGTGATGGGGTCTGTCCAGGTGCGTGTGCCGTTGGCGAGAGCGACGAAGTTCTTGACGGTCTCGGGAGCCTTGTCGTCGAAGAGTGAGATTGCGATATCACCAGATGAGGTGTGCATGATTATGTGTGTCATGATTCATAGTCTTTCACGCGAACCAGACCGTGCGATCAGTGACATACGCGTTCAGTGAAGTTCCACGACATGCCATGAATCATCATGCTCTCGATGCTCACCTAACCCTTTGCGTTTGTCCGTTGCCAATTGACCCTGACCGTTCGCCCGTTCCCCGTTCCCCTTCACCCCTTGCCCCTCGCTCGAAACACCGGTTGAAGCATATGCCCGTCTCGAAGGCTTACGGAGTAGAGTCGTATGGAATGACTGTGACAAGGATGACCAGTCGAGTTCATGGTTTGACACCAAGGGGAGTGGTTGCAGCATGGCCAAGGCATACATGATAGGTGCAGGAATCGGAAACCTTTCAGCAGCGGTGTATCTGATCCGTGATGGACATTGGGATGGCAGCGACATCACGATCATGGGGTTGGAGAAGCACGGAGCCAACGATGGCAATACCGTGCAGGAGTTCGAGAACGAGTTTGTAGTGGCGAACATCAACAACGCCCGTGGCTATGTCAATCGTGGCGGAAGAATGCTCAATGAGGAAACCTATGAGAACCTGTGGGACATCTTCCGCAGCATACCCTCGCTCAATGCTCCAGGAAAGTCCGTTACCGAGGAGATTCTCGACTTCGATCACGCCCATCCGACGCATGACGTTGGACGTCTGATAGATTCACTGAATGGCGTACGCAACAAGGGAGACAAGAACGACTACTCCCACATGCAATTCAACACGATGGACCGTCTGCTGCTCACCAAGCTCATGATGATGCCCGAATCGCAGGAGCGTTCGCTGAACGACGTGAGCATCGAACAGTGGTTCGCTTCAAGCCCACACATGTTCACCACCAACTTCTGGTATATGTGGGAGACCACCTTCGCCTTCAAACGAAACAGTTCCGCAATGGAACTCAGAAGGTATATGAATCGCATGATTCTTGAATTCAGCCGCATCAATACCCTCGCAGGCGTCACCAGAACCCCCTATAACCAGTATGAAAGTCTCATCATGCCTCTGCGGGCTTGGCTGAAGCATCAAGGCGTCCATTTCGTCAACAACCGTATGGTTACGGACTTTGAGTTCAAGGACACCACACTCCGCGATGAGATTGTCGTCACGGCGCTGAAGTACCGAAACGTCAATCCGTCCGAAGCCGAGGCAGACAACGAGACTCCAGAAGGAACGATTGACATTGAACCCGAGGATCTTGTCTTCGACACCAACGGTTCGATAACGGACAGCACTTCGCTGGGTGATCTCGACATCCCCATCGTGGAAGACATGAGCTATGCCCCGAGTGCAGCATTATGGAAGCAGGCCGCTGAACACTTCTACGATCTTGGCCATCCAGACAAGTTCTTCGGTGACCGCAACCAGAGCGAATGGACCAGTTTTACCGTAACCACCAACTCGCATCTGCTGATTAACGACATGTCGCAGATCACGCAGCAGCATCCTGGCAATGCCCTGAACACCTTCGTTGACAGCCCAGAGCTACTCTCGCTGGTGGTGCACCATCAACCTCACTACACATCCCAGAAAGAGAACGAAGGGGTGCTATGGGGCTACGCACTCTATCCAAGAGCCGTGGGACGATACGTCAGCAAGCCATTCATTGAAATGACCGGACGTGAAATGCTCGAGGAAACGCTAGGCTTCCTCGCCGCTGCGGACTCACGAACCGAAGGCATAGCCGACCATCACGATCAGATACTCGATTCGATAGTGAATGTGGTTCCCGCCCACATGCCCTATGCAAGCGCACTGTTTAACCAGCGTTCGGTCGGAGACCGGCCATTGGTGGTGCCGCGTCATTCCCGCAATCTGGCCTTCGTCAGCGAATTCGCCGAAATGCCCTTCGACATGGTATTCACCGAACAGTATTCGATTCGCTGCGCTCAGGTAGCCGTCTACAAGTTCCTCGGCATCCCGTCGTCCCAGCTCACACCCTTGCATCACTATGAAAAAGATCCGAAGGTTCTCTTCAAGGCCGCTCGAACCATGATGAGATGAACAATGGCATTGTATTCAGCCCGACAAGGCTCACATGATCCATCTTCGACCCGCAATATTGAGTTTTGCGGCAATTGCACAGTATAAACTACTGGAATCGTTGAATTAGTTACTGTCAGAAAGCCAAATTTGAGCATGTCTACATGGGAAAGGCCGCAAAACTCGTAATCTCGGTAGCGATAGGATGTTGATATGACAATTGGGAACAGAAATCTTCGTTTTGCGCTCGCTCAGATAGACACATGTGTCGGCGACCTGGATGGCAATGCTGAAAAGGTGCTCGACTACACCAGAAAAGCCGTTGCTCGAGAGGCGCAAGTTATTGTGTTCCCAGAGATGACATTGACCGGCTATCCGATTGAAGATCTTGCCTTCCGCGCAACGTTCAGAACTGCCGCATGGGACAAGGCGAACGCGCTCGCCTCGCAGTTGAAGCAGGAAGCTTGCGGCGATGCCTATGTGGTCGTCGGGACTGTAGGAACCGACAATGAACGAGGACTGCCACGCAATCGCATGGTCGTGCTGCACGATGGCATTGTCTGGGCTGGCTATGACAAGCATTTTTTGCCGAATTACGGTGTGTTCGACGAGTTCCGAATCTTCACCTCAGGACAGAAGTCCGTCGTTCTTGACATTGCGGGTTACCGGATAGGCCTTGCCATATGCGAGGACATATGGCAGGACGGCGGTCCAGTCGCTGAATTGGCACAACAAAACATCGATGTGCTACTCACCATCAACGGCTCTCCCTATGAATCAGGCAAGGGTCATACTCGTCACGAGCTAGGCGCTCGGCGAGCCAAGGAGCTGCACGCCCCAGTCATATACCTCAATCAGGTGGGTGGGCAGGACGATCTCGTATTTGACGGAGGCAGCTTCGTCATTGACGAGCATGGTGAATTGCTGGAGCGTTCCCCGCAGTTTGTCGAGCATCTCGGCTTCTGGGATTTGCATCACGAAGCGTCCAAGCCGAGCCCGTCTACCGAGCAGTCATCAACACAGCGCTCTTCAGCTCAGCAGCATTCGTCAACGATGAGTCCGGAACTTGCGACTGACGAAGAGATGTATCGAGCCTGCGTGCTGGGATTGCGCGACTATATGCGCAAGAATCATTTCACGGGCGCATGCCTGGGTCTTTCCGGAGGAATCGACTCGGCGCTGGTGGCGACCATGGCATCCGACGCGTGCGGCGGTGAGCATGTATGGGGCATTTCGATGCCAAGCGCATACTCTTCACAAGGCTCACGCGATGATGCAGCGCAGCTCGCCTCTAATCTGGGCATTCATTACCAGACCGAATCAATCGAACATGTTTTCGACTGCTATCAGCAGCAGCTGCATCTCGAAGGCATAGCCGCAGAGAATATTCAGGCGAGAATTCGCGGAGTGATCGTGATGGCCTACTCCAACAGCAAGGGACTGCTGGCTCTGGCCCCCGGCAACAAGTCAGAACTGGCGTGCGGGTATTCCACCATCTATGGCGACGCGGTCGGCGGTTTCGCTCCAATCAAGGACCTGCTCAAGACCAAGGTGTGGGATTTGGCACGCTGGCGCAACCGCGATGCCGAAGCACACGGTGCATTGGCACCGATACCAGTCAACTCCATCGACAAGGCTCCCAGCGCTGAGCTTCGCCCGGGACAGAAGGATTCAGATTCTCTGCCTGAATATGCCTTGCTCGATAAGGTTCTTGAAGCTTACATCGAACTCGCACACGGTAGGGCAGACCTCTTGGCAGACGGTTTTGATGAAGATACCGTCGATACCGTTATGCGGCTGGTCGACAGAGCGGAATGGAAACGGCGGCAGTATCCGCTTGGTCCGAAAGTGACCGCCTTGGCCTTTGGACGAGATCGGCGTCTACCTGTTACGAATGCATTCAGGGAATAGGCAAGGGCACGCCATCATTGACCATCATCGACAGTTATTGAAAACTCAGTTGCATTCAATACCATGTCATTCTATTCAATCAGCACGCAACTAAGGGAGGCTTGCAATGGCTGACGAACACAAGGACCAACTCTGGTATTTCAATACCGTGAAGCAGGAAGCGGAACAGGGCAGAATTTCCCCCGTGAGCGACAGAATGGGTCCATACCAGACACAAGAGGAAGCGATGAATGCCTGGAAGATCTTCAACGAACGAAACAAGCAGTGGGAAGATCAGGATCGTGAGTGGGGCATCAATGACTCTCACTGAAAGACTATGACGCATCGAAACCTGCACAATCGCATAGTTGCAGATGCGTTCAGACGAGCGGATCCAAAACCGAACACAGCGTGCAGGCATGGCGTGTCGCATAGCATAACTATCCGCTTGTGGCTCGGCGCTCAGTGAAATGTGACTCAAATCACAGAACTCTCGTAATGGTCGTTCAGCACCACAGACTAAGATTATGTACATCCGGCAGCGTGAAGATGCGTGTACCGAACCAATCACCCAAGGAGTGACCATGACAGCAGTTGAATCAACAGCCTTGTCACAGGAAGAGCTTCAAGCAAAGGCTTGGGACTCGTTCAAAGCAGGAAACTGGCAGAAGGACATTGAGGTCCGCGATTTCATTCAAAAGAACTACACCCCATACGATGGCGACGAGTCATTCCTGGCCCCCGCCACAGAGAAAACTAAATTCCTCTGGAACTATCTTGACGACAACATCCTTTCAGTAGAGCGCAAGCAGCGCGTCTATGACATTGAAACCCACATCCCATCAGATGTCGACGCATTCGCAGCAGGTTATATCGATGGCAAGAATGCTGCTGACACTCAAGACAATGTGATTGTCGGACTGCAGACCGACGAGCCTTGCAAGCGTGCGATGATGCCAAACGGCGGCTGGCGCATGGTCGAGCAGGCCATTCTTGAAGCGGGAAAGACGCCAGATCCTGAAATCAAGAAAATCTTCACCCGATATCGCAAGACGCACAACGATGGCGTTTTTGGCGTATATACTCGCCGCATCAAGGTTGCCCGTCACAATAAGATTCTGACCGGTCTGCCTGATGCATACGGCCGCGGACGCATCATCGGCGATTACCGACGCGTTGCGCTCTACGGCGTGAATGCGCTCCTCGCATTCAAGAAGCGTGACAAGGATTCGGTACCGTATCGCAATGATTTCACCGAACCGGAGATCGAGCACTGGATTCGTTTCCGTGAAGAACATGACGAGCAGATTAAGGCATTGAAGAAGCTCATCAGGCTTGGCAACGAATATGGTCTGGATTTGAGCCGTCCTGCGCAGACGGCCAAGGAAGCAGTGCAGTGGACCTACATGGGCTATCTTGCATCCGTCAAAAGTCAGGATGGTGCTGCGATGTCCATCGGCCGCATTTCCACATTCTTCGACATCTACTTCGAGCGCGATCTGAAGAACGGGGTCATCGACGAGACTGACGCGCAGGAGATCATCGACAACATTGTGATGAAGCTCCGCATCGTTCGATTCCTACGCACCAAGGACTACGACAATATCTTCTCTGGCGACCCATACTGGGCAACCTGGTCGGATGCCGGCTTTGGCGACGACGGTCGCTCGATGGTCACCAAGACATCCTTCCGTCTGCTCAACACCCTGACGCTTGAGCATCTTGGACCGGGACCAGAGCCGAACATCACCATTTTCTGGGATCCTAAGCTGCCAATAGGATACAAGCGCTTCTGCGCAAGAATCTCCATCGATACCTCAGCCATCCAGTACGAGTCCGACAAGGAGATTCGTGCTCACTGGGGTGATGACGCTGCAATCGCCTGCTGCGTCTCGCCAATGCGCGTTGGCAAGCAGATGCAGTTCTTCGCAGCCCGCGTCAACAGCGCCAAGGCTTTGCTCTATGCCATCAACGGCGGCAAGGACGAGATGACCGGCATGCAGGTCATCGATGAAGGCGTCATCGAACCCATCAAGCCGCAAGCCGATGGAACACTCGACTTCGAGCAGGTCAAGGCCAACTATGAGAAGGCACTTGAATGGCTGAGCGAAACCTATGTCGAAGCGTTGAACATCATTCATTACATGCACGACAAGTATGCGTATGAGTCCATCGAAATGGCGCTGCACGACAAGGAAGTCTACCGAACCTTGGGATGCGGCATGTCGGGTCTTTCCATCGCAGCAGATTCACTCTCTGCAATCAAGTATGCGAAGGTCTATCCAATCTACAACAGCGAAGACTCCAGCTACGAGCATGTGGACGGCGCAGCGGACGATCTGGTCGTCGGCTACAGGACTGAAGGAGAGTTCCCTGTCTACGGCAATGACGATGACCGTGCCGATGATCTCGCGAAGTGGGTCGTTTCGACCGTTATGGGCCAGGTCAAGCGTCTGCCCGTATACCGTGGAGCGGTACCGACCCAGTCCATTCTCACGATTACCTCCAATGTCGAATATGGCAAGAACACCGGTTCCTTCCCATCGGGACACAAGAAGGGCGAGCCATACGCTCCAGGGGCGAATCCAGAGAACGGCATGGATTCGCACGGCATGCTCCCATCGATGTTCTCGGTTGGCAAGATCAACTATGACGATGCTCTCGATGGCATCTCTCTGACCAACACCATCACACCCGATGGCCTTGGCCGTGACGAACAGGAGCGGATCGGCAATCTTGTCGGCATTCTCGATGCGGGCAATGGGCATGGTCTCTACCATGCCAACATCAACGTGCTACGCAAGGAGCAGCTTGAAGATGCAGTCGAGCACCCAGAGAAGTACCCGCATCTCACCGTTCGCGTTTCCGGATATGCGGTGAACTTCGTGAAACTCACGAAGGAGCAGCAGCTCGATGTCATTTCTCGAACCTTCCATCAGGGTTCGGTAACCGACTGAAGGCTTTCCAACAAGCTCACGGCGCAATCATTCGCTAGATGATAGTTTGGGGCGGGGCAATGAGTCCCGCCCCTTCGCTATTCAAGGAGGACAATGATGTCTCAGGCAACGGCGACTCGAGTGGCGCAGCCACAAACGAACGACACCGGGATTGCGACTCCTGGTGCGCAACGGCAGCAGGAAGGGCACATACCTGGTGGATTCCATGTAACCAGTCCACATATGCTCAAGGAATCGAAGACCTATCAAAGCCAGACACTTATGGGAGGGCTCTCCGGCTTTGCGTCACCGATTGGACTCGATAGACGAGATCGACTCAATGCCCTGCGCTCAGGAGACATTGGTTTCGTGCATTCCTGGGATATCAACACCTCCGTCGACGGGCCGGGGACACGCATGACGGTGTTCATGAGCGGATGCCCGCTCAGATGCCAGTATTGCCAGAATCCTGATACGTGGAAGATGCGCGACGGTCAGCCCGTGTATCTCCAGGCCATGATCGACAAAGTCGAGCGCTACAAGGATCTCTTCCAAGCAACAGGCGGAGGCATCACCTTCTCTGGAGGCGAATCGATGATGCAGCCGGCCTTCGTTTCACGCGTGTTCAGAGCGGCACAAGAGATGGGCGTGCACACATGCCTGGATACTTCAGGATTCCTGAACCGCAACTACACGGACGACATGATACGAGACATCGATCTGTGCCTGCTGGATGTGAAGTCGGGAAATGAGGAAACATACAAAAAAGTGACTGGGGGAGTGCTGCAACCCACCATTGACTTTGGCAAGCGTCTGTCACGTCTGGGCAGCAAGATATGGGTACGTTTCGTTCTCGTGCCAGAATTGACGGACTCCGTCGAAAATGTGGAAGGCGTCGCACGCATCTGCGAACAGTTCGGTGACGCGGTCGAACATATTGATGTGCTCGGCTTCCACCAACTTGGACGACCAAAATGGCATGAGCTGCGCATTCCCTATCCTCTGGAGCATGCCAAGGGGCCATCAAAGCAGTTGCGGGAACGTGTGCGCGAACAGTTCGAGTCACACGGTTTTACCGTCTATTAAACCCATCCTCCCCTTATGCAGGGCGATAATGAAGATTTAGATTTACTCTTCTTTGGTTTGGGTTACGTGAAGAATATGCACGAAGCACTCGCAATTCCTTGACCGATTCGAGTAGTCTAGGAGGCATGGCTGAGATCTACCAATTTCCACAGGAGCGTCAGGAATTTTCAAGCCATCGACAATGTTCCTCTGACGCCACTGCCAATCGCGAAGGTGACAATAAGCGATCCGCAGTCTTGCAACAGTTTGAGAAGGCTAATGTTCCTTCTGCTGTATGGCAAGCTGTCGAATCCATCCGAACCATGCCCAAAATTCCCGGAATGACGTATGCTGAGATGCCGACCCCATCATCGATTGCTGACTATGGCATCGGCATAGAGATCCAGTATCCGGTCATGTTGGACAAGCAGTGTCAAAAGACGCAGACCGAAGCATCCTTCTATGGATGGATCATTGTGCTCTTTGCTCACTCACCGGACGTCAACACGCATTCCCAATGGCAGTGCGTTGCCTATATGCGTGAACCGAAATTTGAAACCAACTTCGACGATTCCGAAACTCAGGCACTCCTCACCACCGTTCAGCAACGACTGCGCAATGCGGATGCCCGGCAGATCTCTGGAACGATATCCTCGACCGAGAACCATAGCTTCGGCATGGACGAGTCGAAAATACAGGACAGTTACGAGATTCGTGCTTCATGGACACCGCATTTCGGTGAACAGGACGGACAGACTGCCGCAGACTATGTGTATCTCTGGTCGCAGCTCATGCTCGATTTTGGTTTGGATCTGATGGATCAGTGCGAGAGCGATGCAGATTCGAGTCGGTGAGCTTGCGCATATCGATGCTCAACGCTGTTTCAGCGACGGCTGCGCGGATGACCGAGCATGCCACCGCGCTGCCCGCTGGTTCTCCGCACCCAGTAGTATGGGGAAGGACCACATACTGGCCACGTTGACAGAACGGGGAGTTGAACACAGTGTCAATCGAGCAGATGCCACGCTTATTGTCGGAACCACGCGCTGGAGTACCGGACGTCATCTCCACGCACGATGCATTTGAACGAATGTGTGAACGGTTTTCCACAGGCACCAGCTCCTTGGCCGCTGATGCTGAGCGCGCCTCGGGCTTTCGGTATGGGCATGAGGATTGGCTTGTTCAGTTCAAGCGTGATGGATGCGGAATAGCTTTGGTCGATCCCGTCGCACTTGCTCAAGAGGGTGACTTCTGGGGCGATTTCAATGATGCCGTCGGTGATGCGACGTGGATCATTCATGACTCATTGCAGGATCTGCCCGGATTCACGGAACTCGGCATGCAGCCTCAGCGACTCTTCGATTCAGAGATGGCAGCGAGAATGCTCGGACTGCACCATGTAGGACTTGCGGCGGTTACGGAGCATTATCTCGATCTGACTTTGGCCAAGGAGCATTCTGCCGCAGACTGGTCATATAGGCCGCTGCCGAGAGATTGGCGCAACTATGCGGCATTGGACGTTGAACTGCTCATACCTCTGGAACGCAAGATGCGTGACGATCTGAGCGGTCAGGGCAAGGCCGATTGGGCAGAGGAGGAGTTTGCATATCTGCTCAGAAAGGGTTCAAGGAATCGTCATGCCCATCCGCAGCCTTGGCGACGGGTTTCGCACATCACTTCATTGCACAATGATCGGTGGGGTCTGGCGATAGTGCGTGCACTGTGGACAGAGCGAGACCGCCTGGCACGGCTCTACGACATCGCCCCGTCACTGTTGCTTTCCGATGCTTCGATCATTGAAGCAGCTCGGCAGAAGCCGCGCAATGCCAAGGAGTTTCGGGCGATACGCTCGATCAATCAGCGCGTTCGCATGCATACCGGCGGCGAGCAGGACAAGATGTTCGAACGGTATGCTCCCATACAGCGCAACGTCAAGCCCTCGCATTGGAAAGACATCATTCAGCAGACCTTGGAGCTGCCGATCAGCGAACTTCCCGTTCCACCGGTGTCTCCCGTTGTCTCCGAGGAGAACAATGCACCCCATTCGATGAAGTTCTGGCGTGAGAGACATCCCCAGAGATATGACAGATTGATGGCTGGGAAATCCGCGATTTCACAGATTTCTCAGGACACGAAAACACCGATGGACGTGATTCTCAAACCACAGTATCTGAGAAATCTGTGTTGGACCGACGAACCCGAAAGCCGTGACGTGGCAGAGTTCCTTGCAAACCAAGGTGCACGCAACTGGCAGATTGACCTGGTTGACGAGTCCTTAAGTCGAGCTATCATGTAACGGTTGCCTACGGGCATAATAATGTACGTATGAATTGGAGCGCAGCGTGAAAATCAGTGTCAGGAACCTCGAGCCAACCAAGGTAAGGCTCACCGTCACCGTGGAAGCAGAGGAGCTGAATCCATATCTGGATGCCGCTCGAACAGAGATTGGCAAGCAGGTCAACATTCCTGGATTCCGCAAGGGGCATGTGCCAGGAAAGATCATCGATCAGCGTGTTGGGTTTGCATCCGTTGCAGGAGAAGCTGTCAACAACGGTGTTCCCGAGCTGTATTCGAAGGCTTTGAACGAAAAGAAGATCCACCCGATGGATCAGCCTAAGCTCGATGTCAAGGAAGTGCCACAGTCCGCAAGTGACAAGACCAAGCTGAAGTTCACCGCCGAGGTTGAGGTACGACCAAAGTTTGAACTCCCGGCCGTCGAGGGCATGACCATAGAAGTGGCAAAGCCAGTAGTGACCGACGAGGATGTTGACAAGCGCATTGAAGCGCTGCGTCAGCGTTTCGGCACTCTGGTCGGCGTTGATCGTCCTGCCAAGAAGGGCGACTATGCCAACATCGATCTCGATGCAAAGATTGACGGCAAGTCCGTCGATTCTCAGGAAGGCGTGAGCTACGAACTCGGCTCAGCCACCATGCTCGACGGCCTTGATGAGGCGTTGGACGGCCTTTCCGCAGGTGAGGAAACCACCTTTGAGGGCACGCTTGAAGCGGGAGAGCACCAGGGCGACAAGGCTCAGGTCAGCGTCAAGGTCAACTCGGTCAAGGCAGAGGAACTGCCTGACGTAGACGACGACTTTGCGCAAGAAGCATCTGAGTTCGATACGCTCGAGGAATTGAAGGCAGACGTTCGCAAGCAAAGCGAAATGGATGCCGAGGGTCGTCAGGCTACCGAAGCTCGCGACGCATTCATTGCGAAGCTGGAAGAAGGACTTGAACTCCCGATTCCTGCCGGTGTCAAGGCCAACATGGTCGAAGAGCGTCTGAAGAACGCTCAGACCCAGGGCAATGCCGCCAAGGATGCGGCACCTACCGATGACGAGAAGAAGGAAGCCGAAGAGGCTGTCGAGAAGGAGCTGCGTGATCAGATGGTGCTCGATGCACTTGCTGAGCAGCTCGACGTGAAGGTTTCTCAAACCGACGTGACGAACTTCCTCTCATCCATTGCCCAGCAGTATGGCATGGACCCCAACAACTTCATCAATGCCATCGTCAACAATGGGCAGCTTGGTTCTGCCGTCCAGGAAGTCGGACGTTCAAAGGGTCTGCTCGCAGGAATGCGTGCCGTGACGTTCAAGGATACCGATGGCAATGTTCTCGATTTGAGCAAGTTCCTCGGTGACGAAGCTCAGGAAGAAGAGAACGAAAGCGTGGAGGCGGCTTCCGCTGCAGCTGCCGTGGCCGATCAGGTAGCTGGCAAGGCTGACAAGTCATCAGACACCGAAGCATCGGCTGAGTGACACGCCGACGCTGAAGCGCTGAACGAGCTAGCTTCGCTCCGAACATCTGCCGCAAGACACGATGTTCGGAGCTTTTTTATAAGTCTTTTCGCCCAAAGTGGCGTCTGAGCCTCAGTTGGTCTCATGGCTGAACTCACATAGCCCATAGCTCAAACGGGAATGAACGTACCTTGATGGCTGTAGGCTCATACAGGTAATCAAATGTAAGGAGATACGGTGAGCAACACCCTTGCGAGTCCGCCGGTTATGGCGGAAGGAGAAGTTCCTACCGCAACAAATCCAATTTTCAACCGCCTGTTGAAGGATCGCATCATCTGGCTGGGTGATGAGGTCAAGGATGATAACGCCAACATCATCTGTGCTCAGATGCTCATGTTGGCAGCTGAAGATCCTTCAAGGGATATTTGGCTGTACATCAATTCACCTGGCGGTTCCATAACGGCTGGCATGGCGATTTATGACACCATGCAGCTCATTGAGCCTGATGTCGCAACGGTTGCTGTTGGCATGGCCGCTTCGATGGGCCAGTTCCTGCTGTCGAGCGGAACCAAAGGCAAGCGATTCATCACATCGCATGCTCGAGTGCTGATGCATCAGCCCTCTGGTGGCATTGGAGGCACGACAACCGATGTGCGCATCAATGCAGAGCTCATCATGGATATGAAGAAGACCCTGTCTCAGCTGACCGCAGAGCAGACGGGTCATACTCTCGATGAGATTTACAAGGACAATGAGTACGATCATTGGTTTACAGCCGAACAGGCCTTGGCATATGGGTTCATCGACAAGATCGTAACCACGCCAGGCACGATGAACGCGCAGAAAGGAGAGTGACGATGGTATCGGAAGAAGCACGCTTTATCGCACGCGCTGATCGATTGGCCGGAGCTCGCGGCGTTGCAGGATTCATGCCGCAAAATCGTTACATCCTGCCACAGTTCGAAGAGAAGACGCCATACGGCTTCAAGCGTCAGGATCCGTATACGCGCCTGTTTGATGACCGTATCATCTTCATGGGCGTTCAGGTTGACGATACGTCAGCGGATGACATCATGGCTCAGCTGCTTGTTCTGGAGAGTCAGGATCCGAATCGCGACGTGATGATCTATATCAATTCGCCTGGCGGTTCCATGACTGCCATGACAGCGATCTATGACACCATGCAATACATCAAGCCTGACGTGCAGACCGTCTGCCTGGGTCAGGCAGCCTCGGCTGCCGCCATCCTGCTCGCATCGGGAGCCAAGGGAAAGCGTCTGATTCTGCCCAACGCGCGAGTCCTGATTCACCAGCCTGCCATGCAGCAGGACTTCGGCAAGGCTACCGAGATTGAGATTCATGCACGTGAGATGCTGCGCATGCGTGAATGGCTTGAAAATACGCTTGCCAAGCATACCGGTCAAGATGTCGAAAAGATTCGCAAGGATATAGAAGTCGATACGATTCTGACGGCGGATCAGGCCAAGGATTATGGCATCGTGGATTCGGTTCTGATAAACCGTTCCGACAAGCAATAATCGCTGCCAGCAGCGTGACTCAATTGCTCTGATTCATGTGTGACATTAACTTGTGGTGCGTCGCTTCTGCGGCGCACCACAAGCGTATATTTGGGCCTGCGAACACTATGCGTACCCAAACGGATATCATTGGTGAAGACAGCGTTCAATCCTCACCAGTCACAGCCACCATAGGTATAGTTATGCACGGTATGAAGCACGGTGAGGGAGGCTTGGATGGGGCGCGTAGTCAGCTATAACGAGGACATTCCACGCTGTGAGTTCTGCGGCAAAACAGAGCGCCAGGTTCATAAGCTCGTCACCGGTCCAAATTCGGCCATCTGTGATGAATGCATTCGTCTATGCATGGATATCATCTCCGATGAACGCGAGCATGACGCAGAGGCCAATGCACTGCAACTGCCTCTGCCGAGCACCATCTTCTCATTTCTCGACAGGTATGTGATTGGTCAGGAAGAAGCCAAGCGATCACTGTCCGTGGCCGTGTATAACCATTACAAGCGTGTCAATATGGAATTGCAGTCAGAGGCTCGGCACTGGCCATCCTCCGAAGACAGCAAGACTCGCGGTTCTGGTGTGGATCAGACGCATCGAGATGGGCATTCCCGTTCACACGGAACCCGTCCGAACGCTAAGGCATCGGCAGCTGCATTGTCAGCGAACGCTCGCGAAGACATTGAGCGTTCGCTCGCTGATGTTGAAGTTGCAAAGTCGAACATCCTGCTGCTCGGACCAACAGGTGTTGGCAAGACCTATCTGGCTCAGATACTGGCAAAGGCAATGAATGTGCCGTTCATCATCACCGATGCCACCACATTGACTGAGGCGGGCTATGTCGGGGATGATGTTGAAACGGTGCTCCAGCGCCTGCTTCAGGCAGCGGATGGTGATGTCGAACGTGCGCAGCATGGCATCATCTATATTGACGAAATTGACAAGATAGCACGTAAATCCGGCGAGAACACCTCGATCACCCGCGATGTCAGCGGTGAGGGCGTGCAGCAGGCCTTGCTGAAGATTCTCGAAGGAACCATTGCGAGCGTACCTCTGGAAGGGACACGCAAGCATCGCGATCAGGAAGTCGAACAGATCGATACCCGTGGAATTCTCTTCATCTGTGGCGGTGCATTCGTCGGACTCGATGATGTGATTCGCACGCGTCTCGGTGGCCGCGAAAGCGGTTTTGGGACGACATGGCATACCCATGAGGCAACGACCCAGGAACTGCTCAAGCAGGTCAGCGCTGATGATCTGGCCGAATTCGGTCTGTTGCCGGAATTCATTGGCAGGTTGCCGATTATCAGTGTGCTGCGTGACTTGACTCAGCAGGATCTGCAGTCAATTCTCACCGAACCATCGAATGCTCTGATCAAGCAATATCGTCGCCTGTTCGCTGCCGATGGTGTGGATCTGCAATTCACCGATGATGCCATAGCACAGATCGCGCAGACAGCCATGGACCGCAAGGTGGGTGCCAGAGGACTTCGATCCATTATTGAGAAAACATTGGAAGAAACCATGTTCGAGATTCCCGAACGGGATGATGTCGACGCTGTGATTGTCGATGCCGCAACGGTTATGGGATTGTCGAAACCCCGCTATATTCAATCGAAGAACGGTAACCAGACACGTCGCAAGACGGCCTGACCTGCATAAGGCTTGGAGAATTGCTGTTGCATAATGAGGCGTTGAGCATTCGAACCATCACATCCACCGATAATGAAGCCATGAAGACCATCATTCAGCAGGGACTTGCCCGCTTCGGCCTGGATATTCCAGGCACGGCATATTATGACCCACAGCTCAATGCATTAAGTGATTTCTATGACGCTTCCACGTCTGAACTGGGTCGTGGATATTTCGTCGTCACCGACGGTGACAATCATGTGCTTGGGGGAGCGGGATATGCACATTTTTCCGGTCTTGGACCAGAGGTCGCCGAGCTGCAGAAGCTGTATATCTCACCGCAGGGTCAAGGCAGTGGCGCAAGCTATCATCTGATCCACCAGATAGAAAAGTCAGCACGCGCCGATGGCTACCGCCAGCTGTATCTGGAAACGCACCACGCACTCGTTGCAGCGATGCATGTGTATGAGCGCTGCGGTTTCACGCTGCTGAAACGACCGCTTGTCAGGGCTGATCATGCAGCGATGGATAGGTTCTATATCAAAACGCTGTAGCTCCTCGAGCATGAACATCCCTCTTCCCATAGTCGCTACTCTATGTGACAATAGTAATTATTCTCATTAAGAGATTGCGCCTATCAGGCGAAATAATAGAAAGTTGGGGAAATCATGCAGTTCAAACATGCCAGCAAGGCAATTGTGGCATCGATTCTTACCGGAGTCATGGCATTGGCTGCCGCGGGGTGCGGTACGTCATCTGCAAGCAGCAGCGATGGGAAGATTGACGTTCTTGCCGCTGAGAATGAATATGGCGATGTTGCCAAGTCCATTGGTGGCTCACATGTGAATGTGACATCGATCATCAGCAATCCGAATGCGGATCCTCATGATTTTGAGGCAAGCCCGTCAGATGTGAAGCTTATCGCACAGGCCAAGATCGTGGTTCAAAATGGCGTTGGCTATGACGATTGGCTGGACAAGATGCTCAAGGCTCATACAAGTTCAGACCGTACGGTCATCAATGCGCAGGAAGTTCTCGGACTGCCCGACAGCACCAAGAACCCACACCTATGGTATGAGCCAAAGACCATGCCAGCCGTCGCCTCAAAGATCGCTTCGAAACTTGAATCCATTGATCCAAGCCATACCAGTGACTACAAGAAGAACCTGAAGAGTTTCAACACTTCGATGGATTCGTACACCGATGCATTGTCGCACTTCCAGACCTCGTATCCCAATGTTGCGGTTGCTGCAACCGAACCGGTTGCGAACTATATGCTTGACGCTGCGAAGGTCAACATCAAGACACCTTGGACACTTCAAGCCGCCATCATGAACGATCAGGATCCTTCGGCACAGGATTCAGCGACACAGATGGGACTCTTCTCCAACAAATCCGTTCAGGCATTCGTATACAACCAGCAGGTCACTTCCGATCTGACGGCCAAGTACAAGGCTGAAGCAAAGAAGAACGACATTCCAATCGTTGGCGTCTACGAAACAATGCCAAAGAACTATCACTATGTACAATGGATGACAGCTGAACTTGCCGCACTGGAAAAGGCAATTTCGCAGAAGCAATCTACTGAAAGCCTATGATGTCACCATCAATGTTATTGAAGAATTCGAATGCACGTGACGCATCGATGCAAGCCACGGCATCATCGCTTGCGCGCACATCCCACATGCACGAGGACAGTCTGCTGAGCGTACAGGATGTCCACGTGGAGCTGGGCGGCAATGAAATTCTCAAAGGCATTGATTTGCGCGTTGATCCGGGCGAATTTCTGGGTCTGATTGGATCAAATGGAGCTGGAAAGACGACACTGCTGAGAACAATTCTCGGAGATGTCGAACCCTCTCGTGGATATGTTTCCATCGAAGGTAGAAGGCATGCAAAGGCCGGCATGATTGGCTATGTACCACAGAAAATCCAATTGGACCCAGATCTGCCCATCCGAGCCAAGGACCTGGTTGCTCTGGGTCTTGACGGTCAGCGTTTTGGAATCGGCATGAGGGGCGCACGATTCTGGAACCAGGTCGAGCATGCGATGACAGGCGTTGGAGCGTGGCAGTTCGCAGATCGGCCTGTTGGACGTCTCTCTGGCGGTCAGCAGCAGCGTGTACTGATTGCAGCTGCACTTGTTGCCAGTCCGAAACTCATGCTGCTTGACGAGCCCCTCGCCAACCTTGATCCTGCGAATGCCGACGATATCGTCAAACTACTCAACGACATTCGCAAGAACGAGGGCATCAGCATCATTCTTTCTGCGCATGACATCAATCCATTGATTGATTCCCTTGATAAAGTGGTCTATCTGGCCAGTGGCAATGCCGTGGTCGGAACAACCGATGAAGTGATTACGACTGAGGTACTGAGCGCCCTGTATCGACACCCCATTGAGGTATTGCATGCTGGCGGCCGAGTCATGGTCATGGCAGGGGAGACGAGTCACGCGCATGTCAATGATGTCGATCCGTTCGCAGCGAAGCCAGTGGAAGATTAGACGGATGTCTGGAAGGCAAGGGGAGCGTTCTAAATTGCCGCAAGATGTCACCGCGTTTGACTGCAGGCTTGCGCAAGGGAAATAAGGATTGCAATGAAGCTATTGATGGAACTCTGGCAGGTCCAGGAAATGCGGACCGCCTTGTTGGTCGGATCGGCGGTTGCCATAGCAACGGCATGCATCGGGGTGTTTACTGTGCTGCGAGGGCAATCATTCGCCGGCCATTCGCTGACCGACCTTGCGTCGGTTGGAGGATCTGCCGCCTACCTTCTCGGTGTCAATCAGCTGTGGGGATTCCTAGCTGCCAGCGTTTTGGCTGGACTGGGCATGCACGCCATCGGTATCGAACGCATTCGTGGCCGTGATGTGGCTACCGGCATCGTGCTTGCGACCGGAATGGGTTTCACTTCGCTGTTCATCACCCTTTCCATGACAGGCAAATCCGGGGGAAGTGCCGCAGTTGCCGTACTCTTCGGTTCGCTGTTCGCCATCAATCCGCAGACTGTTCCACTGATTTGTCTGCTTGCCATCTGCAGCATCATAGCCATGGCAGTGCTTTGGCGTCCGGCATTGTTCGTTACCGTGTCACCTGAGCTTGCCCATGCCAATGGTGTACGAACCGGCATCATCAATGCCGCATTCATGTGTGTTCTTGGCATTGGTGTAGCGCTGGGTTCAATTTCCGTTGGAGCCATTCTCTCGACTGCGCTGTTGATCGGTCCCGCTTCATGCGGTCTCCTTCTCGCCAGCCGCATGCGTGATGCAATCCTTTCCGCAGGCATCATCGGTGTGATCAGCATCTGGATTGGCGTCATTGTGTCATACGAAAGCTACCATTGGACCGGTGGAAAATCATGGTCGGTGAGTTTTTGCATCGTTGCCATAATCCTGTTCATCTATCTGCTGTGCAGAATCCTGAGGTCTCTTGGTGTGATCAATGCGGTTGCACGCAGAAGGGCGGCGGTCGCTCATGTTTGAGGCCTATGTGATGAACACCTGGTATGCCAGCACCATCGTGGCCCTGAGCGCTGGAATCATAGGCGTTTTTGTAGTGCTTCGCGGAGATTCATTTCTGGCTCACGCCATTCCTCATGGGTCTTTTGCAGGCGCAGCAATAGCCGTGACCGTCGGATTAAGCCCCGTGACTGGCATGGGAATTGCGGCGCTGGTTTCTGCATTGGCCATGCACCTTCTTGGCAAGAAGGGACGGCGCGATGCCGTGATCGCATTGCTGCTCGTTTTTCTGCTCGCTGGCGGTGCATTTATGCTCAGTCTGAGCGGAGATTACAGCAACGAAGTCTATGCCCTGCTCTTTGGACAGGTGCTTGCGGTGACCGATGGAGATTTGCTCACCATGTCCATTCTTGCTGTCATCGCAGTCGGATTGGTACTCTGCATGGTTCGGCCACTCTTGGCATCGTCCATCATGCCTGAACAGGCGAGCGTGCGCGGTGTGAACAATAATCTTGTCGCTCTGCTCTTCACCATCGTGATTGCTTGCGTTACCACGGCAAGCGTGCCGATTGTCGGAGCGATGCTGCTGTTCAGCCTGCTCATCGCTCCACCTGCTGCCGCCTGCGCCTTGGCACATGATCCGATTCACGCCATCATGCTCTCATCTCTGTTCGCTCTGTTCTGCATGTGGCTTTCCGTAGCCCTGTCAATCATGACAGATCTGCCGGTCGGTTTCTTCGTCGCTACATCAAGTGCATGCATCTATGCGATTGCCAAGGTCATTGCTCATATGTGGAAGCACTAGACACCATTCACATGGCTGCTTCGTCAAGGGTGAGCAAGTCGTCATCGGCATCGTAATCGAACAATTCACCGTAGCGCCCCCATTCAATGGCGATATGGAATTGCTTTCTTGCAACATCTTCCGGCTCTTTGCTATGGAGCAGGTCAACGATCAGGTCACCGTGCAGTCTTCCGTTTTTGGATTGGCGTAGCGCCCTGTCAATGGCTCGGACCAGCGGCACATGGCTCATGGCGATGTCGGCGAACACGACCTTGCTGTTCAAAATGTCTGCATCATTCCAACGATGCCCGGTTTCAGTCACCGTAACATGGCCTTCGCTGACATCAAGCATGCCCAGTAACGTGCCTGCATCGAGGAGCGGGAAGAGGTCGTCAACCTCGAATGAGAGTGCCGATGCCAGGTCCGCAAGATCGATGCCGTCAGCATAGCTGGCAACGATTTCAAGAAGGCCTGCAAGACCGCCAGGCGTCGCGTCTGGGAGCATGCGATTGGTTGGCGATTCGGCAGCCATCTTCTTGACGCCAGACAAGGAATTCGGTGTGCGCGTTGACTTGATCGAGCTTTCGCTGACCTTACCAGTCAAAATCGAATACAGCTTGTCAACCATGTCTTCGAATTCTGGCGCATGCTTGTCCCTCGGTCGAGCAATGTCGACGTCCACCGTGGCAATGATATGCCCTGGGTGCGAACCCAGAACCACTACTCGATCAGCCATCTGCACGGCTTCCTCGATGTTGTGCGTCACGATCAGAATGGATCGCAGCTTGCTTTCACCATTCGACCATAGATTCAGCACTTCCTGACGAAGATTTTCAGCGGTCAGGACATCCAGTGCCGAGAACGGCTCATCCATGAACAGCGCGTCTGGCTGGAGCACCAATGCGCGTGCGATGCCGACGCGTTGGCGCATGCCGCCGGACAGTTCCTTTGGATATGCTGTTTCGAAGCCGTCGAGACCAATCGAATCAATGGATTGCAGTGCTGCTTGCTCACGTTCCTTTCGGCCGATGCCTCGAGCCTGCAAGCCCAGTTCGACGTTCGACTCGACGGTCAGCCATGGCATGAGGGCAAAGGTCTGGAAGACCATGGCCACCCCGGGATTCGGTCCGTGCAGTTCGGTGCCTCGATAGCTGACACTGCCGCTGGTGGGAGGCACCAGACCGGCAAGGGTGCGAAGGAAGGTTGATTTTCCCGCTCCTGAACGGCCGAGAATGGCTACGATCTCCCCTTCCTGCAAGGTGAAGGACATGTCCTTCAATATGGAGAGTTCTTCGCCTTTGTCGCTCATGAACGTCGTGTTGATGTGAGAGGCCTGAATCATGTTCATGACTGCTCCTTTATCTGTTAGTCACATGCTGTGATGATGTTCGGTGATGTCGTCGTCCGGATCGTTGATCGAGAGCTGGCCTGGTCAGGGTGTCAGCGAGAATCGCTGTTCTGCGAGCTTCTCCAAGGGATGCCAGAATATGCGATTGACGATCACCACGAAGAGCGACATGATCGTCACTCCCAGCAGCGTCTTCGACATATTTCCCGATGCCGTGGATGCGGCGATGTATGACCCCAGACCTGTGGCAGTCAAGGTTGCATGGCCATAGGCGACCGTTTCGGAGACAATCGAAGCATTCCACGCTCCGCCAGCAGCAGTGATGCCGCCCGTGCACCATGAGCCAAACACTGCGGGAAGAATGAGTTTGCTCCACCGCTGCCATCTGGTAAGTCTGAAGCTACGGGTCATCTCCTGCAAATCGTCAGGGATCGAACTCGCACCGGCGATGACGTTGAAGAGAATGTACCACTGTGTTCCCAACGACATCAGCAGCATCGTGCCCCAGTTGATGTCTATGTGCCAGGCGATGAACCACAACGTCACCAAGGGAAAGGTGAAGTTCGCAGGAAAGCTCGAAAGCACCTGGATCAGCGGTTGGAAGATGCGGGACAAGCGTGGGTTCATGCCAATGCTTGCGCCAATGGGAACCCAGATAATGGAGCAGACGAGAGTGAGCAGCATGACACGAAGGAAGGTCAGCAGCCCCAGACCGAAAACATGCCATATCTCATCGATGCCAGTGCCACGCCTGATGAATTCAATCCACGCAAGAATGCCTATCGAGATCGCGATGACGATAACCGTGCCGAATGCCATGTCACCGATGCGCGAACGGGTCGAACGAACATGCCAACGTGAGCCTGTACGTCCCAACGGCCGTGTCACCATGTCCAAGCCTTCGCCAATCGGACGGCAGAGCCAGGCGAGCACATCGTTGAGATGCGACTGGCGAATGATGGTAAGCACCATGCTGCGCCGTTGGACAATCGATGCACTTGATGTGATGCGGAACTTTTCGGCCCATGCGGTCAATGGCTTCCATAGACAGAAATCAATGAGTACCACCACGATGACCATGGTCAGAATTGCCCATCCGATATTGCCCAGCTCACGATGACGTGATGCCTCTGCGACATAGCTGCCAATGCCGGGAAGTGCGTAGGTGTGGTTGTTGACCGAGATCATTTCCGACGCTGTCAGGAAGAACCAGCCGCCACCGACGCTCATCATGCAATTCCAGAGCAGGGGAATCATAGCGTTCGGCATGTCAAGATTCCAGAATCGTTGCCAATGGCTAAGCCTGAGAATTTTCGCGGCCTCGTCAAGTTCGGTTGGTTCGCTGAGCAGAGAGCGGTGGAATGAGAAGGTCATGTTCCATGCCTGGCTTGTGAATATAGCAAAGATGGAAGCTGCCTCGACACCAAGAATCGAGCCAGGGAAGAGCACCAGCCATAGCGAAATGGTTGCCGAGAGGAATCCAAGAATCGGCACGGACTGAAGAATGTCAAGCAAGGGAATGAGTATGGCACCCAGCCTTCTGCTTCTCGCTGCCGCCAAGCCGTAGACCACGGTGAACAGCAACGAGCAGGCAAGCGCTATGAACATGCGCAATACCGAACGCATCGCATAATAGGGCAGATTGCTCGGGTCCGTAGAAATTGTCGACGGCAAGCCCTGCGGTCCGACTGCCCTGTTTATATCGGGAAGCATGACGGCGATGCCACCTATCAAGGCAAGAATGCCAATGATGACGACGATATCGGAGAGCAATGAATGCCTGGCTCTTGTTGTTCCTTCGGCAGTGCTTCCTGCTATGCCGTTGTTCATGGTCAGAGTAAAGACCGAAGCCATGGGGAACCTCTTTTCGACGGTTGCTCACCCACACTGAAACCTTCTGCGGCTTGAAGGACGAAACAGGCCCTTCTCTGGAATCTGCCGTTATACTGCCGCGCTAGACGTGCATTGATGGCGTGCTTCCTGACTGACTACACCGCAGAAGAGCAATGAGTCAGTTCACAGCGTCATATGGCAAGGTAGCGTGATTGACACAGTAATCGATTGGGGTTTCGTATGGGTGGAATTGGATGAAACAGCTATACCTGGTGCAGCTATGAATCTCGAACATCTATGACTATCGGATTGATGTGCACTATCACTATCCATGATTCCCACCCCCTTAGGTTCACACAGCGATCATCGGTGACCATGCCATGAACTCAGACAGCGGTTTGTGCTTCCCTTTGGTTGTCATCGTTCAAGCTTCAACCTCACGGGGCAATGATGTTGCATTAATCAATGCCTTGACTCGACAAAAATTGTTGACCAACGAACAGTGTCTCCACTGTGCTGCGGCAGCAACCCGTATCCCCGTGGCAGTCTCGCCTACCGACGGCTAAAGGATAGGCTTCACACATTTTATTTGTCAACTTCCTTCAATCAGCGAGTCCTCTCGACAGCCCTCTCGGTTTCACTACCAGCGCAGCGACACTCCGAGTAGAGAGCGTGCGGGATACTACTTGCGTGAAGAAATTCAAGGAACGGTTCGACGTATTCAGCGATGCGGTCTTCGCCATCATCCTTACCATCATGGTCTTGGACGTACCGGTCGAGGTTCTCAATGGCGAACTGAACTATATGGAACTCGCCCAGAATATTGGCATTTATGTGGTGAGCTTCTGCTTCGTTGCCAACTGCTGGTACAAGCATGCCTTGATGTTCAATGAGGTTGACAAGGTGCCACATACGGTCATCATTCTTGACTTTCTGCTGCTTCTTTCAGTGTCCCTGATCCCCGCGTTCACGAAGCTGATGATCTCGGACATCGCACAAGGCACCGTCATGCTGTGCGGCACGGCGTATCTGATCGTGACGATTCTTGAAGTGGTCATAGCCAGAGCAATACTGCCAGCAAAATATCAGGACGCGGCACAGATGAAGCAGGTGTACACCTATATTTTCGGTTCCGCCTATCTGACCAATAGCGCGCTATTGGTTGTCTTCATCGCTCTCGCATACTTCCGTCCATACTTTGGGCTGGTTCTGTTCATCATCATCCCCATACGCTCATTTATCTCAAATGCTGGGAAACAGCAGAATTTCAACGATATCTCGCAGTTGGACAGTCAGGGAGTATCGAGCTTCATGAAGCTTTCGCAGTCCGACAAGCGTCGGTTCCTCATGATTCTTCGACGCTACATTGGACAGATGCGCAGTCCAAATCTCAGCAGAGACGACAAGAATGCCGCCTGGACGCGTTTCGTCAATGACGTTCAGCGTTCCTTCGGAATCAGCGAAGAGCAGGCATCGCAATGGTTCCATGACGCAACGTTGGAGCACAAAAGTTATCGAGACAGTCAGACCCAGCATGAAACGATGGCTCAACGACCCTACGACAGGGGCACATTGCAGCATGGCATGCCACTGCCTCGGCATGGCAGGAGAAATCGTCAGCAACGTGGCAGACGACACTAGCCAGCCTTGACCCATGCTGGAATATTTACTATAGATTGAACCCGCAGCAGTGGGTTTGGGAACATTGCGTGAAACAATGTTTCAACGATTGATGACAAGGACGGGGTAACCGGCATGCAAGAGACTCGACATATAACAATTCTTTCAGCTTCCGAAACGGGTAATTCCCGTGGGGTGGCCGAAGATTTGCTCGCAACGGTGCAGCCGCTCTTCAGCAACGTTCGCCTTGTCGATTCCATTGATTACGAATGTGAAGACTTTGCCGAAGAGGATATCCTTATCATGGTCACCTCGACGCAGGGTGAAGGTGAGCCGCCATTCGAGGCGGAGGATCTCTACGACTTCATCATGGGCAAGGATGCGCCGAAGCTGAGCTCGATGTCATTTGCCGTGCTTGGTCTGGGAGACAGCGCATACGGCGAAAGCTACAACCTGATGGCACGTCAGTTCGATGCACGATATGAACAGCTTGGCGCACGAAGAATCCTGAAGCACGGCGAATGCGATTTCGACTATGAACTGGCGGCGCAGCAGTGGATTCATGAACTCATGCCAGTGTTACAGAAAGAACTACGACTTTCCCAAGGCACCCCTCAGAGCAAATCCAAGATTCCAGCCGATGCAGCAGATGACGCTGAAGTCACGGAAGCCTCAGCACCTGCTCAGGATCCGTCTCAACCAGACGCTCAGCAGCGCACTGCAACAGCGATGCATGATTCATCGCCGGTGAAGCCGAATGCACAGAGGGGCATAACACAGGCCGGAACAACCAAAAAGAACGCCAAGTCCAACGGCTTCCAGGAATTCCAAGCCATCCTTGAAGCGCGAAGCATGCTGACATCGTCGACTTCGGAGAAACAGGTGTACAGCATACGTCTGCGACTTCCCTCGATGGAGACCGCATTCCTTCCCGGCGACATGGTCACCGTTCAGTATCCGAATTCCAGCAAGACGGTCGAGCGTCTTCTGAAGAATGCGTTCGCTGACAAGGCATCTCAGGTAGATGCCCGCATCGTGGACATATTGCAAAGTTCCAAGGACATTTCGCGCAACACCCCTGCGCTGATAGAGCGATACACGCAATATGCCCCGGAGAGCCCATTTGCCGGTCTGCAGACGGACAACCAAGTTCTCAGAGACTACGCGCAGACTCACCCACCATATGCGCTGTTCCAGGACTTTCCAGCTCAAATAACACCAGACCAGATGCTTGCGCTGTTCACATCGAGCAACAGGCGTCTGTATTCGATTTCGAATGCCGCCTCCGTCTCGTCTGGATATATTGAACTGACGGTGACCAAGGTTCAGTTCGGTTTCCGAAATGAGCACATTGTGGGGGAGTGCACCAACTATCTGACAAGTGCACCGCTGGGCACGCCCATCACGATTTCAATTCTTGCCAATAAACGATTCCGACTTCCTGAGCAGCAGTCGTCAGACATCATCATGGTTGGTCTCGGCTCAGCAATCGCACCCTATCGAGCGTTTCTTCAGGAGCGGGCCTTGCATGCTGGCGAAAGTGGCAGAAACTGGCTCATCGTCGGCAACAGAAATCCCGAGCAGGACTATCTCTATCGAGATGAACTCGAACGGTATCTCGAACAGGGCGTGCTCGAATCCCTTGACATTGCATGGTCTCGCTATGGTGATGTTCGTGAACACGTTCAAAATGTCGTATTGCATCAGGCGAGAAAACTCTACGAATGGCTCGAATCGGGTGCGTACCTCTATATCTGCGGCCATGACCATGCGGCGATTGCATCCATAGAGCAAAGCCTTACACGGGCGGTGATGCTCAGCGGCAGACTGACACGTGACGAAGCCGAATCATATATCGCTGAATTGCAGCGCACCAACCACATTCAGCAGTAGCGTGTGAGGAGTCGCCTTCAGCAAGACAGTGCTGTCAGCAAGACATGGCTTGCAATCAGCTATGACAATCGAATCAGACATGGCAATGCCTCGCTTGCGGATATGCGCAAGCGAGGCATTGTAGTTCGTTCCCATGTTCCGGGGTTCAGCCACTACAGTTCACTCGACACTGCTGCAGTGACTGGGTCTTCCGGATCACATGGCTCATGCCTCGGGGACGTCGCCTTCCTCTGCATGGTTGAATACTGGCTTGTTATCGCCATCGAATTGGTAGATGCCAATGCTTGCAGAGCTTGGATCGTTGCTCTTGTTGAAGGGACCGATGCCGGACTGACCTTTGTAATGAATGGCTTTCTTGTCCTTGAGTAGGCTCAGGCATGCCTTATAGCTCGTGCATGTCGTGCCACCATCGGCTCCTGATACTGCGGCCAGATTGTCTTTGATGGTGGTGCCGTCGGTTTTACCGCCCTTTTCAGCGGCGAGAGCTGCGAGAATCGCACCATCATAGGTCTCTGCGGAATAGGTGAAGTCAGCGAGTTTCGGCGTTACCGACTTCAGTTGCTTCTGGAAAGCATCGCTGGGGTGAGCGCCTGGAATCGTACCCTGAGCGCCCTTGAGCATGCCAGCCTCGAAGTCCTTGGAATAGTCGGCAGTGTTGCCATCGACCATGTACAGCTTGGTCTTCGTGTCAACGCCCTGGCTGCTCATTTCCTTCAGGAGCTGCTTGGTCTGATCGAATGCGATGACCAGAACAGCATCAGGCTTGGTTGCCTTTATCGAGGTGACCAGCGACGAGAAGTTGGTCTCTGAAGGATCGAAGGTGTCCTTTTCACCATAGACAATCTTTACACCTGCTGCCGTCGCGGACTTGACCACGGCGTCACGCAGGTTCGTGCCATAGGTGTCGTTGAAGACGGCGATGGCAAGATTCTGAACGCCATTCTGAGCAATCAGATTGCCCATCACAGCACCTTGAACGGAATCAGGCGGAACCGTTCTGAAGAAGTACGGGCTGATGCCTGAAAGGGTCGGTGAGGTTGCACCCATGGAAATCATGGGAACCTTCGCCTCGGCTACGGACTTGTATGTGTTGAGCACCACGGAGCTGGATGCAGGTCCAAGTATCACGGACGGATTCTTGGACAGCACTGATTGCGCACCGGCGGTGTTCTGATCAGCGTGGTCTGCATCGGAAATATCGGCGCTTACCGTCTGAATCTTGGTGCCCAGGACTCCGCCAGCGGCGTTGATGTCCTTGGCTGCCAGCTTCCATGCGCTGGTTTCAGCCGGTCCGAGATACGCCAAGGAACCGGTCTCTGGGAATAGTCCGCCCAGCACGAATGCTTTGGATGATCCTGAAGAACTCGATGAGGATGATCCACAGCCTGATAATGCGAGCACCAACGCGGCGCCTGCAGCGAGTGTCGAAGACAGATACTTTCTTGATGATTTCTTATTCATGTTTCCCTACTCTTCCTTTTCTCTGTTTGGTATAACACGGAAAAATTTCAATGGTGAAAAAGCGAATCCGATCAGGAATCCTCTTCTTCCAGATTGCCGAGATAGAGCGAAATGACCTTGGGATCGTTCAGCAGATCTCGTCCGGAACCGGTATAGGCGTTGCGTCCCTGATCCAGAACATATCCGCGGTGGCAAATCTGAAGGCATCGGCGAGCATTCTGTTCAACGATGATGACGCTGACACCGGCGGCGTTTACCTGACGCACACGGATGAAGGTCTCGTCCTGCAGCATCGGGCTCAGACCGGCAGAAGGCTCGTCAAGCAGCAGCACCGTGGGCTTCATCATCAGCGCGCGTCCCATCGCAACCATCTGCCGTTCACCGCCAGAAAGTGAGCCAGCGGTCTGATCCTTGCGTTCTGCGATCCGAGGGAAGATGGAAGCTACGTAGTCGAAGCGTTCCTTGAACACCTTCGGATGCTGATATGCACCCATCTGCATGTTTTCGCTCACCGTCAGGCTTGGGAATACGTTCTCTGTCTGCGGTACGAATCCCACACCTCGGGTTACGAGCTTGTCTGCACGCATATTGGTTATGTCAGTGCCCTTGAGCGTCAACGAACCAGAATTGATGTGCACGAGTCCAAAGAGGGATTTCAGCAATGTAGACTTTCCCGCACCATTGGGGCCGATGATGCCGACGATTTCGCCATCATGCAAGGTCAGCGAAGCACCGTTGAGGATGTTGACCCCAGGAAGATACCCAGCAATGAGATTGTCGGCTTCCAGCAATATTTCCTGGGTGTCCGTCTCAGTCTGGGCATTGCTGCGGAGCTCGCTATCGTGTGATCGTTCTTCGACTGCCAATGTCATGCTTGCTCCTTTCCATCGACTGAAGGCTCTTCTTGTGGGAGTGGAGCGGATGTCTGCGTCACGTCCGACTCGGGAATGTCTCCAAGATCGATGTTTGCATGTGAACCGAGATAGGCGTCGATAACCGCCTGGTCGTTCATGACTTCGGATGGTTTGCCTTCGGCAACGATCTTGCCTTCTGCCATGACGGTGATCCAGTCGGCAATATGACGAACCATGTTCATGTCGTGTTCTACGAACAGCACCGTCGTGCCCTCTTCGCGCAGCGAAAGAATATGATCGAGAAGAGACTGCTTCAACGCCGGATTCACACCTGCCATAGGTTCGTCAAGCATGACCAGTTTCGGATTGCTCATCAAGGCACGAGCCATTTCGAGCAATTTTCGCTGACCTCCCGACAGTGATCCGGCATAATCATCCTTCTTCTTCCAGAGCAGGAATCTCTTGAGCAGCTCACTGGCCTGTTCGGTGATCTCTCGTTCGCGTGACTTCCACAGTCCTGGAACCAATGAACGCAGCATGCCTTCGCCGCTCTGACGCTGCGAACCCAGAAGCATGTTGTCCATGACCGTAAGCCGGTTCATGACCTTGGTGAGCTGAAAGGTTCTTACCATGCCCTTGCGTGCAACCTGTTCAGGGGATACCTTGGCCAAATCCATGCCGTCAAAGTTCCATGCACCGGTGTTCGGCGTATCGAAGCCAGTCATCAGATTGAAGAAGGTCGTCTTGCCAGCACCGTTTGGACCAATCAGGGCCGTAATGCCGTGCCGTTCAATCTCGAAATGGTCTACATCGACTGCTGTCATGCCTCCGAATCGTCGTGTGACTTTGTCCGCAACGAGTATGGGATCGGGTTTCTTGACCCCAGGAATTGGTTTCACGAATTCGAGATCCTTGGCTACGCGATCCACGAATGCGGTTGAGATAAGCCCCTCGGCTTGCTCCTTGTTCATGGGCCATTTGGTCATGTCCTGAAAAGCAGACCGCTGGCCGCCACCATCATGGGTGCCGTTACTTGCCGTGGCGGCAGTGGCAGCGGATTGTTCCACTGGTGCCTTGTCTTCAGGAGTGTTCTGTGATGTATCACGCATTGAACGCCAACTCCTTTCTATCTCCTAGCAATCCTTGCGGTCTGAAGATCACCAGACACATCAGTGCAACCCCGACGATGACCCATCCCAGTGATTCAATCTGGCTTGAGGAGATGATGGAGTCGGGTATGACACTTCGCATGATTTCCTTGACGAAGGTCAAGAGCACCCATAGCAGGCAGGATCCTAGAATCGGTCCGAAAATCGTTGCAGCACCGCCGAGAAGCAGGATCGTCCATACATAGAAGGTGACCTGACGGCCGAGTGAGTCTGGCTGAACGGAACGCGGCAGCACGAAGATGATGCCTGCGATGGCACCGAAGGATCCACCCAAGAAGAGTGACTCGAGCTTGAAGCGGGTCACTGATTTACCCAATGAGCGCACTGCATTCTCGTCCTCGCGTATGCCTTTCAGCACACGACCCCAGGGTGAATGGAACCAACGCCATGTCAACCATGCTGCAATCAGAACCAGTACCCAAGAGACAATGCGAATCCACCAGGAATCAGCCACATTGTTGGAATACGACCACAGAAGAATCGTTGATCGACCCTCTGGCAAGGGTGAGCTGCTCTCGAATTGATTGGTGAAGTTCTGAGGTGAAATGCCGCCCGAACCACCGGTGATGGCTGTCATCGATGTGGAACGTGCAATGATTCGTATGATTTCGGCGGAAGCCAAGGTCACCATCGAAAGATAGTCAGGCCCGAGCTTCAATGTCGGAATGCCCAGCAGAATCGCATATATGGCAGCCAGAACAAGCGCCGCAAGCAATGAGGCGAAGAGATTCCATCCCATGCCCTGCGTGATGGCGAATCCGTATGCACCGAGAAGCATGAATCCCGCCTGTCCCATGTTCATCAGACCTGTCATGCCGAAATGAATGTTCAAGCCGATAGCTGCAAGTACGTAGGCTGCGGTCGTCGGTGCAAACAACTGTGCAGTGGTGTCGGTGAGCAAAGTCATGAAATCCATAGCGAGCCCCTTCTCATAATCTTCAAATACATGTCATCCAATCCTTTGCAATTTTCCAAAGATGCCTTGCGGTCTGATGAGCAGGACGATGATCAATATTGCGAGTGCGCTGGCGTAGCGCATGTCGTTGGGAATGAAGAGCGAGCTCATATCTGCGACGATTCCTATGACCAGCGAACCGACAAGCGCACCGTTCGGGGTGCCCAGACCGCCCAGCGTGACCGCCGAGAACATCAGCAGCAGGAGTAGCGCGCCGGTATTCCATTGGATGCCATTGAAATACACGCCAATGAGCACGCCGGACAATGCTGCCAATGAGGTGGAAAGAATCCATACGACACGAACGACCTCCTCCACGTTGATTCCCGATGCTGCGGCCAGTGCGCTGTTATCGGATATTGCGCGTGTGGCTCGGCCGAGTCGAGTCTGGTAGAGGAAGAACGTCACGCCAATGATGACCACGATGGCTATGGCGGCAGCGATCAGCGTGGGCGTATCCGTGGTGACGGGGCCGATTTGATACCCCTTCGGCACGTTGACCGTGATGCCCTTGACATCGCCTCCGAAGAAGAACTGGAAAAGATATTGCAAGGTCATGGACAGGCCAATCGTGACAATCATCTGCTGCATCGCTCCCACATGCTTCTTGCGCAGGGGAGACCATATCAGATCATTTTGAATCCAGCCGGTGATGCCACCGACGATGACTGCAAATATGGCAGATACGATCAGGGGCCAATGAAGAATCTGCGTACCTACATAGGCCATCAGTCCGCCAAGCGTCACTTGCTCGCCATGAGAAAATGAGCTGAGCTTGGTCGTTCCATAGACGAGATTCATTCCCATGGACATCAATCCGAGCAGCAGCCCGAATACGATGCCGCTGAACAATTGATCCCATACGCGAGCTGAAAAGTCCGCCCAAGGATTCGTGTCATCTGTAGCAGCCGCAGAGCTAGTTCGCTTGGAAGAACCTGAGCTTGAACTTGAACCAGAACTTGAGCTTGAGCTGGAAGCGCTGCTGCTCGGTGAAGACTGATCTGAACTCTGAGCCTCGTCGAAACGCACGACTTGACGAGATTTGCTGAAATCGCCCTTCTTGATTTCGACCGTTGCCTTGTCTGCCTTCAAATCGTGCGCAGAAGCGACCGTTGGATCGATGCTTACGGTATAGGATCCGTCCTTACCAACCGAAAATGCCCATCTACCGCTTGCATCGGTTGTTGTCGAAGCACTTTCTACACCGCTTAAGGTCACTGTCACATCAGCAAGAGCGTGTTGAGACTCGTCCTGGAGTATCCCGTTGACGCAACCATTGGAAGCGGTGGGATTACAAGTCTGAACGGCTTCGGCAGCCGCTGCGGGCATTGTGAAGCACGAAGCAACGCCCAGAGCCATGCATATGATTGCAAGGATTGTCAGTGGTCTTCTCCAATGACTCCGAATAGCAAAAAAATGATTCAAGAGATTTCCCTTCCCTCGGTGTGCTCTAAGATAGAGTCTGTAACCATCCAAAAGGATTGCGCTGAGGTTTCGCAAAGATTACGTTGGTTAACGACTCGAAACAAAAGCGTGCACCCTCAGTACAGATTCAAGGCAGAATTCCAGCCGCATCCATGTCGATTCCTGTGACTTTCAACGCTGTTCAACCCGGCATCGAAACGGTCCACATTCGACCACATTGCTTGATATTGCACCATGCATCGGCTCACACCTGCCATGATGAACCTTGCTGATTCATACGTTCTCGAAGCACTCCGTCGGACAGCGTTGTCACACAGCGTTATCACACAGCTTTATCACACAGCGTTGCCGCAACATATTTCAGAAAGGAAATGCTGCAATGATTGATCGAATGGTGCGTGAGGAACGCGCGTTTCGGATTTTCGCACACGCCTATGCGAAAAGTCAGGTATATGGCAGACAGTGCTGTCTGCAGATTGCATTGCTCTGTTCGGCCTGCTGGATATGCGTAGCGCCGTTGTTGCTTCAGGCGGATTCCACCGTACATGCAGCAACGGCAGGTACAGCCGTACCTGCTGATTGCAGGGCGATTTCCATATGGCCTGTTGAAAATCCGACGATAACACAGAAATTCATCGCCCCTGCACATCAGTGGTCTTCAGGTCATCGAGGCGTCGACATACAGACAACGCCTGGTCAGACGCTGTTTTCGCCTGTTTCAGGAATCATTTCCTTTCAAGGCAAGGTGGCGCAAAAATCAGTGGTCTCCATTCAGCATGGAGCCTTGACGTTCACTTTCGAGCCTGCAACTACATCGTTCGCGACAGGCGAGCACCTCATGCAGGGGCAGCCCTTCGCCACTGTCGCAGGAGTGTCCGATCATTGCGAGGATTCTTGCATCCACTGGGGCATCAAGCGAGGCGACGACTATCTCGATCCGGCATCTCGCGTTGCACGGACGCGCATAGTGCTGAAATCACCGTAGATACGTGCCGAACTCCTTGACTGGCATGTGCTCCTGACATGCTAGCCATGCACGCTGGCCTGCATGTTCACATGCTGCAACATGTCATACAAAACCCAGTGCCATTAGCCTGCACACAAGGTAGAATCGTGGAAGAGGCACGACACAGGGAGCAGCATGTACAAAGAATATACTCGTCCACTGAGTGAATTCATCGATAGTGATGTCAATATTTTCTCCATACTTCAGAAACGAGTTGACCGTGCTCCTGAAGACAAGCTGGTCGAATACAAGGATGCACACGGCACGTGGCAGGCCTTCACTGCCTTGGAGTTTCGCAACATAGTGGTCGAGCTTGCCAAGGGTCTCATTGCTCGTGGCATCATGCCCGGTGATTCCGTGTCGATCATTTCACATACTCGTTGGGAGTGGACAGCCCTCGACATGGCCATCATGTCCATCGGCGCTTTGACCGTCCCCGTCTATGAAACCAACTCACCAGCGCAGATTCGTACGATTTTCAACGATTCTAAAGTGAAAATGACTTTTGTCGAAGACGATGCCATGCGTGACAAGGTCGATTCCGTGCGTGATCAATGCGCATATCTGAATGATTTGTACGTCATTGACCTTGGTGCCGTCAACACCTTGCAGACCTATGGGCGGGGAGTCAGGGAAGAAGAGTTTCTCGAGCGCGAGTCAGCGGTCAAAGGTTCGGATCTGGCGACCATCGTGTATACGTCAGGATCGACCGGAACCCCGAAAGGCATCGAACTTTCGCACAGCAACTTCGTATCGATCACCTACTCAGGTGTGAATACCATGCCAGACATCAGTCTCAAGCCCGATAGGAGACTGCTTCTTTTCCTGCCGTTGGCACATGTCTTCGCCCGTTACATGCAGTTCTTCTCATTCGCGGGCAACGTGACACTCGGCTTGTCGAGCAACATGAAGACGATCCTCAATGACTTCAACACCTTCAAGCCAACATTCGTGCTTGCCGTTCCACGAATCTTCGAAAAGATATATAACGCCGCTTCCCAGCGCGCCGGCACTGGCTTGACAGGACGCATGTTCGTCGATGCTGCCAAAGTGGCACGTCTGAAATCCGAAGCCCAGCAGAGTGGCGAGAAACTATCCTTGGCGACTGGCGCAAAATATGCACTCTATAATAAGCTGATCTATTCCGCAATCATGAACGTATTCGGCGGCAAGGTCGAATATGCCGTTTCGGGCGGAGCTCCTCTCGACGTCTCGATAGCACACTTCTTCAATGGGGTTGGCCTGCCTTTGCTTGAAGGCTACGGTATGACGGAAACCTCAGCACCGGCAAGCGTCAATCCAACCGATGGATACAAGATCGGCACCATAGGCAAACCGCTGGGTGGCATCAGCATGGGTATCGATGAAGATGGCGAGCTGTGCATCAAGGGTGACAGCGTGTGTGTCGGCTACCATAACCACCCTGAACTCACCCATAGCCAGATCGTTGACGGCTGGCTCCATACCGGTGATCTCGGTGATATAGACGAGCAGGGCTTCGTTACCATAACCGGGCGGAAGAAGGATCTGATCATCACTGCTGGAGGCAAGAATGTATCGCCGGGAGTGTTGGAAGCCTCAGTCATGACTGCCCCCGTGGTGAGTCAATGCCTGGTCATTGGTGATCGCAAGCCATTCATTGCGGCCATCATCGCACTTGATCTTGCCGATACCAACGCGTGGCTCAAGGCTCAAGGTGCTGAAGAGGTCACCTCGTTGGCCGAGGCCAAGCATAATCCAATTGTCGTCACCGAGGTTCAACGTGCCGTAGACACGGCGAACGAACTGGTTTCGCGTGCAGAATCCATTCGCAAGTTCGAGATCGTCGATGATGAATTCACTCAGGAGAATGGCCTGATCACACCCAGTCTCAAGGCCAAGCGATCTGCAATCATCGAACGCTACAGCGATTTGATCGACAAGGTCATCTATGTACCGCGTCAAAGCGCAACACCACGCAATCGCAGAGCGTGAGTTCACGCTTCGTCCTATAGACCAGCCTCAGCAGGTGTGATGTAATCCTTGTCGAGCAGTATGGACTTGAGATTTGATGCAGATATGACGAGCTGCTCACGAGACAGAGTCGGCACTTTCGTACCCTCTATCGTGTCCTGACCGATTGAAGTCAGTGACGTAAGGTTTCCTCCTGCATTGAGCAGAGCCGTGGCGTGTGCCAGATCGGTTGCCAGGCTCTTTCGATCCTCAATCGCCGTCATCCACTGCAATCCGTCAACAATCGACGGAATATTGTCGACATAGGAGCCATAGCCCGTGATGATGGGCCAGGCCGTCGAAGACTTCCCGTCCGCAGCGGCCGAACTGTCCGAACCATCGCTGCTCGATTGTGTGGGAGCACGTTTCGGGTCGGGTGCCTTCCCCTTTTGCAAATCATGCTTGCCAGCGATGTTGCCAACGATTCCAGAGATGCTGATCTGCGGATTGATGTCGGAGGAAGATCCCGTGTAACCAAGCTTCTTCAACTCTGCGATGATGCCGGATGCGACGAAATCATTCATGGCAAGAACTCCATTGATGGTTGCGGGAACATCCTGCCCTTCGGGGGTCTTGCCAAGTCGGCTGGCAAGTGCAGTCTGTGCCGAGGATGTCTTTCTCGCGTCGAACACAACATCGTTCCAACTGGAATCGGTGCTCGAAGCCGTCAAGGTGTTCGATGGGCTGGTGACACGCCCATCGCGGTAATATGTTCCGAGCACGCTCCAAATTCCCGCAAAGGCTTCCTTGGCGAACAGATTTCCTGCCGAGTCTGTATCCGTGTCGTCGTCGGCACTGCGCGAAACGGGAATCATCACTTCAATATGCTTAGGGTTTTCCGAACTTGTCGAGTTCAATGCAAGCTTGCTGACCAGCTGCTTGGCCTGCACGATGCCGATTTCACGGGCGGTCGCCATCCTGACAAATAATTCAGGGGTGAATCCTTGAAGAGTATTGGCTACGACGATGACATGCATGCCTGAACGTTGTGCGAGACGCAGGGCAGCCACAAGACGTTCTCCGGCAGCCCGCTGCGCAAGCATCGGACCATCGTCGCCTGAACTTGATGGCGTGGGTGAGGGAGACGAAGAGTCCGAACCCGAAGGGGAGCTGGATGCGGATGAAGCATCGGCAGTTGTTTCATTCCAGCCAACGTGTTGATCTACATAATCACCGTACTGCCGGATAGCATCGTCATTGGCGGCAACTGGCGCGATGATGATGGTTTCCTGACTGGGCTTGAAGCTTTCGGATGCGCTGGAAGTACCAGAACTCTGCGAAGTGACGTGTCCTACGACATAGTCCTGAACCGCTCGGCTTTGAGCGTCGAGGCTGTCGGAGGCTGTGGTCGTGATTGCATCCTTGTGAAAGCCTTCGGTTGTAACCAAGGCATCCTGCACTTCCGGCGTGAATGTCGCCCACTTGTTCAGTGGCGTATGTTCCGAAAAGGTCACGCCATCTGCAGGCACGAACATTGCCACAGAACCTCGCACTGCTGTGCTCGAAGTGCTGCTCTTCGTCGGAGTCGGTGCCGAAGAGCATCCGAATGTGGTCGCTATCAGACACAGACTCAAGCCCATTGCGATGACATGTCCCAGTCGTTTCCCTATACAGTTCATGCAATCCCTTCGCAACAATCAACATCGTCTCATGAGCCCACCAGTATTCGAGACATCACCATTGTAGAGCCTGAGCCATACCGAAGACTGCGAGCTTGTCTCGGACATGACAAAGCCCGCTGCGAGAGGCATTCGCCTCATACGGCAACGGGCTCATACTGGCCGAAGCGAGTATTCAGTCGTGTATTTTCTTGGCGAGCGCTTCATCCAAGGCATCCATGAAGCCTTCGGTATCGAGCCAAGGCTGCTCCGGTCCTACGAGAAGTGCGAGATCCTTGGTCATCTTGCCTGATTCGACGGTTTCGATGATGACACGTTCCAGACTTTCCGCAAAGTGCTGCAACTGCGGATTGCCATCCAATTTGGCCCTATGCTTCAGACCACCGGTCCACGCATAGATGGAAGCGATGGGGTTGGTCGAGGTTTTCTCGCCCTTCTGCCATCGACGATAGTGTCTGGTCACCGTGCCGTGGGCAGCCTCTGCCTCCACGGTCTGACCGTCAGGTGTCATAAGCACCGATGTCATGAGGCCAAGCGAACCGAAGCCTTGGGCAACGGTGTCGGATTGTACGTCACCATCGTAGTTCTTGCATGCCCAGACGTATCCGCCACTCCACTTCAATGAGCTGGCAACCATGTCGTCGATGAGTCGATGTTCGTAAGTCAGACCTTCCGCATCATAGCGTTGCTTATATTCGGTTTCGAATATCTCTTGGAAGATGTCCTTGAATCTGCCGTCATAGGCCTTGAGGATCGTATTCTTCGTGCTCAGGTACACCGGGCAGTGACGCAGCAGCCCATAGTTGAAACATGCCCGAGCGAAGCCGCTGATGGATTCGTCGAGATTGTATTGAACCTGCGCGATGCCTGCGCCCGGATAGTCATAGACGAGATGCTCGATTGGAGCCGAACCATCCTCCGGAGTGAAGGTGACGGTCAGCTTGCCTTTGCCTGGAACGGTGAAATCGGTAGCCTTGTACTGGTCCCCAAATGCGTGTCTGGCGACGATGATCGGTTTGGTCCAGCCTGGAACGAGACGTGGCACATTCGAGATGACGATGGGTTCGCGGAAAATCGTGCCGCCCAGAATGTTGCGGATCGTTCCATTCGGTGACTTCCACATCTTCTTCAGACCGAATTCCTTCACTCGGGCCTCATCGGGTGTGATGGTCGCGCATTTTACCCCAACATGCGTTTTCAGAATTGCGTTGGCTGAGTCGATGGTCACCTGATCGTCGGTCCTGTCACGATTCTCGATTCCCAGATCGTAATAGTCCAGATTGAGATCAAGATATGGCAGAATCAGACGATTCTTGATGTCCTTCCATATGACGCGGGTCATTTCATCGCCGTCGAGTTCCACAACGGTGCCCTCGACTTTGATTTTGGAAGTGTTGCTTGTAGGCATGAATTCCTCCTAAGATCGCCTTGCATGGCGGCGGCTTCGAATCCCATTGATACATCATTCATGTTAACCGATTGCACCGTGGTACTCGATCTTTGGTCGGTACATGGCCACTTGAGGGTCGGGCATAGGTCGGGCATGAGCATTAGCCTATGAACTATGTCTCAGGAAATCGAAATCGGGCTCGGCAAAAAGGCCCGCCTTGCATATTCACTCGATGATGTAGCCATAGTACCTTCACGTCGAACTCGCGATCCGGAAGATGTTTCCACATCCTGGCAGATAGATGCCTATGAATTCGGCATCCCCGTTCTTGGAGCTCCGATGGACTCGGTTATGAGTCCACAGACGGCCATTGCACTGGGTAAGCTCGGAGGCCTTGGTGTGCTTGACATGGAAGGTCTCTGGACACGCTATGAGGATCCGTCTTCACTGTTGCAAGAGATTTCCGAGCTGCCTGCCGACAAGGCTACTGCAAGGATTCAGGAAATCTATCGCGAACCCATCAAGGCTGAGCTGATCACAGAGCGCATTCAGGAGATTCGCAAGGCGGGGGTGACCGTGGCCGGTGCGCTTTCTCCACAGCACACGCAGGAATTCACTGCCACGCTGATCAAGGCCGGTGTCGATCTGTTCGTCATTCGCGGCACCGCCTTGTCTGCCGAACACGTGTCTACCAACCACCAGCCCTTGAATCTGAAGAAGTTTATCTATGAACTTGATGTTCCTGTAATCGTTGGCGGTGCCGCAACCTACCAGGCTGCCTTGCATCTTATGCGCACGGGTGCCGCCGGAGTGCTTGTAGGTTTCGGGGGAGGCGCCGTTTCGCCTACCAGAACGACCATCGGAGTCCACGCACCAATGGCGACATCCATAGCAGACGTTGCCGAGGCACGTCGTGACTATCTTGACGAGTCGGGCGGACGCTACGTTCAGGTTATTGCCGATGCCGGAATGGGCACGTCAGGGAACTTCGTCAAAGCTCTGGCCATGGGGGCCGATGCAGTGATGCTGGGAGCTCCTCTTGCCAGATCGAGCGAAGCACCTGGCAAGGGCATGCATTGGGGGTCAGAGGCTCATCATGAGACGCTCCCGCGAGGCAATCGCGTCGAGGTGGGCACCGTTGCACCGCTTCAGCAGGTGTTGTTCGGTCCAAGCCATCAGGCAGATGGTGCCACGAACTACATCGGTGCTTTGCGTAGGGCCATGGCTTCGACTGGCTATGTCGATGTAAAGAACTTCCAACGCTGCTCCGTCGTCGTCACGCCTTACCAGCACATCTGAACGGACGAGGGTCGTTCCTGAAACATCCATAACCCGCTCCTGTAAAGATGGCGATGGGTCTGTTCTCAATCTGCGACAGACTCATCGTCATCTTGACGACTTGTCAAAACTCTGAGATGCTCAATCTACCTATGACGCGCACAGCGAATGCTAGTAGTTGAGGACAAGTTATGGATGCTCCCACCAAAGATGCACAACCGGTAATAACCGGACCATATGTTGGCAAGGTCCGCATCGTCGCGACCATGAAGCCAATACCGATACGCATCGCGCGCTGCATTCCCTCCACCATCAGCAACGAGGAATGCTATCAACTGGCAGTCGTCGCCTGCCGCAACGCATGCATCGCCATGGATGTGGTCCGTCATCGCCTCGATGCCAAGATGCTGGAGCGCTATCTCAAGCCTGAACTGATTCGACGGCTGCTCACCTTTTCCAATCTTCTGCATCAGTCACGACCGAAGAAGGGTTTCGTGAGGGACGAGCTCAGACATATGCCCGTGGTGCCGCAGCATATTCATGGCTTGCTGGTAGGGCCGGAAACCTATGAGGTGTCGGTCTGCTTCAGCATAGGAGACAGCCATTATTGGGCGAATATCGTGCTGCAGGTCGAACGTGGCCGATGGAGGTGCTCCTTGTTGGATATCGGGTAGTGCACGTCCACGATTCTGGCCTGGTTCTATAGTGGTATCCATGTTGCGAGAATTCACCGTGAAAACTAACCGACCAACGACGGACGACGATACTGTATATTCGTTGCTGCGCAATCGCAGCAAACGCGATCCCGAAGATGTGATCGCTCAGTGGCAGGACGAGAATACCAGGGCTTGGCACGATGTCAAGGCAGAGCAGATGCTTGACCGGGTGCGCCAGGTTGCCAAGGGTTTGCTTGCCTTGGGAGTGGTCAAGGGAAGCAAGATCATCATCTATTCCGCCACGAGCTATGACTGGGGGATAGTCGACTTTGCGTGTGCGGCTATTGGTGCTGTAAGCGTGCCGATCTACGAAACCGATTCGAGCAAGCAGGCGGCTGCAATAACCCAGGCCGTGGATCCCGTCGTCGCGTTTGCCGGCGACAACGATCACACGCAGATCATGGAACAGGTTCGCCTCGACGACAACAAGCTGAAATTTGTCTTTAACTTTGAAAATGAAGGCCTCAATGCCGTCAGCGACTTCGGCAGGGCAGTTACTGACGAAGCTCTCGACAAGAGCATCGCAGACGTTCATGCGGATGATCTGTTGACCATCGTGTACACTTCAGGTTCTACGGGCAAACCCAAGGGAGTCATGCTATCGAACCGGAACTTCGTCCATATCGTCTTTGCCGGATATGAGGCGTTGCCGGACATGCTGGCTGCACCCACCAGGTTGCTGCTCTTCCTTCCTTTGGCCCATTGCTTTGCCCGCTATATTCAATATGTATGCATCGGGGCACAGGGCGTCGTCGGGTATGTTCCCAACGCCAAGCATCTTCTGGCCGATCTGCGCAGCTTCAAACCGACATATCTGCTCGGTGTGCCGCGAGTATTCGAAAAGGTTTACAACGCAGCATCGCAGAAGGCAGGAACCGGATTCAAAGGCCGGCTCTTCGCCAGTGCGTTCAAGCATTTCGTGCAATGGTCAAAGGACGAGCAGGAGAGTGGCAATCATGGCGTCATCGCGCAGATGCGTCATTCCTTCTATATGCGTACGGTGGGTTCTTCGATTCGTTCGGCGCTTGGTCCGAACCTGAGCTATCTGGCATGCGGCGGAGCACCAATGAATGCCGATCTGGCGAACTTCTTCAACGGATTCGACGGCATAACCTTCATCCAGGGGTATGGCATGACCGAAACGGCTGCGCCATGCTGCGTCAATGGCGAGCATGACAATATCGTCGGATCGGTAGGTCGTCCTGGCCCAGGCATTTCCGTTCGCATCGCCGATGATGATGAGCTCCTCGTCAAGGGACCGAACGTATTCGTCGGATACTATGGTCAGCCGGAGCTGGCACAGAACACCGTCGATGCCGATGGATGGCTGCACACCGGAGACTTGGCTCAGCTCAACGACGAGGGCTTCGTGTTCATCACCGGGAGAAAGAAAGACATCATCATCACTGCAGGAGGCAAAAACATCAGCCCCGCTCCCATGGAGGATACGATTGCATCGTGCCCCATCGTGTCGCAGGCAGTGGTTGTAGGCGACGGAAAGCCTTTCATAGGCGCTTTGGTCACGCTCGACCCCGACATGCTGAAGAACTGGCTGACATCGCAGAAACTGGATGCCTCGATCACCATGGCTCAGGCGGTAAGCAACGAAGCGGTTCGATCGTATATCCAGCAGTTTGTCGATCAGGCCAACAGCAGCGTCTCTCGGGCGGAATCGGTAAGAAAATTCCTGATTCTGGACGAGGACTTCACGCAGGAGCGCGGTACGCTCACTCCTAGCATGAAGGTTGTGCGACCACAGGTGCTTCGCCAATACGAGAATCTGATCGACAAGGTGCTCTATGCTCCAAGACCTGGCCAGCCGAGACCCGTCCCCGCGTCTGCAAAGCTGATGGAACGAGCTTCCGAATCGATTTCACCGCTCGTCAATAAAGCCCACGACAATGCCATGCCGCGCATCAACGAAATGCTCGGCAGCCTGGACCGTGCGCGCAGCAATGTGTCTGATTCCCTTGCTAACGTTTCTGAGAGAATTCGTTCTCAGGCCGAGCAGGACTCCTCTGCGGACACTGAGCCTTCATCCCATGAAGAAGGCTTTGATGCGCATGATGGCAATGCTCAAGGCTCTGATATCTAAGTTTCAGGAGCAGTTTTGGCAATTCGTGACATTCGTGTGGTTCCCGATCCGATTCTTCGTACCGTCTGTGACTCAGTGCAGTCCATAACGCCCGCCATCGAACGGTTGGTGCGGGATTTGCTGGATACGGTCAATGATCCTGGCAGAGCGGGGCTTTCTGCGAATCAGATCGGTGTGCCCTTGCGCATCTTCTCGTTCAATATCGACGAAGAACTTGGCTACGTCATCAACCCCGTGCTGGAGGAGACTTCGGGCGAACAGATTGGTGCCGAAGGGTGTCTCTCTTTGCCGGGATTGTGGTATGACACGCGCCGTGCCGAATTTGCACGCGTGCGAGGCATCGACTTGTCAGGCGGCGAAATCACCGTTGAAGGCCATGGCATCAAGGCGAGAATGCTGCAGCACGAATGTGACCATCTTGATGGCCACGTCTACATTGATCGTCTGGAAAAGGACGTGCGACGCAAGGCGTTGCGAGAGCTTCGCTCGCATGCCCATTGATAGCCAATGCGGATAGCCAATGCTGGCGACGGCTCATGATAGTATGTAGATTTGTGTGTCGATGAATCGATAGGCAGTCGCAGGCTCTATGGATTCGAACTTTTCCTAGAAATGACACACGACATCGCGTCATGTCGGCGACGACCTGTGTCGGTCGGCCTCTTCAGGTTGCACTCAGGTTCGCATGACCAGGCAATAACCGACAATGAAAGGTATCTATCATGGCACAGATCACCATGAGCGAAATGCTCAAGGCTGGCATCCACTTCGGACATCAGACACGTCGCTGGGATCCGAAGATGAAGCAGTACATTCTCACCGAGCGCAACGGCATTCACATCATCAATCTTTTCAAATCGCTCGATTTGATCGACAAGGCTTATGACTTCATCAAGCAGACCGTTGCCCACAATGGCACCATTCTGTTCGTTGGAACCAAGAAGCAGGCCCAGGATGCAGTCAAGACCCAGGCAACCCGCGTGAACATGCCCTATGTTTCCGAACGCTGGCTGGGCGGCATGCTCACCAACTTCCAGACCGTCACCAAGCGCGTCTCCCGTCTCAAGGAACTTGAAGAGATGGACTTCAATGACGTTCACGCTTCCGGCCTGACGAAGAAGGAACTCCTGCTGCTTGAGCGTGAAAAGGACAAGCTCGAGAAGCAGCTCGGCGGCATTCGCAACATGAACCGCACTCCTTCGGCTCTGTTCATCATCGACATCAACAAGGAAGCTCTTGCCGTGCAGGAAGCGCACAAGCTGCACATTCCTGTCGTTGCACTCGTCGACACGAACACCGACCCTGAGACTGTAACCTATCCAATCCCTGCAAACGATGACGCCATTCGTGGCATCGAACTGCTCACTTCACTGATGGCTGATGCCGTTGCCGAGGGTCTGCTGGAGCGTTCCGGCAAGGCTGCCAAGGCTGAAGAGACCGCAGAACAGCCGATGGCAGCATGGGAGAAGGATCTTCTTCAGACTCCAGAAGGCGAGAAGACCGCAGAAGGTGCAGAAGGTGCAGCTGCCGCTGACAAGACAGATGCAGCACCTGCAGCAGAGCCAAATCAGGAAGCAAAGGCCGAGTAGTTTCGGCATCAGGAACTTGCATTCCGGTCGCAGTGCGTCAACGCTGCGACCGGCAAGTTATCACAGAGGAGAGTTTCTATGGCAAAGATTACTGCCGCACTCATCAAAGAGCTGCGTGATGCGACTGGCGCCGGAATGATGGACGTCAAGAAGGCGCTCACCGAAGCTGAAGGCGATGTCGCACGAGCGAAGGAAATCATTCGTGCCAAGGGCATTCAGGCTGCTGGAAAGCGCGAGGGCCGCAAGGCTCAGGAAGGTCTGATCGCATCCACCGTTACTGACGCTGCCGATGGTCAGGTCGCTTATGCCGTCGAGTTGAATTCAGAAACCGACTTTGTTGCCAAGACACCACAGTTCGTGGAATTTGGAGACGAAGTCGTTGCCGATGTCGCCAAGGCCGATGCCAAGACACCGGAAGACGTGCTCAAGGCTGCCTCGAAGTCTGGCACCGTCAACGAGACCATCGAAGAGGCCGGAGCCCTGTTCCACGAGCATGTCAAGCTTGGTCAGTTCGCTCGCGTCGCAGGTCCACACGTTGAGATCTACGCGCATCACAAGTCCGTCGAGCTGCCTCCTTCAATCGTTGCTGTAGTGGCAACGGATGAAGCAGGAGCTTCCATCGCTCATGAGGTCGCCTTGCAGATTTCTGCCATGAGCCCCAAGTGGTTGCGTCGCGAAGACGTTCCTGCCGATGTCGTCGAGACAGAGACTCGCGTGGCCACGGAGAAGTCACAGGCTGAAGGCAAGCCTGAAAAGATCATTCCGCGTATCGTGGAGGGTCGTTTGAATGCCTTCTTCAAGGAGACGGTGCTTCTGGAGCAGGAATATGTCAAGGACACGTCCAAGACAATCGGTGACCTGTTCAAGGCTGCCGGTGCACAGGCCGTTGACTTCGCACGACTCGAAGTGGGCAAGGGCGAAGAGTGATTTCGTAGTGCATGGCATGTAAGCCGCCTTTGTTGGCATTGCTTGTCATACATGAATCAGTAATGCGAAGGACGGTGAGCCTGGCAGTTGTCAGGCTCACCGTCCTTCGCTTTGCATTGCTCAGCTGCCCATATTCAGCTGCTTGCTGCACTGCAATGTCGCAGTTCACCGATAGCCTGATATACGGTTAAAACGGCTTGCGAGGCAATGAAAGGCTTCAAATGACCTACGATGACGTGCCTGAGAGTGATCAGGATACAAGCAAAGCAACGGTAGAGCCTAGACGAGTGTTACTGAAACTCTCGGGTGAAGCATTTGGTGGGGGAGCCGTTGGCGTTGACACCACGGTGGTAAGCCGTATCGCTTCAGAAATCGCCATTGCCGTGAAACATGGAGTTCAGGTGGCCATCGTTGTGGGCGGCGGCAACTTCTTCCGCGGTGCCCAACTCAGTCAGGCAGGAATTGAACGTTCCCGCGGTGATTACATGGGTATGCTCGGCACGGTTATGAACTGTCTTGCCCTGCAGGACTTTCTCGAGCAGGAGGGTCAGGCCACTCGCGTGCAGACGGCAATCACGATGGGTCAGGTCGCTGAACCCTACATTCCGCAGAAGGCGATTCGACACCTGGAAAAGGGTAGGGTCGTCATTTTCGGTGCCGGTGCTGGCATGCCTTACTTCTCAACCGATACGGTTTCCATTCAACGAGCCTTGGAAATCCACTGCGCCGAAGTGCTGATGGGCAAAAATGGAGTCGAGGGCGTGTACACCGCTGATCCTCATAAGGATGCTTCCGCGAAGATGTTCACACGGTTGAGCTACAAGCGTGCGCTGGTTGACAATCTCGCCGTTATGGATGCTGCCGCACTTTCCATGGCACGTGACAACAGCATGAAGATTCGTGTGTTCGGACTTGAAAAGTCAGATAATGTCACCAAGGCATTGCAGGGTGCAACGCTGGGCACATTGGTGTGCGATCAGGAATCAGTAACCGAGTAATCAAGAGCTAAGGAACTCATATGGCAAATATCGTAGATCAGGCACAGGCTCAGATGAACAAGTCTGTCGAATCAACCAAGGAAAACTTCGTAGGCATCCGCACGGGACGAGCCAACCCAGCCCTCCTCAACGGAATCACCGTCGACTATTACGGTTCACCAACGCCGCTCAAAGCCGTGGCTTCCATCGGTGTTCCTGAACCAAGGACCTTGGCCGTCACTCCGTTTGATGCATCTCAGGCCGCTGCCGTGGAAAAGGCCATCAGGGATTCGGATCTGGGTGTCAACCCGAATCGCGATGGCAATGTGATTCGAGTCACGCTTCCTGAACTGACCGAGGATCGTCGCAAGGATTATGTCAAACTCGCCAAGAGCAAGGCTGAAGATGGTAAGATCGCCGTACGCAACATTCGTCGCAAAACCAAGGAAAGCATCGAGACATCGGTCAAGGATGGCAATCTTGGCGAGGACGAAGGCAAGCGTCTGCAGAAGGAGCTGGATACCGTCACCAAGAAGATCTCTGACTCCATCGACGATTTGCTTGAAGGCAAGCAAAAGGAAATTCTCGAAGTCTAAAAGTCCTCATGACGTTGCGGAAACCATTGTTCGAATACGAAGTGTTAGACCATGCAGAACGAAACTGAAGATGCGCTGAAGGCGATCAACAAGCGCACCGGGCGCAACATGCCCCAAGCTGTTGCTACCGGCGCGCTTCTGGTGATCATCATTCTTGCGTGTCTGGTGATAAAAATCGATGTATTCGTCATGCTCATCGCCGTATTCATGGTTCTAGGTCTGTGGGAGCTACGCGTCGATTTTGCAACGGCAGGTCTGCACATACCATTCATCACGCTTTCCGTCTGCTCGGTTGCATCGATTCTGCTGACCTTCTATGCTCCACGACCATTGATTGCAATGGGCCTGAGCATCATGCTCACTGCACTGCTCGTCGTGATTTCAGCCACGGTGCGGCTCACCTTCGGCACTCGGGTTCCCATGGCTGTGGCTACCAAGCTGTCGGCTTCCGAATCAGCCGCACGTTTGGAATCTTCATACAACCACGACAATGCGATAACGTCGAAAGGCGCTTTTTCGAACGTGGGAGTTTCGCTCTTCACCGTTGCTTACATACCGCTGCTCGCATGCTTCCTCATTCTTCCACTGCATATGCAGCGCTTGAACATCGTGAATGCGTGCATGCTGGTATTTCTGCCTGCCCTGAGTGACATTGGAGGCCTTTTCTTCGGGGCCTTGCTGGGCAAGCATAAGCTTTCGCCGCGAATCTCACCGAAGAAGTCATATGAGGGATTGATTGGGTCGATGCTGTTTGCCATGATTGGTGCCTTCGTGGCGGTAGCGACTACCTTTGATGCGTCATTATGGAGGACCCGATGGTGGGTGCCCATCATGCTGGGAATTCTTGTTGGAATTGTTGGCACCTTCGGCGATCTCTGCGCATCGATGCTCAAAAGAGATCTTGGCCTCAAGGATATGGGCCATCTGCTCAAAGGACACGGCGGTGTGCTCGACCGTGTTGATTCCATCTTGATGTGCGCGCCCTTCATCGCTGCAGTTCTGATACTCGCACTGCAATAATGCACGGCATCGATTCGCCAGCGGCGTCATATGCGCGTCGCATGTTATGAGTAGTCTGAAACAACAACTGATACCGTCTCAAGCACGTTGATGAGGTGCAGGCTCTTGCAGAACCTGTAGACGATTCACCACGGTTACACACGAGGAGCACGAAATGTCGCTTGCCATAAGGGTTATTCCCTGTTTGGATGTTGATGCTGGAAGAGTGGTCAAGGGCGTTCACTTTGAAAATCTCCGAGATGCGGGCGATCCTGTCGAACTCGCCGCGGAATACTACCGTCAAGGCGCAGACGAACTCACCTTCCTTGATGTGACGGCATCATCCTCGCACCGCAATACCATGATCGATGTCGTGACTCGAACGGCAGAGCAGCTATTCATTCCGCTCACGGTGGGCGGAGGTGTGCGCAGCATCGAGGACGTTGATTCTCTCCTGCGCTGCGGAGCTGACAAGATTGGCGTGAACACGGCAGCGATCAACAATCCTCAACTCATTTCCGACATTTCCAATCGCTTCGGCAGCCAGGTGATCGTGCTGTCCATCGATGCCCGACGCGAGCAGGGCACGCAGCATACGCAATCCGGCTTCGAGGTCACGACCATGGGTGGTCGCAAACGCACCGGCATCGATGCGCTCTGGTGGGTCAAACGTGCGGAGGAGCTGGGAGCTGGGGAAATGCTGCTCAACTCGATGGATGCGGATGGTACCAAGAATGGCTTCGATCTTGAGATGATTGCCGCAGTGCGCAAAGAAGTCAGCATCCCGCTCATTGCCAGCGGCGGTGCGGGCAAGGTCGAGGATTTCCCTCCTGCCGTAGCCGCAGGTGCCGATGCCGTGTTGGCAGCATCCGTGTTCCATTATGGAATCATCACCATCGCGCAGGTAAAACATGCCTTGCACGATGCTGGGTATCAGGTCAGATAGGAATCACCGTGAGACACTTCACTCCATTTCGATGGCAAAACTCTAGACTGTACAGCAATTGAAACACGAAGCATGAGTAGCCCGGCACGGTGCCGCTCGCATGAATCAGGGTGTGAATACATTGAAGGAAACCACGCAACATACAAGCGATGTGCAATATGACAACTCCGACAGTCTGGATCCACGCATTCAGCAACGGCTGAAGCATGACGCGAAAGGTCTCGTTGCCGCCGTCATTCAGCAATATGACAGCAAAGAAGTGCTGATGGTCGGATATATGAACGATGAAGCCGTCCGTCGCACATTGACCACAGGCCGAGTAACCTTCTGGTCTCGGTCGCGTCAGGAATTCTGGCGCAAGGGCGACACATCGGGACATGTGCAGTATGTCAAGGCCTTCAATCTTGACTGCGATGGCGATGCCATTCTTGTCGAAGTCGATCAGGTCGGAGCAGCATGCCATACGGGCGCACGTACATGCTTCCTTTCCGGTGGACCTTTACCCGTTGTCGTTGGAACGCGCAGTAACGAAGAGAAGAGTGTCTGATGAGCAATGCTGAACGGCCAGGCAATGACGTTCCCAACAGAGATGAACGAGCTTCCCATGACCCTCGCTGCAGTGTCAAGAATCTGCAATGGGGCTCAACATGGCCAGATCGCGACGAATTCCACCGTCTTGCCGATGCCGGATACCGCATCATCCCGATTGTCAGGAGATTGCTCGGGGACACGCTGACACCGGTCGGCTTCTATGAGCGGCTTGCCCACGGTCGAAGTGGCAGCTTCATCCTCGAAACCGCCGATCATGCCGGTTCATGGAATCGCTACTCGTTCATTGGCGTGCATTCCATAGCGCAGCTGCGCTCAAACCAGGGTGAGGCGGACTGGCTCGGACGAGTGCCAGCCGGAGTTCCGCAGCATGGCTACGTCATCGATGTCGCACGCGAGACGCTGAATATTCTCAAGGCTCCAGAAGTGGACGGACTTCCCAACCTGACCAGTGGACTGGTCGGCACCGTCGGCTGGGATGCAACGCGTCACTGGGAGAAGAAGCTTCCCCACGATGCGGTAAACGAAACCGGTCAGCCTGAACTCGTGCTCGCACTGGCAACCGACATTGCCGTAGTCGACCATTTCAGCGGATCTGTCTGGATGATTGCCAATGCAGTCAATATCGACGACCGGCCAACACGTGCGGATGACGCTTATGACGAGGCTGTCGCTCGGCTCAATGCCATGCAGAACGATGCAGCGCATCCTGCCCAGTCAGTGGCATACATCGGTAGTATTGATGCAGCTAAGCCCAGACCCAAGCTCAGGTTCCGCACAGCCAAAAGCGATTACGAGCAATGGGTTGCAAGGGCACAGCAGCACGTCATCGATGGTGACGCATTCCAGGTGGTGATATCGCAACGACTTGATCTTGATGCCCCTTCACGGCCATTCGACATCTATCGGGTGCTGCGCACGCTCAATCCCAGCCCTTATATGTACTTCTTCGCCTTGACGGATGCTCAGGGCAGGGATTTCAATGTCATCGGTTCCAGTCCGGAAACGTTAATCAAGGTGGACCGTGGTCAGGCACTGACCTTCCCGATAGCTGGCTCTCGTCCCAGGGGTGCAACCCCTGAAGAGGATCAGCGTCTGGCCAAGGAACTGTTGGCCGATCCAAAGGAGCGCAGCGAACATATCATGCTGGTTGATTTGGCTCGCAACGACCTTTCGCGTGTCTGCGATCCTTCGACGGTGAGCGTCGTCTCGCTGATGGACATCAAGCGATTCAGCCATATCATGCATATCGCTTCGACAGTAACCGGAAAGCTTTCACCGGGTGCATCGACCTTTGATGTGTTCACCTCGGCATTCCCTGCAGGGACGTTAAGCGGGGCTCCGAAAACGAGCGCCATCAGCATCATTGACCATATCGAAGGCATTGATCGAGGCATCTATGGCGGCACGGTCGGTTACTTCGACTTTTCTGGCAACATGGATATGGCCATAGCGATTCGGACCGCTTTCATTCGAGATCATAAGGCGAGCGTGCAGGCTGGTGCCGGCATCGTGCTGGATTCGGTTCCTGAAAACGAATGGCAGGAAACACGCAACAAGGCAGAGGCATCCGTCGAAGCCGTGCAGATTGCGGCACAGTTGACGCAGATCTAATGGTCTGCAAGTGAGTCCAATGACCAGTGAGTGCAATGAACTGCAAGACGTGATTACTGCCAGACATGACATGTGTGAGACATACGGTCTCCATAAAGAAGTTGCAAGAACATTGAGTGGAATAGCGAGGTGAATGATGTCAGTCCTAGATGAATTGGTCGCAGGAGCGTTAGCTGATCAGCGCGAACGTGAGGCCAGACTTTCCTTGACCCAGCTTCAACAGCAGGTGAGGAATATGACGAGCACGCCCTTGGATGCCACTCGATGGCTTCGACAGCCTGATTCCATTCCCATCATCGCTGAAATCAAGCGTGCCTCGCCATCAAAGGGTCATCTTGCCGATATCGAAGACCCTGCAGCATTGGCATTGCAATATCAGCGCGGTGGTGCAAGCGCCATTTCGGTGCTCACCGAGCGTCGTCGCTTTCTGGGAAGCTTTGATGACCTCGATGCCGTGCGGCAAGCGGTACAGATTCCCGTGCTCAACAAGGACTTCATCGTCACCCAGTACCAGATATGGGAAGCCCGGGCGCATGGCGCGGATGTGGTGTTGCTGATAGTCGCTGCCCTCGAAGATGACAAGCTTCGCGAACTGCTCGAACTGGCACACTCGCTGGGTCTCAGTGCGCTTGTCGAAACTCATACTCGCGAAGAGATCGATAGGGCAGTGGCAGCCGGAGCGAGAATAATCGGCATCAATGCACGCAATCTCAAAGATCTGTCCGTGGATGTCACCAAATACAAGGCTTTGGCTGCCAAGCTGCCTGAAAACGTCATCCGCGTTGCCGAATCAGGCGTGTTCGGTATCAAGGAACTCGACATGTATGCCAGAGCAGGTGCAGATGCCGTTCTGGTCGGAGAAGGAGTTGCGACTGCTGGCGATCATGAACTTGCCGTCAGTCGACTCGTTGAAGGAGGAAAAGTCGTGAAGCAATCAGAAAGTCTGCCGCTCAGTACCCATGAGGGTCCATATTTCGGACAATACGGTGGACGATATGTCCCGGAGGCTTTGATTCATGCCCTTGACGAGCTTGAAAACGTATACAAGCAGGCAAAGGCTGATCCAGAGTTCCATCAGGAGTTCGCTCGACTGTCCAAGCAGTATGTTGGGCGCCCATCGGCATTGACCGAGGCACCTCGTTTTGCGAAGCTCGTCAGCGACAAGGTGAGCGCTCCGGTACGAGTATTCCTCAAACGAGAGGACTTGAACCATACCGGGGCTCATAAGATCAACAACGCACTCGGACAGGGTCTGCTGGTCAAGCGCATGGGCAAGCATCGCGTCATCGCTGAGACTGGAGCAGGTCAGCACGGCGTTGCCACAGCTACCGTGTGTGCCCTGCTCGGTTTGAAGTGCCGCATCTACATGGGTCAGATCGATGCACGACGTCAGGCCTTGAACGTAGCTCGCATGCGCATGCTTGGTGCCGAGGTGGTCGAGGTGACCCAGGGCACGCGCATTCTGAAGGATGCCATCAATGAAGCGTTGCGCGACTGGGTAACCAACGTTGAAGACACGCATTATCTGCTGGGAACTGTCGCCGGACCGCACCCGTTCCCCACCATGGTGAGGGACTTCCAGAAAATCATTGGAGAAGAGGCAAAGGAACAGCTGCAGGATGACTATGGCATCGAACATCCCGATGCGGTGATTGCCTGCGTCGGCGGAGGTTCCAACGCCATTGGCATCATGAACGCATTCCTCGATGACGAACGAGTTCGGCTCTATGCCTATGAGGCTGGTGGCAACGGCCCTGAATCAGGCGACCATGCCATTCGGCTGACCGAGGGAACCGGGCAGCTCGGCGTATTCCAGGGCGCTAAATCCTATCTGCTTGAAAATGCCGAAGGCCAGACCTTGGACACCTATTCGATTTCAGCCGGACTTGATTACGCTTCGGTTGGACCAGAACATGCATGGCTGAAGGATATTGGCAGGGTGCATTACGATTATGCAACCGACAAGGAAGCCATGAGCGCGTTCTTGGATCTGTCTCGCAGCGAGGGCATCATTCCGGCGCTCGAATCATCTCATGCCGTGGCTGGTGCGTACAAGGCTGCGCAGGATCTGATAGACAAGGGTGTAGAAAACCCCGTGCTTGTCGTCAACATTTCTGGTCGAGGCGACAAGGATGTGGCAACTGCCGGAAAATGGTTCGGCTTCCTTACCGATGAACAAAGCAAGGCTCTGGATGCCAATGGCGCCCACGGCAACAGCGTTGATGGAGAAGAGTGATCGACATGACTGACACACACAAGGGCTTCGAATCGTCACAAGCTGCCACAGCACCTGCTGGCGCACCTTCTGATGCTCGTCATACTCAACCACTGGGGTTCACCAACACGCCGAGCAAGACCGCATCGAGGCTGCAGACGCTGGCTGACAAGAATTCACCAGCATTCATCGCCTACCTTCCCTACGGTTTCCCTGATAAGGAATACTCGCTGAAGGCCTTTGAGACGCTGGTCAACCATGGCGTCGATATTGTGGAGATCGGTTTGCCATACTCTGATCCGGTCATGGATGGTCCAGTCATCCAGGCAGCCTCTCATATTGCCTTGGACAACGGCGAGCACATCGCCGGAGTTTTCGACGCGGTCGAAACCGTCGCGAAGGCCGGTGGCGTGCCGCTGATCATGAGCTACTGGAATCTGATCTTCCATTATGGTGTCGAACGCTTTGCCAGAGATTTTTCGAATGCGGGCGGAGCTGGACTGATCACACCTGATTTGATACCCGACGAGGCAGGGGAGTGGATTGAAGCTTCGGAGCGCTACGGTCTGGATAGGGTATTTCTGGTGTCGCCGGATTCCACGGCAGACAGGCTTGCCATCGTGGCCAACAATGCTCGTGGCTTCGTCTATGCGGCCTCGCGCATGGGCGTGACTGGTGAAAGGACCACGATATCGTCCTCACCTGAACTGCTTGTCGAACGCACACGTCAGGCAGGTGCCGACCATGTCTGCGTGGGTATCGGCGTGTCCACCCCGGAGCAGGGCGCCAAGGTGGGCAGCTATGCCGATGGCGTTATCGTAGGGTCTGCCTTGGTGCACCAATTGCTGGATGACACGGGCAAGCATGTCAAGCCTCAGGAACAGGGTCTGGCCGATCTGGCACAGACGACACGAGCATTGGCCGATGCGATACATACAGCGCGAGGCTAGACTTCGAGCTTGTCTGCAATCCCTGTGTGAGCATGCACGCTCTCGGAACTTCATAACAGTCAATTGAATGGGGAGTCATGAACTTAGCCTATATTCCGTCACCGTCGATTTCACAGTTCTCGATCGGACCGCTGACCATACACTTCTATGCCTTGACCATGCTGGCGGCCATTGTCGTCGCTGTATGGATAGCAACCGTGCGTTGGAAGAAAGTTGGCGGCATCGGCGATCAGATTCTTGACATCGCCCTGTGCGCGGTTCCTGCCGGCATCGTAGGAGCGCGAATCTATCACATCATCACCACTCCTGAACGTTTCTTTGGCCCAACCGGTGATTGGGTGGACATGTTCCGCATTTGGAATGGAGGGTTGGGCATCTGGGGAGCGGTCGTGCTGGGAGCTCTTGCCGCATGGGTATGGTGCAGGCATCGTCACTATCCCATGGCTCTCCTCAGTGATGTGATCGCACCAGCCCTTCTGGTGGCACAGGCCATCGGTCGCCTGGGCAACTGGTTTAACCAGGAACTCTACGGTGCGCCAACGCCATTGCCATGGGGACTCAAGCTTAACGTCACCGGCACGGCCATAGGTGGCAGCGAACTGTGCTATGACGGTTCCTCATGCCCAACCGGGACCCTGTTCCAGCCGACGTTTCTGTATGAGATGATATGGAATCTCATTGGTGCCGCGCTTATTCTCTGGATCGGCCGCAAGGCTTCGAAGGTGCTCAAGGCGGGTTCTCTGTTTGCCATATATGTGATGTGGTACACGGCGGGTCGCACCTGGATTGAAATGCTGCGCATAGATTTCGCACACGAATTCCTCGGTGTCCGCATCAATGTATGGGTATCCATGGTCTGCTTCATTCTCGGCGTGTTCGCCTTCATCCTGATTCAGAGATACGGTAAATCCACGGATCTGTTGTCCGAGAAACTGCGCACCGTCACCGAACTTGAGTCACGTGAACAGGGGGACTCAACTTCGACACACTCACCAAAGCCAAGTGACACCGGCACAAAGCCGAAGGCGGACGAGGCTGCTGCGTCGCGGATCGACTCATCTGAAAGCCATGACAGTGGTGACTCGCAGACGAGCGCGAAATCGGACGAAACGTCATCCGAGAAGCATGAGTAGGCTTGACACGTACTCGCTCGTCTTTCGTATTGCTTAGAATGGATGATATGAATATTCAGATAGCGCCAAGCATTCTTTCCGCCGATTTTGCAAACCTCGAACGTGATATTCACGCAATAGACCATGCCGATATGGTTCACGTCGATATCATGGATCATCATTTCGTCCCGAATCTGACCATGGGTGAACCCATTGTCGAGAGAATCTGCCAAGTGACCGATCTTCCAGTCGATGTTCATCTCATGATTGAGGATCCAGATCGTTGGGCACCAGAATATGCGAAGCTTGGCGTCAGCTCGGTCTCCTTCCATATGGGAGCGACCCACGCCCCCGTTCGCCTTGCTCACCAACTGCATGACATGGGTGTCAAGGCCTGTTACGCCGTGCGGCCGGCAGAAGCCGTCGAACCAATCTTCGACATTCTTGACGAATTCGACATGATCCTGATCATGACCGTCGAACCTGGCTTCGGAGGTCAGAAGTTCCTCACCAGTCAAGCCCTCAAGGTTCGACGCCTTCGCGATGAAATCACCCGTCGTGGCCTGAGCACGCATATTCAGGTCGATGGAGGTGTGAGCACGTCCACGGCTCATATCGTCGCCGAGGCAGGTGCCGATGTTCTTGTCGCGGGTTCGGCAGTATACGGTTCGTCAAATCGTGCGAAGGCAATCGATACCATCAGGGATCTTGCACAGGCAGCATACAAGGATTGAACTCGCCATCACCGGTGAGTTGTATTCGTATCACAGACAAGTATTTGTATTTGATTTGTATTTGGGAAAGTCAGCATGAAGACATTTGAATCATTGTTCAAGGAACTCTCAGAGAAGTCGGCCTCCAAGCAGGAAGGATCGCTCACAGTAGGGGAACTTGCCAAGGGAACGCACTTCATCGGCAAGAAGATCATCGAAGAAGCAGGGGAGACCTGGATGGCCGCCGAATACGAAGGTGCAGACCGCACTGCCGAAGAAATGAGCCAACTGCTGTATCACGTGCAGGTCATGATGATCGATCGTGGCATCAGCATCGAAGACGTGTACAAGCATCTGTGATTCTTACAGGCAACCATTTCAGAGAGAATGTGTGAGCACATTCAAAGAAGCAGCCGCATAGGGTTACGCAAACAATGCGTTTCAGACTGTGCAGAGGAGGATTGATGTTAAGAATCGCAGTGCCAAACAAGGGAATGCTCTCGCAGCCATCATGGAGCATGCTGGAAGAGGCCGGATACAGACTGAGAACGAATCCGCGTCAACTGGTCGTCGAGGACCATGACAACGATATAGAACTGTTTTATCTGCGTCCGCTTGACATTGCCGTATACGTGGGGCGTGGAACCGTCGATGTCGGCATTACCGGCCGTGACCTACTGCTGAATTCAGGCACGGCCGCAGTCGAACATCTCAAGCTCGGATTTGGCGCGTCAACATTCCGTTTTGCCTCACCCGAAGATTCAGACATCAAGGAACTCGCTGACATCAATGGCAAGCGGGTCGCCAGCTCGTATGACAAGCTTGTCGGTGACTACCTCAAGGAGCGTGGCATCGATGCTGAGATCATTCACTTGGACGGTGCCGTCGAGTCTTCGGTGCATCTGGGCGTCGCTGACCTGATTGCCGACGTGGTTTCGACGGGAACGACGATGCGCAATGCAGGCCTGAGAATTTTCTCCGATCCGATTCTGCATTCCGAAGGCATTCTCATACGTTCCCCTCGCGTCAAGGTTGACGATGAACGCATGATCAAGTTCAGCCGCAGGCTGCAGGGAGTGCTCACCGCCCATCATTATGTCTTGATGGACTACGATATTCCCACAGAGAAGGTTCAGGAGGCAGTCGATATCACTCCTGGCTTCGAGTCGCCAACCGTTTCACATCTGCATGACAGGCAGTGGTCTGCCGTGCGTGTGATGGTCCCTAAGGAAACCGTGAACGCCTTGATGGATAAACTCTATGATGTTGGAGCGCGTGCCATTATAGTAACCGCACTGCAAGCATCGAGAATGTGAGTATGACCTCCCAGGACCCCACAATGGAAAGCAAATACAGCCCCGAAGCCAAAGACACGATTTGGACGATTCCCAATGCGATCAGCCTGATGCGCATCGCATGCATTCCGTTCATCACAGTGCTGGTGTCTCACCGGCATCTGGTGCTTTCACTGCTGCTTATCTTTGTGTCGGCCTTGTCTGACGGCATTGACGGCTACATTGCCAGGCGTTTCAATCAGGTCAGCAAGGCGGGTCAGATGCTTGATCCGATTGCGGATCGCATGCTGATTTTCTTCACCATCCTTGCCTTGGGCGTGTCGCATATCTTGCCGTGGTGGCTGCTCATTGTCGTAGGACTGCGTGATCTGCTGATGGCTGGACTCATACTCATTCTTGCGCAATATGACTATGGTCCACTGCCAGTTCATTTCGCTGGAAAGACTGGCACGGCTCTGCTCATGCTGGGCATTCCGGCACTGATCGTCGCCGATGCCTGGCCCGGTTCGATATTTCGCATTCTTCATCTCCTCTCTCTCGCAGTCGTACTGTGGGGCGTGTTCTTCTACTGGTTTGCAGGCATCCTCTACATTCGTCAGGGAATATCACTGATGCGCGAAGAACGACGTCATGAATGATCAGCAGCGCCCCAAGTCCTTTGCAGTCGGTCCAGGCAGAATGCCGTACCATCGCAGAGTCGTCTTCTCGAGCAGTGTCTCGCTTCTTGCCGAAAGGCATGTAGACCGGCTGCCAGATACGGTTTCGGACATCCGCAACCGTCGCAGAAGGATTGACGATGAATCACTGCGCCTCATCGATGACCTGACCAACCGTTCGCTTGACCCGATGTTCAGCGATGCCACATTGGTTCATGATCAGCGAGGACCATTGCAGGTATGGATGTCCAGACTGCTGGTATTTCTTATATGCCTCGCCGTTGGATTGGCTGGATCGGTGATCGTTCGCGAACTGCATGCCGATCCGAGGAGCAAGATTCGCGAGAAGCTCATATCCCAGGTCGAATCTGAAACCAAGGAATACAATACGATGAACGGTCAGATTACCAAGCTCCGCAGTCAGATAGACTCGCTCTCCGCTCAGGTTGGCGGCGACAGCAACGATCCAACCGTCGATGCGGACAATCTGCTCAATGGATTCACGAAGGTCGAGGGTGACGGCATTTCGATCAGCCTTGCCGATCCCATAGCAGCGACTGGCGCAGCAGGATCCAACGATACCGACAACGACAATATTCGTGTCATCACTGACATCGACCTCCAGCAATTCGTCTCTAGACTGTGGGCCTCCGGTGCGGAAGCCATCTCCATCAATGGCTATCGAGTAGGTGTCCAGACTTCCGTGCGCACGGCAGGCACCACGATTCTCGTTGGACTCAATTCCATACAAAGTCCCTATACGATAACCGCCATAGGCGATGCTGACACCCTGAAAGCTGACATGAGCAGCTCTGAGCAGAAGGGATTCTATGGCACGCTGAACAAGGCGGGAATCCATCCCCAGCTGTCGAAAGAGCATATGATTACGATGAACAGCAGCGCTGGTACACCTGATTTGTCATATGCGAAAAGGAGCGAATAGCATGGCCGCAGTCATAGGTTTAATCGCAGGCGTGGTTTTTGGAATCTTCTTGCAACCCGACATACCCATCGTCCTGCAGCCATATCTGCCGATCATGGTCGTTGCTGCCCTCGATGCGCTGCTGGGTGCGGCACGCTCATTCTTCGAACGAAGCTTTTCTGACAAGGTGTTCGTCATTTCCTTCCTTTCGAACGTCATCACGGCAACCCTGCTGGTGTTGCTCGGCAATCAGCTTGGTGTCGGATCGCAGCTTTCCACAGCGGTCATCGTAGTGCTCGGCATTCGTATCTTTTCCAATGTTTCTGCCATACGTCGATTCATCTTTAAGGGCTGACCATGGCACAAACACATCACGAACATTACGAACATTACGTACAGCATGGCCGTCGAGAGCTTCATGCTGCGATGCCTGGCTCTCGCCGCAGGAACAGCAATGATGAGGTCAATGACACCACCGACACCGGGTCGTTCCCGATTGTGCGGAGAAAGCCACCTCACCGCCAACGGAACGATGCCAAAAGAGCGAGGTTCGTCAGCAGTGTGTTGGTTGCCCTGCTCTGTGCCCTGCTGGGGTTTGGATACGTTGCCCAGGTGCGCAACACCGAGTCCTCATACGAATCCTTGAGTGAAGACGAGCTGGTGCGCGTGCTCGACGAGACGAGCACGCAGGTCGACAAACTCGAACAGCGTAGAAGTGAGCTGAACGCGCAGCTGGAATCCATCCAATCGGCAGCTGATAAGCAGGAGGAAGCGGCCAGAATCGCTTCTCAGAACGAGACGACCAACGGAATACTCTCTGGCAGACTGCCAGCAGAAGGCAAAGGCATCACGATTGTCGTGGCCGAAGGCAGCACGCACGTGGATGCTTCCACGATGTTTACGCTGATTGAAGAGTTGAGAAATGCGGGTGCCGAGGTGATTTCCTTCAATTCCGTGCGAATCGTCACCTCGTCGTACATCAAGGATACGAAATCGGGACTTATCGTAGATGGACACAGCCTAGCCACACCCTATACGATTAAGGCCATCGGCAACCCGGATGACTTGCAGAACGCGATTCAGATTGCAGGGGGAGTGGGATCTAGACTCAAGGTGCAGTACAACGCAAAAGTAGTGTTGAAACAGCAGGAAAGTGTTAAAATCGACGAGGTTCGACGCTCCCCGACGTATAAGTATGCAAAGACGGTAGAATAACAGCTATGACTGATCCAATTCCAACAGCAGGCGAGACCACAATCATTGGTCTGCCGGCTCTCAATATGCCAGTAGTAACCACAGCGGATCGTCCTTTGACCAAGGAAGACCTGGAGACAATAGCAAAGCTTTCAGAGGGGACCGCTTTACTCATCTCAACGAGGGGAGCGGTGTCAGGTTCACGATATCTCCTCGATGAAGATGAGGTCAGCGTAGGCCGTGATCAGAATGCCGATATCCTGCTTGACGATTCAACCGTGTCTCGTGCGCATGCCATCTTCAGAAAGATCGGGAATGTCTATCATGTCCTCGACGCAGGCAGTCTCAACGGCACGTATGTGAATCGTAAGCGTGTCGATGACATGGAGCTGCATGCAGGTGACGAAATCCAAATCGGCAAGTTCCGCTTGGTTTTCTTCACAAAATCTGCGGTTGTTAAGGACTAGCTGTTCATACGCAGTGATTACACTCGAACACAGATAGCGCAGATTACGAGTGCCGCTATGAGTGCACCGTATCACGCTATGGCATACAGGCAAAATAGCCAAGTCGAGGGGATAGAAGATGGCAGAGATGACCGATGCAGCATCACGTAAGGGACAGCCAGAACTCCATCTTCATGTTCCGCTTGAACGTCGAGATTCGCTGAATGCAGAAGATGCAATCCAAGGCGAACTGTTTTCAGCAAGCAATGACGAGGAACAGACACGAGGCTACCGGGGGACAGTGGCCTCGAAGGTTGCTGGAATAACCTACCGTCAGCTTGACTACTGGGCTCGGAAGCAAATCGTAGAACCATCGATCAAGCCATCACACGGCTCAGGATCTCGACGCCTGTATTCATTCAAGGACGTGGTCATACTTGCCATATCGAAGAAGCTGCTCGACGCTGGCGTCAATCTTCAAAATGTCACACGAGCCATTGAATTCCTGATTCAGCATTCAGCGTCACGCCTCGAAACACTGACCATCATGTGCGATGGCGAGTCCGTCCACGAGTGTGACAGCGCTGAATCGATGTCCGCATTCATGTCAAGCGGCAGTGCAGTATTCGGACTGTCCGTTGACAAGGTGTGGCATCAGATTCATGATGCCCTTGACAACGAAGACTATGTTGATCTGACGCACACGCGTCAGACGCGCACGCAAGGACGTCCCATTGACGAACTCACAACCATGAGAGTTCGCCGTCAACTCGAGCGCCATCGTCAGGAGAGAGCTGTAGCAGCCTGAAAGGGCAGGCCTCGGATCGGGGCAGGTATATGACTAAGATCTAACGCTAGTGTGAATCTAACCGTACTATTCTGACATAACGTACATTATCGGCTTAATATACATGCAGCACACTATGCTGTTACGTGCGCCTTTTGTATCAATACCGTCTATTTAACCGTCTGCTGGCTTTGTACCGCAGGCTTGTCGGATTCAAGCTGTGCAAACAGGTCATTGACCGCATCAGTCAGATCACGGACTGCATCGATGGTGGTCGTCACGCCATGTTCCTTAAGTTCACCTGGATTGGCGTAGCCCCAGTTGCAGCCAATCGAGGCGATGCCAACTGCCTTGGCACCATCGACATCCGTCCAACGATCACCAACCATGATCGCGATATCGCCCTGAGACTCGTCAAATCCGATGGCATCAAAGGCGTAGCGTATGACCTGATCCTTATTCAGCCTCGTCATGTCGCGGCTTGCGCCGTAGAGTCCGTCGACTTCTTCGTTGAGATGGAAATGATCACATATCGGTGCTGCCTGATATTCAGGCTTGCATGTGGCAATCGCCAGATAATAGCCAGCTGCTCTGAGCTGCCTGAGCTGATCGATGATTCCGGGATAGATGACGTTGACGAATTTGCCAGGAACTTTGGCCCCCGGTTCTTGCGGATCGTCGAATGCATCGACGTCGCTGTAATAGCTACGGTAGGTGTCTACCGCAAGCTGGAGCTTATCTTCGGGAACATGGTTGCGCTGCAAGGATTCGATGATCGCAGGCCCGATGAATTGCTGGAGCTCATGATCATCGGGAACCGGCATGTCGATCGCCTGGAAGGTCTTCTTGACGCTTGCAAGAATTCCAGGGGCAGATTCCGTCAAGGTGCCATCCAAATCCAGTAACACGACCTTGCGTGGATGTTGAGTCATAATGTGTGTGCTCCTTTGAAGCGTCACTTACTCGGCTATTGCTCGTACTCAGCTGTTGCTCGTATTCCGCTACTGCTCGTTTATCAATTTTATTCGTAATCGGGAATCCAGCCGTCATGATGCATCTCAAGACGCTTGTCGAGCAAGGTCTTCAATTCATCTGTCGAACGGCGTTCGAGCAGCATATCCCAATGCGTACGCGTTGGCTTGGTAATTTCATCCGCTTCCTGATCCTGCTCCCCCTCGCGATGAGCAACCTCACCACAGCGGCACTCCCACTGATCTGGGATTTCGGCACCTTCAGCAAAGGGAAGAATGGTTCGATGACCCTTTGGACAGATGTATGCCACATCCGTACGTGCAGCAAAGTCCACATTATCGTCTGATTCCAGAGACTTTGCCCCGATACTCATGCCTCGCAAACTGCGCTCTGCCATAATTCCTCCTCGTATGTGTACTGTCCAAGCTACAAAACAGCTAAGACTTGATGCTTATTCCGACATTTCTGCAATCGCGTAATCAGTCAACACCTGAATATGCGACTATTCCACGGTTCACAGCGTGCACAGCCTGCTGAGCAGTCTCTGACAGCGAGGCGGCATCCTTGAAGAAGTTGCCGACCTGAGCTATCTGCGTGAGCAAATCCGCGAGTCGCTTGGTGTTTCGTACAAAGTCGCCGCCTGTGAGTTCTGAATTGCGCAGCACACGCGACAGAGACTCGCCGTTTGCCCATGCATAGACAATCTGGGCCATGCCAAAATCGAGTTCCTTGACGGGTTCAAGACCATAGTCTTCGCAGAGCATGGAAACGTGAGCCCTGCTTCCCAGCGTTGCCTGAACGGCTATAGCCATGTTGCCTTGAGGCCCGCCGGGGAAGTTGCCGTCTCCCCCGCCTTCGCCACGTCGAGCTTCATAGACCAGCGATGACACGACAGCCGCGAGCTCTGGAGCTGAAAGACCTTGCAGATCCCGATCGACAATCATCTGAGCGAGTACCAGATCCTGTTCGCTATATATTCGTCTGAGCATCTGACCGCGTGGAGTCAAGGCGTAGTTTACCTTCGCATGTTCGAGCGAAGACTCAACAGTGTCATACTCAGGAGTGATGAATCCCAAGGCGTTGAGAATCTCGCAGATGTGATCGAATTGACGGGCTACGGAACCTGTCCGTGATTCATACCGTTCTCGAACCCGTTCGAGCTCCTTTTTCTCGCGCAGCCAACGATGGCCCCATTTCAAATGAGTGGTCACATCTGGGCATTCTCTGCACGGATGATGCCGTTCCTGATCCTTTAATGCTGCAATGCGCTGATCGAGCTCTCTGAATGCCCGACTTCGTGCTTGTTCAGATCTAAATCGTGTGTGCTTGAGCTCCTGACGGTCATGCTTCTGAGCATCCGAGAGTCTCCTGCGAATCTCCATGAACTCGGCAAAATCACCGTAGTCACAGGCAAACGCCTCTTCATATCCATGCAGTGCCTGTGTGAGCGTATCCATGCGTGATTCTAGCTGCCAGGCCGATTCATTGGCTTCCCACTGGGCAAAGGAGTGGTCGAGAGTGATTCGTGCCGTCGTATAATCACTGGAATTCAACAGATTCACAGCCATGTTGAACGTTGGTCTGAAGCTTGAATGCAGCGGATATACTCGTTTGCTGGCCAGTGCCGCAGCGGTTGCCGGAACAAAGTCTCGATGATCGACAACGACTGCATGTCCAATGCTGTCGATGCCACGACGACCAGCGCGACCGGTGAGCTGCGTGAACTCGCCAGGAGTCAACGTCACATGGCCAGTGCCGTTGAACTTTTCAAGTTTCTCCACCACCACGCAGCGTGCCGGCATATTGATACCCAAAGCCAGTGTTTCCGTGGCAAAGACCATCTTGACCAGACCTGCCTCGAACAGCCGTTCGACAATCTGTCTGAACAGTGAGACCATACCGGCATGATGCGCGGCAAACCCTTCTTCGAGTGCAAACCTGAACGACGAGAAATGCAAGGTCTTCAAATCATCCCTGCTGAGCTGTCCATCGACCATGTCGTCAACGATGCTGCGAATGCGCTGCGCCTCGTCGGCTGTGGTGAGTTCAAGACCTGCGTTCATGCACTGCTCGACCGCCTGATCGCACCCGTTGCGTGAGAAGATGAAATATATGCCAGGAAGCATGTCCTGGTAGTCCAATTCATCGACTACAGCCCAGCGACGAGGCACATGACGGGCATTGGCGAAGTGATTGGATTGACCGTTGTGCCGGAAGCCATTGCGCCCATGTCTGGCACCGTGCTTACGCTCCTGAACGTTGTTGTGCGCGCGTGCAGCTTGCCGATCCAGCTGATCGAGGCGTTCGATCAATTGAGGGTTGAGCTTGGGCTGATGACTGCCCTCGTTTGAATTCCTTCGATACAGATCAATGAGTTCGGGAGGGGTATGGTCGTCCGATTGAACGATCACATGCTGTTCCAAAGGCACGGGTCGGTTTTCCGTGATGACGAGCTTGGTGTGGCCACGAACCGATTGCAGCCAGTCGGAGAAATCCTCAACGTTTGACACGGTTGCAGACAGTCCAATGACGCGGACGGATGCAGGAAGATGAATGATCACTTCCTCCCAGACCGGTCCCCTGAACCGGTCGCTGAGATAATGAACCTCGTCAAGAATGACATATCGTAGAGCCTGAAGCGTGGTTGAGTGCTCATACAGCATGTTGCGCAGCACTTCCGTCGTCATTACGACGATGTCTGCCTCTGAGTTGATTGACGTGTCTCCGGTCAGAAGACCCACATGATCCTCTCCAAATACCTCAACCAGATCATGATATTTCTGATTGCTCAACGCCTTGATGGGGGTCGTGTAGAACGCCTTGACATTATGCTCCTGCGCAAGAAAGACAGCAAAATCTGCAACGACCGTCTTGCCAGATCCCGTTGGGGCTGCGACGAGCACGTTGTCATCAGCTTCCAGGGCTTCTATGGCCTCTTCCTGAAAGGGGTCAAGTTCAAATGGTAGTGTGCTGGCGAAACGAAAGGCAGCAGTGTGTGTATGAGCCTGTCTTTTCCTGAACGCAGCGTAACGCCGAGTCGGATTATCTGGCATAACGGTCCCTAAACATCCTTATATATCAATCAGTCGTTGAAATGCTTCCATTGTTGCCACGTACGCATATGCCGCTCACGGATGCGATCATGTCGTCGAATAACCTCAGCATGTGCCTGTGAATAGCGTTCACTAGCGACGCTCAATGGCTGTGTGAGCAACGGATCATGTGATTCCCTCTCGGAAGAGGAAGACTGTGCATCTGCGATCTTGTCTCCGATGACGCCCGTGAGTCCGGTCACGGTGCGCATTGCAGCCAGGGCACGGAAAACGACATACGCAGCCCCAACGATAAGTACAACGATCATAAAGATGACCAATAGCAGCCATATCCATCCTGGCATTGCCACTCCCCTCACTCTTCGTTCGCTATGCTGTTCTCTCCCAAGCTTAGTTCGCGCTCTGCACGAGCGACAATCATCGTGCGCAATGTTTCAGGTGCTACAGCCGTGATATGCCGTGCATGCGAGATGCAAAAAGCCACGAACCAGGAATCAGAGGAGACAGTCAAGTGTACCTTCTCACCCGTGCCATTGTCATCGACCGTTGCACCCGGCAGCGTCTTCACAAAGGCAAGATTCTTCTTGTCAGTGACGATGACCGCTGCAGTGCCGTTGTCAAAACTCCACTCACGCAACGTACCTATGGGGACATCCGGAATTTCAGGGGCACGCTCGGTCTTGACGAGCTGAGCATGTTCGATGCGTGCAAGCCGCAATACCTGCCACTGGCGATGCTCGCCTTTCATATGGGTAAGCTGCTCGGATTGCTTGGTAATGATCGCCCTGAATTCGTCTGACATCGTATCCATGTCGATGACGTGGTAGAGATCAGTCCATACGGCGACGTAGTAGACGCCCTCATCAACGAAGATCTTCGCCGGAGCGACGATCTTGCGATGTGTTCTGCCTGCCCCATCGGTGTATTCCATGTCAAGAATCGACAGGGTATCGATGGCCCGCTTCACAATGGCAAAGCTCATGGGTTCCAGTTCATACCCTGTCAGACTCAGCCATGGCGTCACACCTGGCTCGACATGCTGCCGCAGTCGCATATAGAGCGATTGAGCATGCTGGCGCGAGGAGTCAGGCAGGAGTGGCGAATGCGCCAGATAGCTGACGGAAGCAGTGAGAAGACTGAGATACTGGGGCGAAACGCCAGCGAGACGTTCCAAACCAAGCGAATTGGTAGCCGAGACGATACCTTCGGTCTCAAGCAAATTCCAATCAATGTCAAAGAACTGGCTGCCGGCCATCTCGCCGTCGTCAGAAACGGTTGTCAGAGTGTTGATGTCCTTGTGAATAATATTGACGAAGCGTTTCAGATCGTCATCGTCCCGGACGCGGCCGATAAAGCGTTCTGCAAGCTCATTCAGGGAGAATTCCTCGCCCAGATGGGCTGATAGGAACAGCATCAGGCGCAGTCTACGGTCAACCTCGGAACCGGTCTGAAACGAGGCAGATGACTTTCTGCTTTCCTTGTGATGGAGCTCGCAGGGGTCCTTGCCGGTATCAATCTCGGTCATGGCTTGCGCAGCTTCAGCACCATTGCCGTCAATGGGTTGAAGACGGGTTGCGGCATGCAGCCTTCTGCTGAATGCGTCGGCCGCTTCCTGAGGGCTGATGATCGATGAGCCAGGATGGCCGAGTACAAACATCGCCAGATCGTCAGAATCCGTGTATGCCACATTGATATGCTCACCATTGTCGTCAACGGTCGCGGCGAAACGTCGAGAGTCGATAACCTTTACCAAGGCATCGGGAATAGGCTGCGTCCCTAAGCCGGGAGCTATGGAATCAAGGCCCAGTCCCGGAACCGGCATTTGTGGCACGCGTGGGCTGGTGCGCGAAGCGTGATGCTCCTGATGTTCTGCCGATTGAGAGATGGATACCGAACGAGCAAGGTAGTTGGCTGCTGCCAGAACAGGTAGATCATCCTGTTCAAAGCGAAGCCGAACTCTGGGTTCGTCACCAAGTTGAAGACGATATGACGCAAAATCCTGACCCTCTGACTTCGATGAGTATTCAGGTTGTCGGGATTCTATTGCTATGCCCATTGCCGCGAGTTTGGCGCGGTCACGTTGAAATTGTTTAGCAAATGCAGCCTTTGCCGCTTGGTCAGCAAGTTCGCCGTACGAATCGGCATACGCCTTCACGCGCTGTGCGATTTGACGGGATGTCAGCCATTGCGGGAAGGCTGAGGACAGTACGGCAAGCACATCCAATTCATGTTTCCCCCATTTATCGGAGAAGCGTCGCCTACCATTCGTTCCCTCTGTCATTAGTCCTCGCGTATCGTTAGCATACCTAAGTAACTGTGCGTGTTTGCACAGACCCTTATCTATATTAGATGTATTTTGCTCGTGTCAGGCACAATAATCAAAAAATGTACAAATATCATGGTGAGCGAAGCCACACAAATATGCTCTGAGAGATAGACGCGCACCTTCCAGTTCAGCGCAGCCAGGTCTCAGAGCATCTCGGCATGAGCTTTCATAGAAATCCGAGCAGATTCCTTCTACACCCATTCGTCAGGTTCAACGCCCTGCGGTCCTACAAACTCTCCATTCGGAACGTACGAAGGTCTGCCTTGATCTGTGAGCTTTGCATCAGCGAACATCGTCACATCCCGTCCAAAGGTCCAGTCCCCCTCGATGGTGACGGAATTGGCAGCAGCAAGCGTGGGAATGGAGTATGGGAATCGCTCATTGAAATCATTGATGTTCTTGTAATATCTCTCATCAAGCTGCACATTGGGGAAGATGTAGTTGCCATCTTCCATTTCATACGAGTCCGTCAAGTGGAATCTATCTGACCGCATAATGAACAGGTCATCGGTCGTCTTGACTGGAAGGAAGCGCATGCGATCCACTTCGATGCAGCTTGCTCCCTCAAACAGCCCAATGGCAGCACCCATTGCGGTTTCAAGCTGAACGACCTCTTCCGTGCTCGAATCGGCAGGATTCACGGTTTTCTTGTTGACGATCACAGGCAATGGAAGCACACCGTCATATTCCTCAAGCTTGGCTTTGAGAGCATCGACCCTGACCCAGATACTGTTGGTGTTGAAGTATGGATGCTTGCGAATGTTGGTCGCATCGTTCTCATCGCCCGGAGCCACCTGACTCATTTCGCGAAGCATGAGATGTCCGGTCTTCTTGTCAAAGACGATATGTCCGCCTTTACGGTCAGCCTTCGTTCTTCGGGAGACCTCAACCATGAACGGTGAACCAGACTTGGCAAAGTGCCATGCCAAGGTACGTGACGGTCGAGCCCCAAGATTGTCGGAATTGGAGATGAACAGGTATTCAATACCTTTCTCCTGAAGCTTGTCCAGCAGACCCGATTCCCAAATTGTGGAATAGACGTCACCATGACCAGGTGGGCACCATTCCAGCTCGGAATCCTCCGGGAATTCCACCGGCTCACCGGTTTTCAACACCAGTTTAGGCTCAACGTGCTGGATGATCTCCAGAGGGATGTCGTGCTGTTCAAACAGTCGATTCTTCTTCACCAGTTTCAGACTGTCCTTGGACGTTCTGAAGGAATTCATCAGAATTAATGGCAGAGGGATGCCAAGACGCTTCCTGGCTGTGAGCACCTGACCGAGAATAATGTCAAGGAAGCGCATCTGACGAGCTTTGTGACGACGCACGGGAAGCAGCGATTTCGCACCCTCAAGACCCATGGAAGTGCCCAGTCCCCCATTGAGCTTGAGGAATGCGGTCTTGGAGAAGGCATCCAATGCCTGCTGCTGATTCATCCTGTCGTGCACGTCACCCACATAGGGGACATCTTTGAGAGCGTCAACATTCTTTTCCAATATCGAAAACTCTGAATCTTCTCCCTGCCAGGTATCGTACAAGCGCTTGAATTGCTTGATGGACACTTCACTCAGGCCGCGCTTGCGCATCTTCTCGGCAGAAAGTTCAAATGCTTCTTCACTCATTGAGTCCCTTTCGGTATAGGTCAGCATTAGTCTAGCCCCTCGGCACAGCGATTGTTCCGATTTGCAATAAGAACATGCAAGAAGCGGGCGTTATCGTTGAATCCATTCGTTGATTTCCTACAGAGAACGGTTTCTAAATTCCTGCAGCTTGAGTTACCACGACGACACCGGCCACGGCCAATCCAGCGAACATGAAGGGAAGAAGGGTCATTCCCGCTCGGGACAGGCGACGTGACCCCCTTGCTGCATCGAAGAGCGCATTCACCATCAGCAAGAACAGCCATGCCACTATAACAAATGCAGCAATCAGCACCATGCTAGCGTACGAGTGCCTGTCAACAGATTGGAGCTTCATGAAGGTTCGCGAACCCACGAAATAAGGTAGAAAGACCCAGCCAGGCGCTGCGATACAAGCCGCTTCACCAAGCAAACTTCCATACGCATGATTCTGTGCATCCGACACGATCAGTCCCGCATGAGCGGGTTTTTCCTCTGTTCTATGGCTTCGCATATTTACGATGACGAGGATCGCAAGCAGACAGGCGACAATGAAAAGCCAGACCACCATAGGAAATGCGTTGCGGATGCTGCGATAGTACAGTATTGGCGATGTTGAGAACGGATACCAGATCCAGGCTGGATTCGTAGCGAACACCAGCGAAATGAGACTACAGACAGAGGCAGTCGTGCGTTCGACCACACCGCCTTTCGTCCACAATACGACGAAAATGGCAACAACTGCACCGACCGTGACTGTTAGGACCTGGAAGACCACCTTCGCCAGCGTCCCTCCAATGGGTGCCAGCGAAAGATCGATGGCGAACATGATACCGAACAGGAGAAGCTGAACGAGAGACATCCATGTTCTTTGCAATAGTTTCCTTGCCAAGGGCAACTCCTTATAACATTTATAGTCAATTCATCACCAGTGGAACAGCATGAAATCTCGTTCAATCGATTGACATACCGTACAGCATGTCACATTGCATGTCGAAGCAGAAATGAACAGCGATAGTGTATGAACAGGCAACTCACCATCGATCGTCGCCTCCCCTTCATTCTATAAGCAGACTAGGTTCTAGTGATTGTTGCAACATCTGTCCTTCTGGGAGGTATGGATGTTGCAACAATCACTAGAACCTAGTTGATGGGTAATCAACGGCATATTCAAAAACAGTATGTCTATTGGTGTCCTGCATGAATCTGCCAACGTACCTATCCTCAAGCCATGCATGGAGAACCCTCATGACGCACTCTTGAAATATGCCGCCGGCAACGCGGTGGGGCTAAGATCCACCGCCCGCAGAGTCTTCATGGCATCCTGCGCACGCACATCGCCATCATCAAGCATGGCTTCAACCACTTCTTGCGTGACTCCTGAGCGGTCTGCAAGCTGTGATGCGTGATGCCCTGTCTCTCCATTTCTCGCTTCAATTCACGCACGACCTTTGCCGTACCGGTAAGATAGACGATTCTAGGGCGACGGACAACGGCACGCTTTCGCAGTCTGCTCGCAAACCTCAGTTCTTCCTGTGATGGCTTGCTGAGATGGTAGTGCATGCTGTCGTTCATGATCGCCTCCCGTCCTTGCATTATAGCTGTGTCGGACGTTCACAAACTGGGTTATTGAAGTGGACTGGGTTTTGTTCACATCAATTGCGCGACATGATGCGTCAGCACCGGGGACTGCGCCTCATGCGACGCATCAAAGCCATCTGCTGGTGGTGCCACCAGCACAGCCAGCAGGCCTGGCAATCAAGTCCGCAAGGAGACTGGGAAACCTACAGCATCCCCAACCGGTACAGCACCGACATCAACTGGAACGAATTCCACACACCTACCAGATATCCAAACGAAACCGACTAACACAAGGACACACGTTTGGCCTATAATCCGCATTCCAACGAGTTCGATGAACAGGCACGTCGCGCTTGCCCCTCTTCAAGGATGGATGAAAGCTGCCAACGATACACCCGGCATGAATGGAATGAAGAATGTATCGACATCACCAACGGCAGGTTTGCGGATGTGCTGACCATAGCGGATGCAGACGGAAGATTCCCTGTGCCGTCGGTTCGATCCGAACGCCCATGACGACATGACAAAGATGAAAAAAGTTCCCGCATGCACCACTTGGAAACTGCAATGCTTGCAGTCTTCAGACGCATACACTCATGCATGACCAAAACAATCATCAACGCCATCATCACCATAGTTGCATTCGTTACGGTTGCCGGCATCACCTACGCCATAGGGTTTGAGGCAATATACTCCAGCGACGCCACGCCCTTCTGGGCCGAGATCCTCGTCATGTCGCTTACGTTCGCCGCTATCACGTTCCTGCGAGCGATGGGCATTACACTGGTCTCGAGGGTGTTCAAACGCCATGAGGACGCGTCCCCCAAAGATGATTGACATGCATCTTCGCACCGCCACAGTACAAGGAAAGCAATCATGACTGAATTCACCGACCTGCAACCGTTCGACAAGTCAGTGGTCACCATCTATGGAGGTACCGAAGACAAGAGGATTGCATTGACCGAACGATTCCTCGTCCACGCAATCTACCAAGGCGACACCGTTGCACTGGTCGCCCCCGAGGATCGCGTCCCACACTATTGGGAGACATGGGGCGTGGGCGTCACGAAAACCGACATGCTGGACCTGGATGAAAAGAACCGTCCCGACCTCGTGGTGGCGATGATGCCAGACTGCGACAACCCATACTTCATCGCGTGGATTGCCAACACATTCAGCCAGGACGGTGGCAGGGTGCTGATCGTCACGGATAAGCCGATTGACCGAAGATACGTTGTCCATCCCTTTGCGCTGGATCTCGACCCTTTCGTAGGTTCCACCAACGAGCGCATGGCAGCCGCGAGAGTTGGCGACATGTCTACGACGTTCTTCATGCCACTTCCATTAAACTCCGTTGCCGTTGCGAAAGCAGTGCTCGATACCCGAGCGCGCAGGGCATTGGATGATACGGATTTGGGTTCCAGCTCACCGTCCGATGCGTTTATCCTCGGATACAAACAAGGTGCCCGATGATAATATACGTTCCTCGCGTCCCCGGAGCGCCCGACCACCAAAGGATGGAAGAGTCGGGGAAAGAGATGCGGATGCAGGAAGCGGCAAGGCGCGCGTCCGATGACGCATCCAGACGAAGCCAAGCCTCTGAAAGCAGACAGGACTTGACTTCCTCCCCCTCGTAAACGAGCGGATTAGGGGATCCTAGTGATCGTTGCAACATCTGTCCTTCTGGTAGGTATGGATGTCGCAATACGAGTATTAGGGCGTGATCTATGCGACCCGGCGTGCGATGTGCAGCGCGAGACGCGTCCACTATGTCGAACTGTTGAACCAGGGCATGAACTTCACCCAGGCTGCCCGCATGGTCGGGGTATCCAAACGCACGGGGAAAACATGGCGCAACGAGCGAACCAGCATTGCAGCAAAACCCCGTGTTCTATGCAAACACTTGACCTCTTCACATGAAGTAGAAAAAACAAGAACCGATATCGGTGGAATACACGAAAATCCCCCTGCATTGTCATGCAGAGAGAGCATCAAACAACAGCCAACCAGGCCTAACAAGGATGGTAATAGGTTGCATTGCCGAGTGAATCGCCTTCCGCGCAAAAGCTCAGTATCTCTTCACTCTCGCCCTTCGGAGCTGGCGTCGGCGCTGGCTGTGACTGACCGCCTCCGGTCGTTTTCTTGCCTCCGCTGGCGGCGCCGCCTGACGTGGCGATCTTGCCATTCGAGCCGGTATTCGAGTACGAGCCGCCACTGCGTGAGTACGTGCTCTTCTGCGTTGCCGCAGCCTGAGCCGCTGCCGTTCCTGTACATGGTTCGCGTAGACCACGCTGCCCGTGATGCTGCCCGCGAGCACCAGAGCCGCCGCCGCGACGATGGCGATGACCGTCTTGCGACGCCGGTTGGACTGCACCTCGGAGGTCTGTCCGGTTGCGTCGGGTGTCTGGGTGTCTTCGACGGATGGGGCTGCCGTGGTGTCTTCGAATTCGTTGAAGTTGGTCATCGGAGTCTCCTGTGTTGACATGGTGTCCATTATTGTATCTGGTATTGCTATTTTGCCTATGCTTATAGGTATGCGTCACAGTGCAATGGCAACGATCTGAGGATGTCTGAAGCGGCTGGCAGAATACTTATATCTGACGCATAGCTTCTGTATGATGGAGGCACGATCACAAAGATTCCAGGAGGTGCCACATGTCCATGACAGCCGTAAGACCAAGCGCACATCGCATAGGGCCACCGGTAATGCTTGACGATGCGACCATCGTGCGTAGGCGCGAGGCTCTCGAACATGAGTATGGAACGTTACACGACCTTATCGTGAAACGGAATGGAATTGGTCTGAACCCCCAAGAGCGTATAGCTCTGAGAAAGCTGGAAGCCCTCGACTACCTTGAAGGAGAATGATGCCTGACGGCATGTCGCTTGACAACCAGGCGACTGCGTTCGCACAACGGATTGAAGACCTGCTTGTAAGGGTTTTCGGCACGTCGCACGACTCGTATGTCAACACTCCCGAATCTCGTATATCCAAGAATGGCGTGCGGTACTTTCGCATCGAAAATGCAGACGATTCGGGGATTTGTCTTACAATGGACGGAAGCGCGGTCCTAACTTTCGGTTTCTTTTTCAACTGCTCATGCAGGACAGATGGCTCGTATCTTCAAGTTGATAATTCGGATATGACCGTCGCCACGTTTAGTGATTCGGTTCCCATGTTTCATTACGATTTTGTGCGCACCGCTGGCAAGGGGATACCCTCAGCACATATCAACGTCCATGCGAGCAACGACAGCGCCGTGAAGGTGATGCTGGGTTGCGGAGGCAAGAACCGTGGCAAGGCACGAAGGAAACGCTTCGTTGACAGCGGTTTCTTCCCCACGTTCTCCACCCTGCACTTTCCTGTGGGCGGTGATCGCTTCCGTCCTGGACTGGAGGATGTCCTTGAGATGCTGATACGTGAGTTTGGCATCGATGCGGAAGACCACTGCCTTGACGCCATCAAGGACAGCAGGAAGGAATACAGGGAACGCCAGCTCAGGGCACTGGTCAGAGAGTTCCCTCAGATCGTCTACGACGAACTGATCCAGGCCGGTCATGACCTAGCCGAGCGTCCTGCGGCACATGTCTCGCATGCGTCCGAAAGCAGACTGACGAAGTACTAGGCTTCACGGCATGTTCAGGGACGGTCATGCGATGAGCTTCCAACGTCCGCCGTGGAGCATCGCGCTGGACATTGCCCGCAGACTGCTGAGACGATGACCGCACGGCGCACTGTGTCAAGGGCGTCGATCATATGTCCCACGCGGACACAGGACTTGGTATATATACGCGGATAATTCCTCCGCCACCGGACACGGTGCGCACCGTGGTATCGCATGTGCTGCCGCCACGGTAGTAGCCGCGATAGTTCAAGAACTTGGTGCGCGACTGTCCGCCTATGGTCAGACGGGTCTCAACCGCGAAGTGGAAGGTATCCATCATCCGGTCACAGTTCGAGTCCAGGTTCTTGTTCTCTGCGCCACCGTCGTACACGTCCTTCCCGCACGCTCCCAGCAGCTTGACCCGCACCCTGTCGGTCAGCGTGGAGGAACTGCCCGCATGCACGGGTTTGCTGCAAACTTGGTTGACTGTTTTCCTTGTGTTGTTGTCATGCCGTTGGCCGGTTGCCGTTGGCGAAGATTGTTTCGTATTCTACGGGGGTGAGTTTGCCCAGGGAGCGTTGTCGTCGGCGACGGTTGTAGGTGCCCTCGATCCAACGGATGATCGCGAGCCTGAGCGTGGTTATGTCCGGCCAACTGGAGCGCTGGTTGAGGACATTCTTCTGCAGCAGGGAGAAGAATGATTCCATCGCCGCGTTGTCCGCGCACGTGTATGCCTGGCCCATCGAACGATGGATTCCCGTAGCGCGGCAGGTCTCGATAAACGTGCGTGAACCGAACTGGGACCCACGATCAGAATGGATGATCACGTCACGGGGCTTGCCACGCCGCTGCCAGGCGTCCTCGAGCGCGTCGACAGCCAGCGAGGCACGCATCCTGGAGTTCACGGACCAGCCGACGATCCGGTTGCTCCACACGTCCTTGACCGCGCACAGATACAGCTTGCCCTGGCTCGTCCAATGCTCGGTGATATCGGTCAGCCACACGACGTTGGCAGCGTCGGCGTGGAACTTGCGGCGCACGAGGTCATCCGACGCGGGCCGGCTGGCGGGCTTGCCCGTGCGGTAGCGGCACTGGATCGTGGAGCATATCCGATACTTCGAACAGATACGCCACACGCGACGCTCCGACACGCACACGCCCCGGGCATGCAGCTCGTCACCGGCCAGCCGATACCCAAACTGGGGGTCGTCCTCGTGAATCACACGAATCATCGCGAGCAGCTCCTTCTCCTCACGCTCCAACATGGATACAGGATCGGCCCGCCATGTGAAATACGCCTGCTTCGAGAAGCCCAGCACCCGCCCGGCCAGCACGACCGGTATGGCAGGTCTCCCAGCTTCGGGAAGCTCTGCCAGCCGTCTGACGAGCGGGTAGATCATTTTGGGCGGTCGAGGTTCGCCTTCGACAGATATGCCGCTGCCTTGCGCAGGATCTCGTTCTCCGTCTCCAACTCGCGGATGCGTTTCAACGCCCGACGCTCCTCCGGCGTGCCCGACAGGCCACGCTCGGCAAGCTCGGCATCCTGCACCCACTTGCCCGGCGAGGACTTCGAGATGCCCAGATCCTGCCTGACCTGCCGTTGCATCATGCCGTTCCTGACCAACGCCACCGCATCGGCCTTGAACTCGTCACTATACGTGGTCGCCATCATTGGCTCCTTCCCGGTCAGACCATCACATCCAACCAGACCCAAAGTCAACCAACATTGCAGCAAACCCTGCCGTCAACGACAACGCGGTGACGGTAGCACCATCGGCCACCTGCTCGACGGTGACCGCCAGCGCATCGGCCACACCGTCCTTCGCCTTGTCCAAATCGGTGAGCGCGCTGTTGAAAGACTTGAGCTGGTTCTCGCACGAGGCCAGGGCTTCCTGCCGCTGGGTTTCGCGTACATGGTTCGCGTAGACAACGCTGCCCGCGAGTACCAGAGCCGCCGTCGCGACGATGGCGATGATCATCGTGCGCTTGCGGTTGGACTGCACCTCGGGGGTCTGGGCGTCGTCACCGTGGTGTCTTCAAGGTCGTTGTTGGTCATTGGTCTCACCTTATTTGTTGGACATACTGTTAATAATTGTATCTGGTACAGCTGTTATACGCCGGTAACTGCCTATACCGATATGTATGCGTCACAGCGCAATCGCAACGATTTTGACACAGCTCACCGTAAGTCGACATTTCTTTATATGGTTCAGATATGCTCTTGAAATTTAAACAGTTGGTTTCATCTTCACCGGCGCAGATTGTTGCAATCGTGTTGATTTTTGGAGGAGCAATCATCAACATTGTCGGTATGACGTTGTCTCTTGTTGCAATCCAGGCAATCGGACTCGCGGTAGGCGCATGTAGTACGGCACTGTTTTCAGTATCGAAGAATTGGGAAAAGCAATCACTGGCAGAGCGACTGGACTCTGAACGTATCCGAATTTTGACAACTTCAAATGGATCGCTCCTGTCTCTTGTCCGAGATATTGAAGACATGTGCCTTGCGTCTCAGCCCGAGAAGGACAAGGCATTGGGAAAGGTTCGGCAATCCGCCGTCGATAAGATTTGCGATATGGTGAGCGACACCTCTCCAAGAGCAGCGTACTTTGCCATAGACGACACAGTTACGGATACCGTGTCCATGAGGTCTATAGTCAGAGCATCTTCAGGTAGAATTGACGAATTTTCTTCACGTTTCACTCTGGACAGTGGTACCGACACCAATGTTTGGAAGCTCATACGAGACGAGGGCAGTGTTCAGCAGGCTAACGATCTTCCCCATGATGCGCCAGAGGGTTTCGATATCTCCACCAAAAGAGAATATAAATCATTTGTCTCTGTTGCGGTGAATCCAGGATCACTCCCCTATGGAATGCTCACTGTGAACAGTCTTGAATCAAACGCCTTTGATGCGCTTGATATAGCGGGTTGAAAAATGATTGCCCGACTCTTGGGGATAGCTGAAACGATTGCAAAAACCTCGTCAGGCTTAAGGAAGTATTCACAATTTGTCAATCAGTCAGGGTTAAACTGAGGGAAGTAACCGGAATCAAAGGAGGCTGACATGACTGCTGCACATACACCAAAGGTTCTTCACGATCCTGACATGAAGGCCGCCTACGAAGACGCAGTCAGAACGGTGCGCGAGGAAAACAGCGATAAAGCGAAGAAGCAAGCGCACGATTTCTCCTTACGAAGATGGCTTACCGCCAAGACTTCTTGACGGTAGCCCCCTAGGTTGGACATAGCGACCATTATTGTAGCCTATACTGCTGTTATGCGTCGGTAACTGTCATACTTATAAGTATGTGTCACAGCGTAATGGTAATAATATTGGCAGGTTTGGTAAGGTTGCGAGAATATTAACATATCGAACGCATAGCCTATGCATGATGAGGAAAAGCCTCGGAGATTCCAGAAACAACGCGACGGATAGTGTTTCTGCAATGTCCTATAATGTACAACGAAAGACAGAACTGGCGGAATCCAACACCTTGAAACCGTTGGAATTCCGCCATTTTTGTCGGGCCAGCGAGATTTGAACTCGCGACCCCTTGACCCCCAGTCAAGTGCGCTACCAAGCTGCGCTATGGCCCGACGGTGCATAAAGCACCACAGAATAAACTAGCATAACCACAAGAAATGCGTCAATTCGCGAAACGCAGTGTTCCTCTGGTCATGCTTCCAGTCGATTATGCCGCTCGGCACTCATGAGCAGCAGGAAGCTTCTCGGCTGGGCTGTGATGGCGAAACCTGCCTCGTATGCAAGCTGTGGGCCTTTGGGGTTGAAGGAATCGACCATCAGCTGCCACTTGTTGCCGTAGCTCTCCTCCGGCAGGTTAAATACAATCGGCTCGTAATGGGCGTTGAATATGAATATGAAGTCGTTGTCGGTCAGATTCGTACCAAACCAGTCCTTCTCAGGAATGTTGCCTCCATTGAGGAATACCATGACTGAGAACGCATGCGTGTTGTTCCAGTCATTCATGTCCATGATCGAGCCGGTATGGTCAAACCATTCGACCTGCGGAATCGTATCGGAGGTATCTCCAGGCTGACGCCCTGTGAAGAACCGACGACGGTGCAGGACTGGGTGATCAAGGCGAAGGTGAATCAGTTTCGTGGTGAATGCAAGCAAATCCTGCTGGTTGTCATCAAGATTCCAGTTGGTCCACGAAATGTCATTGTCCTGACAGTACGCATTGTTATTGCCCTGCTGGGTGCGGCCAACTTCGTCTCCTCCACAGATCATAGGAATGCCCTGACTGACCAGCAATGTCGCAAGAAAGTTCCTGCATTGCCGCATGCGCAATTCGTTTACGTCAGCGATTGACGTCGGACCTTCAACACCACAGTTCCATGAACGATTGGCGTTCTCACCGTCTCGGTTTCCTTCGAGATTCGCCTCATTGTGCTTGTCGTTATAGCTCACCAGATCATTCAGGGTAAAGCCGTCATGGGCCGTGACGAAGTTCACCGATGCCACAGGCCTGCGCCCATCATCCTGATACAGATCGGAACTACCCATCAGCCTGCTCGCGAATTCAGGCAGCGTCGATGGCTGAGACCGCCAGAAATCACGGACACAGTCCCGATACCTACCATTCCATTCGCTCCACGAGGATGGGAAGCCACCCACCTGGTAGCCGCCAGAACCCAAATCCCAAGGTTCTGCAATGAGCTTGACCCGTGAAATAACCGGATCCTGCTCCACAATGTCGAAGAAGGCGCTGAGCTTGTCCACTTCTTGGAACTGACGGGCCAGGGTGGCTGCCAGATCGAATCTAAAGCCGTCAACATGCATTTCCGTAACCCAGTACCGCAGCGAATCGGTTATCAGCTGAAGGGCGTGAGGCGAGCGCATCAACAGAGAATTGCCGGTACCTGTCGTATCGAAGTAGTGAGCCTCATCGCCATCGACCAGACGATAGTATGACTTATTGTCGATCCCCTTAAAACTCAAGGTAGGTCCTTTGTCATTGCCCTCGGCGGTATGGTTGTACACCACATCGAGAATAACTTCCATGCCGGCCTTATGGAAGGATTTGACCATGGACTTGAATTCGTTGACTTGTTCGCCTCGTTCGCCTGAACTTGAATATTCATTGTGAGGCGCGAAGAATCCTATGGTGTTATATCCCCAATAGTTCGTAAGTCCCTTTTCCTGCAGGAATGCATCATTGACGTATTGGTGCACGGGCATCAGTTCGATGGCTGTCACCCCTAGCTTTTTCAGGTAATCGATAACGGTAGGATATGCCAGACCGGCATATGTGCCGCGAATCTCTGGGGGCACATCCTCGTTGAGATTGGTCATGCCCCGAAGATGGGCCTCGTAGATGACTGAATCATGGTATGGGATGAAGGGGTGCTGATCGTTGCCCCAATCGAAGTATGGATTGATGACGGCAGATTTCATCATATGGGAGGCTGAATCCAAGGTGTTCATGCCGGTATGGCCCTGCTTGTCATCGAACCAGAATGAATACAGGCTCTCGTCACCATCGGTGTTGCCCTCAATCGCCTTGGCATAGGGATCTAGCAACAGTTTGTGAGGATTGCATCGAAGCCCATGTTCGGGGTCGTAGGGCCCATAGACGCGATACCCATAGCGTTGCCCGGGCTGGATGCCTGGAACATAGTTATGCCAGACGAACGAGTTCTGTTCACTCATGTCGATGCGAGTCTCATGATCGTCATCGTCGAACAGGCACAGCTCGATTTTTTCGGCCAGCTGTGAGAATAATGCGAAATTCACGCCCGCTCCATCGTAGCTTGCGCCGAGCGGATACATTGAACCTGGTCTAATTTGCATAGTTACAGTATGTCACCTAAAAACGATTACGTGGTAGTGGACCCAGACCGTGTTTGTCAATGAGCAATCAGTCGCGTTCCCTGATGTTCATTTTTTCCCTTATTCCCGCTCGTTTCAATGCCTCTGACTGCAGGGCGATGATGCATGTGGCGGATTGAATTTTCAGTGATTTCAGCATGTCCCAGCTCACCCATGCTGATTGGACGTGTTCGTCCTTGTCAAATTTCGTGTCGTGCATGCTCCAGTCATGCAATTCGATGGAGATCACATGTGACATTTCATCGCACATGCCTATAGAGGAATACGAATCGCTGATATGGGTGATCATGTATGCACGCTGCGTCGGCACAATGCCGGTTTCTTCTCTCAGCTCGCGCAAGGCGGCGGCATCAATCGATTCGTCCTTGTCCATGAGACCTGCGGGCAGTCCAAAGACGAAACCGTTGCAGCCTACTCGGTACTCGCGTTCAACCAGATATGTGTCATTCTTGGAGTCATGAACGATCATCACCACCGATGGGGCATGCTTGACAATCTGACGTGTTATGAATTCTCTGCCACCATCCATCCTTGGCAAGGCAACTCTCAGTTCATCAACATCGAAGATAATCCCTGCATACTGGACGATTCTGGAAGTGATATGCGGTTGACTCGACATGTCGATGCCATCGGAGTCTTCTTGCAACGATGCAAGGAACGACGCAGGTGGCTGAGCATGAAACACCGAATGTGACGACGTGTGCAATGATTCCGTTTCAGATTCTTTCTGCGGCATGGCTACCCTTCTCTTGTCTACAATCGTAAGCTCCAAGGATCCGTGTTCAACGTTGACATGTAGCTCGTGATGCTGTGTCGATGATGCTTCTTCAAAGCTTCCTGTAGGTCTGCAGCCGCGTACGCTAGCCAGAGATGCTCGATTGCGGAGTGAGGCGTATTGATGAATGCTGGTGAGGGTGCAGCATGATGCTCTCCCCCAGAGACATAACCTGAGCTTTTCAGCATGAATTCATACCGCGACTGCTGATAAGCGTCGGTCACCGGATGGTGCCTCAGATCGCTCGTGACATACACATCAGCGTCAGTATCTCGCACTTCATCGAAGCATGAGTCACCTGACCCCGGCAGGATGGCGACTGTATGGACCACTGCATCCAACTCACCGCATACCAGAACGCCTGCTTTCGTTCGTGGCAGCTTGTTGGCAATCACTGATGCGAAATTGCGCAGAGTCTGCGGCTTGCTGAGCGTTCCCACCCTGCCAAGCCCAATGTCATGACCGTGCTGCTTGGTACCAGAGGGAATCAGTGGGTGCAGGTTCACCAGACCCAGGGCATCAGCTGCACTGTGCGCAACTCCGCGATAGGCGACATCGGCATTCGTATGGCCAACCCACAACGCACAGTTGTTACGCACGAGTGCATTGATGATGCCACCTCTGAAGCCGAGTCCACTGACCTCATGAACGGCTCTGAACAGCAAGGGATGGTGGGTTATCAGCAGATCGGCATGGTGACGAATCGCCTCGTCAACGACGTCTATCGTCGGGTCGACGGCAAACATGACCCTGGTGATCCGTCTCGACAGATCACCGACGATAAGACCCGGGGCATCCCAACTCTCCGCATATTCGAGCGGGTACAACGATTCCAGGATTTCGACGACCTGACCAAGAATCGGTTGCTCGTCACTATCGGTCTGCGAAATGTCGAGCGTCGTCCCCTTGGTGCGCTCCATGTCCGTATCTGCATCGCTCATATCGATAACCTCCAAAGTCGCGCTTCGTTGCAGTGCCCAGTGTAATTCCCAGTGATTCCAGTACTGCAAGTGACTGACCTGCAGTGATTGGCGGGGATGCAATGAATGTAATGTTATCCCCGTCAGCAACGCATCAGCAGCAAGAACACAAACGTCTGCCTTGCCTATCAGTGTGCGGCCTGCTGCCAGTCTGCTCCCAGGCCAGTTGACACATCCAGCGGAACCGCTATGTCCACTGCATGTTCCATCGCTTGAGTGACCAAGGCAGTAACCTTCTTGACTTCTGATTTTACAACTTCAAGCACGAGTTCATCATGAATCTGAAGCACAATACGACTTTTCATACCCTCAGAGCGCAATGCCGCGTCAGCGCGCACCATTGCAATCTTCATAATGTCGGCTGCGGAGCCTTGGATAGGCGCGTTCAGAGCACCGCGCTCTGCCGCATCTCTGATCTGGCGTCTGGTGGACTTTAGACCCGGGAAATATCTTCTCCTGCCAAACATGGTTTCGGTATAACCCTTGTCTCGTGCCGTATTCACCAAGGATTCGAGATATTCGTGAACCTTGCCGAAGGTGGAGAAATACTTCTGACGCAGCACATCGGCCTCGGCTGGGCTGACGCTCAGCCGCTGGGCAAGCCCGTACGTGCTCAGACCGTAAGCCAGACCGTAGCTCATTGCCTTCACATGCGAGCGTTCGTCTCCTGTGATGTCGTCAACGGATTTCTGATATACCAGACTGGCAACGTATTTATGGAAGTCCCTTCCGGATTTGAACGCTTCGATAAGCGCCTCATCTCCGGAAAGGTCAGCCATGATACGCAATTCGACCTGAGAATAATCGGAACTCAAAAGATAGTCATAGCCAGGCGCAGGCACGAATGCCGAACGGATCTCGCGCCCTTCAGCGTTTCTGTTCGGAATGTTCTGCAAGTTCGGATCGACTGAACTCAACCTTCCGGTAGCGGCAACCGTTTGCTCGAAGGTCGTATGAATCCTGCCATCGCGGGCATTCACCGCATCGATCAGGGTCTGCATGATTTGCTTGAGCTTGTTGGTCTCTCGATAGCGCAGCAGGGCTCCGAGAAAATCATTCGCCTTGGGATTGTCAACCGACTTCAGATACATGCTCTGCAATGCTGCAGCATTGGTGGTATATGATCCACCCTTCGTCTTGCGGGAATGCTTGAGCCCAAGATCTTCGAACAGAACCTTCTGGAGTTGCTTGGGGCTTTGCAGATTGATCTTTGAACCGGCATTCTCCCACGCGATGTCCTGTGCCTGAGAGGCATCCGCTATGAACCGATCATGCAGTTCCTTCAGTCTCTGCGCACTCACGGATGCTCCTGACGATTCCATGGCATAGAGCGTTGAGGACACAGGTATCTCAATGGAACGCAGGAGCCGGTATTGCCTGCGCTCATCGATGATCGGCATCAGATGCTGTGCCAGACGAGATATGAGCATGGCTTGTCTCACGGATTCAGGTTGCTTATGCGCATCTGTCGAGGATTCATCCTTGCTCTCCTCTGAATCGTTGTCGTCGAATGCGAAGCTGCCCTGCTCGATGGTTATGTCGCGGTTGCCGTCCTGAATGTCCAAGAAATGCGCGACCGATGCGGAAAGGTTGTCCGCGTGGAAGTCGGGTTCCACGATGTAACCAGCGAGCTTCGTATCGAACATCGGTTCATGAAGCTCAAGCCCGGATGCATTGAGAATATGGCGCTGTTCCTTGTATCCATGAACCAGCAGCTGTGATTGGTATTCATCAAGGAACTGCTGGAGAGAATGCTGCACATCGGCGTTCTCACCAACGCCATCGAATACCACGACATGGCCGTCTGCTGCCATGATGGTCAGCGAACGGAATGTTTCCCGACCTGGCAGATCCTTGCCTGCGGCAACCAGTGTGATGGCATCTGGCAAAGCCGATCCGGCGGTTGCAGACGCTTCCAATGCGGGATTGCCTTGCTCGTCGTTGCTCTGACCAAGGGAGTTTTTGGACTTGTGCGCATGCTCCGTCAACCAAGCCTGGAAGTCGTGCGAATCGCCCACCTGGTCGAGTTCTGCCTCCATCTCTGGCTGATGCTGCTCACCTGCTGTGTCCGTATCGTCCTTTGCAGCAGCCTGCTTCAGCTTCTTTGCGGCATCCGCGCCGAATGCTGCGATGATGCGGCTGCGGGTTCGTTCGCCGAATTGCAACGAGTCGAACAGTTTCGAAAGATCATCAGATTTGATATCGCCATATTCCAGATCGGTGATGTCAACGCCGAGGTCCATGTCACGGACAAGCGCGTTCACCTTGCGGTTCAGTTTGACCTGTTCGATGTTTTCGCGCAGAGCCTCGCCCTTTTTGCCGCCTATTTCCTCGGCATGCTCATAGATTCCTTGAAGTCCGCCATACTGATTGATCCATTTTGCTGCGTAGCCATCGCCAACTCCCGGAACCCCGGGAATGTTATCGGCCGTCTCTCCACGCATCGCCGCAAGGTCTGGGTATTGCGAGGGCGAAACATGATATTTTTCCTGTATCGCATCGGCGGTCATATGCTTCAGTTCCTTGAAGTGATGACCCGGATAGAGCACGGTCACATAATCGTCAATCAGCTGGAAAGCGTCACGGTCCCCCGAGAGCACCAGCGTCTTGTATTGTGCCTGCGAACCCATCGTGGCAAGGGTGGCGATGATATCATCGCCTTCAAAGCCACGCCGTTCCACATAGGTGATGCCCAGAGATGTGAGGAGGTGCTGAATCAGCGGAAGCTGGCTGAGAAGCTCCTCTGGTGCTGCATCTCGTGTTGCCTTGTACTGTTTGAGCATGGTGTTGCGGAAGGTGCCGCCTGACATGTCGAAGGCCACGGCAAGATGGTTTGGCCGTTCCGTTTCGATGACTTGCGCAAGCATCGTTGCAAAACCCCATACCGCATTGGTGGCCTGGCCGCTTTGCGTGGTGAAATTCTCTACTGGCAGAGCAAAGAACGCTCTAAAGGCCAGGGAATGACCATCAACTACAAGGAGCGTGTCTTTCTGCGATTGCCTGTCCTGCGAATCCGTGTCCATCTCCCTGCCTTTCGTTGAATCAGTCGTCACCCTCTACTTGAGCGATAACTGCATCTGCGACTTCTTGCATGGTAAGTCTTCTATCCATGGAAGTCTTCTGAATCCAACGGAAGGCTTCAGACTCCGTAAGACCCATGTTTTCCATCAGCAGACCCTTCGCACGGTCCACGCGCTTCCGGGCCTCGAAACGAGCCTTGAGATCGCTGACTTCATCGCGAAGCGTGTTGATCTGCTCAAATCTCGTGATGGCAACCTCAAGTGCAGGAAGTAGCTTTTCAGGTACGAACGGCTTGACGACATAGGCCATGGCACCGGCTTCCGCAGCTTTCTCGACGAGTTTCTGCTGAGAAAAAGCAGTAAGCATGACAACCGGTGCAAGATTATCCTTGCCGATTTCCTTGGCGGCCGTAATGCCATCCATACCGGGCATCTTGACATCCATGACCACAACGTCCGGCTTCATTTTTCGAGTGAAGTCCAACGCTTCCTGACCGCTCGCAGCTTCACCAACGACGTCATATCCGGCATCGCCCAAGGCTTCAACGATATCGAGTCGGATCAACGATTCATCCTCAGCGACCACAACTGTTCTGTTTGACTGAGAATCTTCGGTCTTATCCGTTTCCGCTACCATGCCAACCTCGTTTCCGTATGTTTCCCTCCCAGCGTAGCTTCAGTGCTCCCCTAGGTGCGTATGCTGACAGGTACCTGCAACCGTGCCCCCGGTGAGACTCGAACTCACACTGGACGGATTTTGAGGCCGTTTCCTCTACCAATTGGGATACAGGGGCTTTCTGTTACCTTTGGGAATTTACCATATTCTCGCGACCATGCAACATCGCCGCGCGTGGCGGCATACAATGACGGTAACCATGCAGTGCAATACACGTATGCAGCAAGGAGATTTCATGAGCAATCCAACATACCGGCCATTCGACCCTTGGCGTCCTTCTCCAGTCAAGGAAGGTTCAAGAACCCAAATCGTGCAAAGCCATTACTTCAATGTCGATCAGGTCTCTTTCGATTCCAACGTGTTCGGATCATTCGAGCGATACATATTGCATGAGAACAACGGCGACACCGTGGCTGTTCTCGCGGTCACATCCGATGGAAGGATGCCGCTCATCGAGCAATATCGCATTCCGACACATCGTTGGACACTGGAGATTCCTGCTGGACACGCTAATTCACCGAACGAGAAATCACTCGATGTGGCAAAGCGCAAGCTCCATGAAGAAGCCGGGTTTGAAGCGGCAAGCTTTACGCAGTTCGGCAGATTCATCAATACGCCCAGTTTTTCGAACCAGCACACCTCGATGTACTACGCAAGCGGGTTGACACCGATAGACAGAGGGGTCATCGGCCCGGAGTCCCCTCGCTCAAACGTTCGTCTCTACACTCCTGAGGAAGCGTATGAAATGGTGCTGAATGGAACCATAGTCGATGCGAAAACAGTGATTGCCGTGTTGCGTGCACATTGCGGCCTCGGGGAAACCTTGCAGTAGACTCGTACGACGAAAAAAGCAATATGCCGGCATCATCAATGAAGCAGATGGTGCCGGCATATTGCTATGGGTGCTATCGAGTGCAGACAGTCAGCGAGTATGCTCCGGTCTGCACTCCTGCCAGCCGAGTGGCGAGCGGCTCAATCAGTCAGATGCGCCGACTGAGTGCACGTAGATAGAATCGGTGCTTCCGGACTTGTGCTCTCCCTGTGCGCTGCTGAGCAGAACGATCTTGTCACCGTCAACGATCTTGCCGGCCTTCTTGAGGGTGTCGTCAGCAAGCTTCATCAGTTCCTTACGAGTAAGGTCATGATAGTCGTGATCGAGCAGGAATGCTTCAGTTCCCCAGCTCAGTGCGAGCCAGTGGAAAGTGTGCATGTTCGAGGTGATGCCGAAGATCGGAGCCGAAGGACGTTCGCGAGAAACGCGGTGAACGGTGTTGCCGGTCTGCGTAAAGGCGACGATGGCCTTGGCGTTGAGTTTCTCGGCCAGATCGACTGCTGCAGAAGAAACAGCGCCCGAGTTTGACATGTCGAATTTCTTCAGGTCTGGGATACGGTCGTATCCGTGATCTGTAGCGTAACCTGAAATGCGTGCCATGGTCTGTACGGTCTGTGTTGGGTAATCGCCAACAGCGGTTTCGTTGGAGGTCATGGTTGCGTCTGCACCATCAAGGATGGCGTTGGCGCAGTCTGATGCCTCTGCACGTGTTGGGATTGGCGAATGAACCATGGAACCGAGAACCTCGGTGGCCACAATTACCGGCTTTGCATATTGACGAGCAAGCTCGATGCAACGCTTGGTAACCAGAGGAACCTGTTCGAACGGCATTTCAACGGCCATGTCGCCACGAGCAACCATGATGCCATCGAAGGCACGCACGATCTCTTCGAGGTTGTCAACGGCCTGTGGCTTTTCGATCTTGGCGACGATTGGGATGCGGCGACCCTCTTCGTCCATGATTTCGTGCGCGCGATCAATGTCGGTCGCGAAACGAACGAATGACATGGCGATGATGTCTGCACCGGTCTGAATGCCCCAGCGAAGGTCTGCCTCATCCTTCTCGGTCAGCGCTGGAAGACTCACGGCAACGCCTGGAAGGTTGATGCCCTTGTGTGAGGAAACCGGGCCTGCGACGATGACCTTGGTGTGCACTTCGTTGCCCTCGACGGAGGTGACTTCAAGACGAACCTTGCCGTCATCGATCAGAATGGGATCTCCTGCGTGGCAGTCACCTGGAAGACCCTTGAAGGTCGTTGAGGTGATGTGTTCATCGCCGGTGACGTCTTCGGTGGTGATGGTGAATTCTTGGCCTTCCTTGAGGATTACCTTGTCTTCGCCATCGGCATTCTTCTTGAACCAACCACAACGAATCTTTGGTCCCTGAATGTCGACCAGTGCCGCAACATTGCGTCCGGTCTTCTTGCTTGCTTCGCGAACGTTGTTGTAGACCTTGAGGTGATCTTCAGGAGTTCCATGTGAGCGGTTGAGACGAGCGACGTCCATACCTGCCTCAATGAGCTCGGTGATGTTTTCCAGCGATTCCGTCGCTGGTCCGATAGTATCTACAATTTTGGCTTTGCGCATGAATGCCTGCCTATTTCTTATTTGGTGAACGAGGTTTGTATCCTCGCATAGTTTCCACAAACAACAGTACTATCTTTCACCGACCAAACCCCACGAATGCAAAGGGTGTGTTGTTAGCGCTCACAATGGCCATTTTCTTTGCAATGTCAAGGAACTTCGATGATTATTTGGAAGTTTCCTCTGCTTTCATATGTATCAGACTTGCAATTGCAGCCGTTCCTATGGATACGACTATCACGCCCAAAGAAAGCCACGTGGGCACTTCCGGCACCGCTTCGATGGCATGTCCTCCGTTGATGAATGGCAGCGTATTCTCATGTACGGCCTCCAGTATGAGCTTGACTCCGATGAATGCAAGGACGACGGCAAGACCTATCGGTAGATATACGAGCTTGTCCAGAAGAGCGCCGAGCAGGAAGAAGAGCTGCTGAAGTCCAAGCAGCGCAAACACATTCGACGTGAAGACGATGAAGGGATCTTTGGTAAGTCCGAATATGGCGGGGATGGAATCAAAGGCAAACAGCACGTCAGTCGTGCCAATGGCAAGAAATACAACGAGCATAGGCGTGAAATAGCGCTGACCATCATGCGTGGTGCGCAGGTGTTCGCCATCGTAGTCGTCGGAGATCTTCATGAACTTTCTGAGCATTCGGATCAAGCCGTTTTCGTGATACTCTTCGTCATCGTCTGATCCGAACACCATTTTCGCTGCAGTAACGAGAAGAAAAGCCCCGAAGATGAAGAATACCCAGGTAAATCGGGTGATCAGTGCGGCTCCGGCCAGAATGAACAGACCGCGGAGCACCAGAGCTACGGTTATGCCGATGCTCAATACATATTTCTGGAGTGTCTTGGGCACGGCAAAATTGGCCATGATGATGACAAAGACGAAGAGGTTATCGATGCTGAGCGAGTATTCCGTCAACCACCCGGAATAGAACTCGATGGCAGGCCCTGACCCTGCAACCATCCACAGCAGTCCGCCGAAAAGCAATGCAGCCACGACAAAGAAGCCGATATGGGTGATGCACTCTCGGGTGCTGGGAACATGAGGCTTTCGCCCTATGAAGAAGATGTCTACGATGAAGAACACTGCAAGCACCACGAAGGTGCCGATCATGAAAGGTAACGGGGTTTCAGCCATAACAGTCAACTATACGACGCAGCGGGAACCACTGCCTCCACAGACCTGGGACGCAGCGATGGGGACTGGCTGCGGGAACGACGCTGTGACGACGCTTCCCAGCCGCAAGCCCCTTGCGATACAACGACAGCAAAGCCGTATGCGCTAGGCTTTCACTCATTGTGCACCGTTGACCATGCCGCGGAGCTCTTTCTTCAGATCGTGGATTTCATCGCGCAGCCTTGCGGCAAGCTCGAACTGCAGCTGTTCTGCGGCGGTGTGCATCTGCTCGCTCAGCTGACGAATCAAATCGGTGAGATCCTGCGCCGGCAGACCCGCCTTGAGTATCTCCTCATGACGTTTCTGCGCTTCCTCGCTATCCAAGGTCGGCACACCGAGGTGTGAGTTGCCCGCCTTGTTGGCGTTGCGATATCCGCCTTCCAGCAGGGATTGGGTGTCAACATCCTCATGGGCAATCATGTCGTTGACGTCGCTGATCTTCTTGATAAGCGGTTTGGGATCGATATGATGCTCCTTGTTGTATGCGATCTGACGTTGACGACGCCTATTCGTTTCGGAAATCGCCTTGTTCATCGAATCAGTGCGCTGGTCGGCGTACATCAGCACGGTTCCTGAAACGTTACGTGCAGCGCGGCCTATCGTCTGGATCAGCGAACGATAGGAGCGAAGGAACCCTTCCTTGTCTGCATCGAGAATAGCCACCAGTGACACTTCTGGCAGATCAAGGCCTTCACGCAGCAGGTTGATGCCGACGATCACATCGATGGTGCCGGTTCTGAGTTCGCGCAGCAGTTCCACCCGTCGCAGAGTATCCACATCGGAATGAAGATATTCGACTTTGATATCGCGCTCGACAAGATAGTCGGTAAGGTCCTCGGCCATCTTCTTGGTGAGGGTCGTGACCAGCACGCGTTCGTTTCTGGCCACTCGGTCCTTGATTTCAGCGAGCAGGTCATCGACCTGTCCCTTGACAGGACGCACTTCAATCTGAGGATCGAGCAGTCCCGTAGGACGGATGATCTGCTCCACGACTCCGTCCGAGAGTCCCATTTCATAATCGCCCGGTGTTGCTGAAAGGTAGACTGTCTGGCCGACCCTATCGAGGAACTCCGGCCATTTCAACGGCCTGTTGTCCATCGCGCTCGGCAAGCGGAAACCATGCTCCACCAGCGTCCTCTTTCTGCTGGCATCACCCTCGTACATCGCGCCGATCTGCGGAATGGTCACATGGGATTCATCGATGACCAGCAGAAAATCGTCAGGGAAAAAGTCAAGCAAGGTGTGCGGCGGCGTGCCGGGAGCGCGTTCATCGAAATGTCGCGAATAGTTCTCGACGCCGGAGCATACGCCTATCTGCGTCAACATTTCAAGATCGTATGTGGTACGCATGTTCAGTCGTTGCGCTTCAAGTTCCTTACCCTGCTTGTGCAGCTCGGCGACACGAGTGTCCAGCTCCTCCTTGATGGTTTTCAAGGCATGTTCCATGCGGTCAGGGCCGGCAACGTAATGCGATGCAGGGAAGATGTGCACCTCTTTCTCCTCTTCGATTTCATCGCCAGTAAGAGGATGCAGGGTCGATATGCGGTCTATCTCGTCGCCGAAGAATTCGATGCGAATGGCCAGCTCCTCGTAGACCGGGATGATCTCAACGGTGTCGCCCCGGACTCGGAAGGTACCGCGAACGAATGAGATGTCATTGCGCTTGTATTGCATGTTGACGAAGGTTCGCAGCAGCTCGTCTCTGTTCAGCTGCTGCCCCTGTTTGAGAAACAGCATGCGGCTCGCGTATTCCTCTGGCGTTCCCAATCCATATATGCATGAAACCGTTGCCACGACGACGCAATCTCTGCGAGTGAGCAGATTCGCTGTCGCAGCATGCCGTAGGCGTTCAACGTCGTCATTGATGTTCGAGTCTTTTTCGATGTAGGTATCCGTCTGGGGAATGTAGGCTTCAGGCTGGTAATAGTCATAGTAGGAGACGAAGTAGCTGACGGCATTGTCAGGCATCAGTTCCCTGAACTCCGCGCAAAGCTGCGCTGCAAGGGTTTTGTTCGGCTCGATGATCAAGGTCGGGCGCTGGAGTTTTTCAATCATCCATGCGGTGGTGGCGGTCTTTCCCGTTCCTGTTGCGCCCATCAGCACCACGTCATTTTCGCCATTGTTGATTCGTGTCACGAGATCATCGATGGCCTGAGGCTGGTCTCCTGAAGGATGGTACGGTGACTTCACTTCGAAAGGCTTGTTTGCACGTTCGATATTGAATCCCATACATTCCTCCTCATAAGGTCACTGATAACAGGCCAATCCTCGGAATTCAGCGCGGATCGCACGACTCCCGCTGCTCCTCTACCAGCCCAGCATATACTCTATCAACAGTTTCGAACATTTGTTCGATGCTCACAGCTGAGTCGATGACGATGTCTGCAATGGCAAGACGCTGGCGCTCGCTGGACTGGCTCTGGACTCGTGCCTGCGCATCGTGCAGGGACATATGTCGCCTGCTGACCATGCGTTGGATGCGGACATCGATAGGTGCCTCAACGGTGATGATGTGTCTGAATTCAACATGCATCGTATGGATGACTTCGCTCAGCAGTGGCACATCGTGAACGATGATCCGATGCTGCGGTTCCACGTCATCGCTCAGACTGCGCAAGAATTGAGTCTCAAGGATTGCTGCACGCTCATAGACCAAAGGATGCACGATGGCATTCAGGCGTTGGCGTTGGCGAGCATGCTCCGCTCCCCCGAAAACGACCGAAGCCAACCAGTTTCTGCGCAATTGCCCGTGTTCATCGACCGCTTCTGGACCGAAGGCTGACACGATACTGCGAAGACCGGCCGTATCGGGCGCAACCACTGCGGCCGCAATTGCATCATAGTCGATGACATAGGCGCCAAGATCGCGCAGATGGGCGACGACGGTGCTCTTCCCAGCGGCAATTCCACCAGTGACAGCTATTCTCATAAGCTTCATCCATTCTTGCCGAACGCTACCATGGCTCGCAAAACAAATGAAGCCCGCCATAATGGTGGGCTTCATTCATGCAGTTCATGCATTACTCGTGAATTTCAGAGCTGAGCATGATCCTTATGCGATTCACTTCTTTTCGCTGAGGAGCTGTTCACGCAGAGCAGCAAGCTGATCGTCGGCAGCAAGTGTGCCTTCGGCGCTGTCTTCAGAAGAATAGTTCGAAGTTGCTTCTTCGGCCTTCTTCTCCTTCTGCTCTGATTCCTGACCATCCTCTGCGGCTGAGGCTGCAGCATTCTCGAGCTCCTTGGCAACGAAGGCCTTGTGCTCTTCCCACAGCTCGTGAGCAGAAGCATACTGAGCTTCCCACTCTTCGCGCTGCTTCTCGTAGCCTGAAATCCATTCGTTGGTCTCGGGATCGAAGCCTTCTGGATACTTATAGTTGCCGTTCTCGTCGTACTCTGCAGGCATGCCGTAGAGTGCTGGATCGAAGTCTTCGGATGAAGGATCAACCGAATCGTTCGCCTGCTTGAGCGAGAGGGAGATACGACGACGATCGAGATCGACATCGATGACCTTGACGAATACCTCTTCGCCCGGCTTGACGACGGTTTCCGGATTTTCAACGTGACGGTTGGCCAGCTCGGAAATGTGAACCAGACCCTCGATGCCGTCCTCGACGGAAATGAAGACACCGAATTGCACGATCTTCGTAACCTTGCCCTTGACGATCTGTCCTGGAACATGGGTGCGTGCGAAACGCTGCCATGGATCTTCCTGAGTTGCCTTGAGGCTGAGCGAGATGCGCTCGCGGTCCATATCGACGTCCAGTACCTCGACGGTAACCTTGTCGCCAACCTTGACTACTTCGCTCGGATGATCGATGTGCTTCCAAGAGAGCTCGGAAACGTGGATGAGGCCGTCAACGCCGCCAAGATCGACGAACGCGCCGAAGTTGACGATGGAGCTGACAACGCCCTCACGGATCTGACCCTTCTTGAGCTGAGACAGGAAGGTCTCGCGCACTTCGGACTGGGTCTCTTCAAGATACTGACGACGTGACAGCACCACATTGTTGCGGTTCTTGTCAAGCTCCAGAATCTTTGCCTTGATCTTCTGACCGATGTACGGACTCAGATCGCGGACGCGACGCATTTCAACAAGAGATGCAGGCAAGAATCCGCGCAGACCGATATCGACAATCAAGCCACCCTTGACAGCTTCGATGACAGTTCCCTCAACAACGCCATCGGCATCCTTGATCTTTTCGATATCTCCCCAGGCGCGTTCATACTGTGCACGCTTCTTGGAAAGGATAAGACGGCCTTCCTTGTCTTCCTTGGTGACGACAAGAGCCTCGATCGAATCTCCGACCTTGACCACTTCATCGGGATCGACGTCTTTCTTGATGGAAAGTTCGCGTGAAGGAATAACTCCTTCAGTCTTGTAGCCGATGTCAAGCAATACTTCGTCATGATCAACGCGAACGACGGTACCCTCGACCAAATCACCATCATCAAAATTCTTGATGGTTGAATCGACTGCCTTGATGAAGTCCTCCTCGGTGCCGATGTCGTTGATCGCAACCTTCTGGACTTCTGTATTATTTTCTGCCATTAATTGATTATTTCTGTACGTAGTGGATGAATAAAATCGATTTTCAATTATGAATATCTGCCTGGTAGGCACATACGTCATTAGTATATGCGATAAATCACCTGTTGTCACTTTCCAAAAGCTTGGCGTTCCGCAGTTTCGACGACATTGGTGAGCAGCATGGCACGAGTCATGGGCCCCACTCCTCCAGGATTTGGTGTGTACGCTGAAGCGACGCTACGTGCCGAAGGGTCAATATCGCCTGAAATCCGCCATTTTCCAGTTGATTTGTCCTGCACTCGGGCAATGCCGACATCCACGAGGACAGCACCTTCCTTCACATCGTCCGCCTGAACGATGCCGGGCCGTCCTGTGGCGGCAATGATGACATCGGCCCTTTTCATCTGCTCGTGAAGATCCCTGGTTCCCGTATGGCAGAGCGTCACCGTGGCGTTGCATTCCCTGCGAGTAAGGAGCAGCCCGATGGTTCGACCAATCGTGATGCCTCGCCCGACCACGCAGACATGCTTCCCAGCAAGATCGATGTTGTAGGCGGCAAGCAGCTCCAAAACCCCTCGAGGAGTGCATGGCAGCGGAGTCGCAATCTCTCCTGAAACATGCAAGACAAGCTGACCGAGGTTATATGGATGCATGCCGTCTGCATCCTTGGAAGCATCGATCCTGTCTATCACAGCGTGCGCATCCGTGCCCTTGGGCAGCGGGAGCTGAACGATGAACCCCGTGCACTGTGCATCAGCATTCAACGCGTCGACGGCATGTATGATGTCATCGGTCGTGGCACCTTCCGGCAGATCATATCTGATTGATTTGATGCCGACTTCGGCACAATCCCTGTGCTTGCCAGCCACATACCGGGCAGAGGCCGGATCGTCACCAACAAGAAGCGTCCCAAGACCGGGGAAAACCCCATGCTGTTGCAATCGTTCGACGCGCTGCCGCAAATCCCGTTTGATCGATTGCGCAACAGCATTGCCATCAAGCAACAAAACCATGATTGAGACTCCAGTTCTTCTCGAAATTGCTCCGAGTCATAGGCTATCGTGAATTAAGGATTATCGCCTTCATATGAAGATGAAGTTAATTGGAGCCGTGAGTTGGAGTCGATGGAGCTGGCATCGATAATGCTGGTAATGTCACCATCGAAGGTTGATGAAGAGGTCGGGTATGAAACAACATAGGGGCTTGACACGGAGGGTTTTGGCGGCTCTCCTCACGATGAGCGCAATCATTGCAGTATCTGCCTGTTCGCTGCGCTCGCAAGACTCCGCAATCCCTTCCACAACGTCGACCACGCTGAGTGGACCGATCCCCGTGGTTGCCACCATCCGTCCATGGGGTTCTCTGGCTCAGGAATTAGGTGGCGATCAAGTCCAGGTCAGCACGATAATTTCAGATCCGAATCTGGCGATACAGGAATACGAGCCGAAGACAACGGATGTCACCACCATTGGCAAGTCCCGGATTGAGATCGTCAATGGTGCTGGCTATGACGATTGGGCTACCAAATCCGCACCCAAGGATGCAACCTTGGTCAGTGCTGCCGATGCTGTGGGCGCTTCGGAGGGGGACAACCCCTATCTGTGGTTTTCCAAGGATGTACGCAACAGTGTTGCAACCGAAGTGACCGAAGCCTACATCAAGGCTCTTCCCGCCAAGAAGTCTTACTTCAATGCTCGGCTCAAGGCATGGAAGCATAGCGAGACGACGTTGGAAACGTTGATGCAAACCATCGCATCGCAGTCGAAGAAGAAGTTGACCTATGCCCAGGAACGTCCAATTGCCTACTATCTCATGGCTGATCTTGGATTTTCCGACAAGACGCCCGAAGGCTTTGCACAGGCTCTCAGCGGCAGTGAGCAGCCAACGACGACCGAAGTCGAAACTTTCGTGGACCTGCTCGGCACATCACAGCATCCGAGCATTTTCCTGGAAGACTCAACGCAGCAATCGGCTGAAACACAGAAGAAACTCGCCACTGCTGCCAAAGACAACAATGTTCCCACGGCTGATGTCACCGAAGTGATGCCTGCACAGGACACGACGCTGAATGCATGGATCAGCGCAATAACGACGAATATCGCCAAAGCATTGGAACTTAGGACAACGATGCAGTCCGAGAACCCACAGGCGGATTCGAGCCAGGGAACGACATCTGACAGCGTCTCACCTTCGAGCAGCGAATCAGACGCAACGCCAAGCTCATCTCAATGAGCGTTCTTGCAAATCACTTCTTCTTCTTGGCGCTTTTGGCTTCCGCTTCCATACGAGCCAAAGTCTCCATAACCGGTTCCTTGGGAGCCTTGGTATGATGCTTCTCATCTCCAGGCTGGGCAGGCTGATAGCCAAGATTGACATCCAGCAGACGTTGCGCCTCGTCATCATCAAGATCTTCCGACAAGGCAATCTCCGAAGTCAAAATATTACGAGCCTTGGTAAGCATGCGCTTCTCGCCTGCAGAAAGTCCGTGCTCGTCAACGTCGCGCTGTGCCAGATCACGCACAACCTCTGCAATGTTGTTGACATCGCCGGTTGCAATCTTCTCAACGTTCAACTTGTATCGACGCGACCAGTTCATTTCCTTTTCGACGATTGGCGTACGAAGAATCTCGAATACCTTGGCGACTTCACGGGCACCTACGATGTCTCTGACACCAACTTTTTTAGCATTGTCGACGGGGACGTTGATGACCAAACCGTCAGAAGACAGTACTGAGAGTTGCAGATACTGACGCGTGATTCCCTTGACGGTTCGTTCGGTAATGGCATCTACCTTCGCTGCACCGTGCCGCGGATAGACAACCATATCGCCGACCTTATATCCCATGAATCCTCCAGAGTATGCTTAAGCTGGCCTAAAAACCGACACAATTGTGTCATGCAGCAAGGACTTCGATAAGGAATCGCATGGATTTTGTCTATGTCCCACATGCTCGTTTACACTCTTGTTATGACAACACTTTCACAAAAGTCGTCCACGATGCCGATCAACGTCGATCGCACCATCCTAGACGCCGTTAGCAACGCACGCTACTACAACCCTCACGCAATTCTGGGCGAGCACATCAACATGGAAAGCGCCAGTCATGAGGTCACCGTTCGAGTGCTCAGACCGATGGCACAAAGTGTCACCATCATCACTCAGAATGGCGAGTATCCAGCTCGTCATGAGTTCAATGGAATATTCACCGTCGTCATTCCAGCCCTGCAGACGTCGATGCGCTATTCCGTACCGGATTATCGCATTCGCACCGAATATGCCGATGGAACCATACGTGTCGAAGACGATCCCTATCGCTATCTCCCCACCATCGGTGATATCGACATCTATCTCTTTGGCGAAGGGCGGCACGAACGACTCTGGGAGATTCTCGGCGCGCACGTGCGAAGCTATGACGATCCAATGGGTTCCGCAGACGGTACGAAGGGACAGCAGGTTTCCGGCGTATCCTTCGCGGTCTGGGCGCCAAACGCCCATGCGGTTCGCGTCGTGGGCAATTTCAATTCCTGGGATGGACGAAGCTACGCCATGAGAGAGCTGGGTTCTTCAGGAATATGGGAACTGTTCATTCCGGGATTGCAAGCGGGCGAAACCTACAAATACGAGATTCTCAATGTTCACCATGAGTGGGTGATGAAGGCAGATCCCATGGAGCGCGGCCATGAAATTCCACCGGCAACCGCATCCGTCGTCATTGATTCGCGGCACGAATGGCAAGATGACGATTGGATGCGCACGAGAGCTCAGCACGATCCGCACGGCGGCCCCATCAGCATCTATGAAGTTCATGCTGGAAGTTGGAAGGAAGGGCTCGGCTTCCGTGAGCTGGCGGATCAGCTTGTCCCCTATGTGTCCAAGCTCGGATTCACCCACGTTGAGTTCATGCCCCTGACACAGCACCCCTTCACAGGGTCGTGGGGCTATCAGGTCACCGGCTACTATGCTCCAGATTCGCGTCAGGGCAGCGCCGATGATCTGAAATATCTGATAGACAAGCTGCATAACGCCGGTATCGGCGTGATCATGGACTGGGTTCCCGCTCACTTCCCCAAAGATGGCTTCGCTCTTGGCCGTTTCGATGGGACTGCGTTATATGAGGATCCTGATCCCCTCCGCGGTGAGCATCCTGACTGGGGCACCTATATCTTCAACTTCGGCCGCAACGAGGTACGTAATTTCCTGGTCGCCAACGCACTGTACTGGCTTTCGCAGTTTCATATCGACGCCCTCCGCGTCGATGCCGTCTCCTCGATGCTGTATCTGGATTACAGTCGCGATCCCGGTCAATGGAGACCCAACATCTACGGCGGTCGAGAAAATCTCGAGGCGATCTCCTTCCTGCAGGAAGTGACGGCAACCGCCTACCGCATGAATCCTGGAATCATGATGATTGCCGAGGAATCGACGGCATGGCAGGGCGTGACTTCTCCAACCAACATTGGCGGCTTGGGATTCGGTCTCAAATGGAACATGGGTTGGATGCACGATACGCTCGAGTATCTCCATGAAAGCCCCGTCAACCGGAAATACCACCATAACGAAATCACCTTCTCCATGGTCTACGCCTATTCGGAGCACTACGTGCTGCCGATCTCTCATGACGAGGTCGTCCACGGCAAGGGTTCGCTCATTGGCAAAATGCCGGGAGATGACTGGCAGAGATTCGCCTCCGTCAGAGCGCTGTTTGCCTATCAGTGGGCACACCCAGGCAAGAATCTGACATTCATGGGCAATGAATTCGCTCAGTTCGGTGAATGGAATTATGAGTACAGCATTGACTGGGACTCGTTGAACTGGTCGGATCATCAAGGAGTGCAGACACTGGTCGAAGATCTGAACGCGCTGTATCGTCATGAACCAGCCCTGTGGTCACAGGACTTTGATCCTGCAGGATTCCAGTGGCTTACCAGCGATGATGCAGACCACAACGTGCTGAGTTTCATGCGCCTGGGCTCGCAGGACGAATGCATTGTAGCAGTCGTGAACTTCGCTGGAACCGCATGGCAGAACTATCAGGTGCCACTTCCCCAAGGTGGCAGATGGACAGAGATACTGACCACCGATGCCGCGAAATATGGCGGTTCTGACATACACAATGGCAGCTTCGATGCCGATGATGTACCTTTCCACAGTAGAAAATGGTCAGCAAGACTCACCGTGCCTGCCCTGGGCGCAGTATTCTTGAAACCAGACAACTCATTGGGAGAGATTTGAGGATACCCACCACACACATGAAGGTAGGAACACGTGAGCATGAATAACACCACAATGCGTCGCGATAGCATACATCGCACGATTCTTGTTGTGGAGGACGAGCCAACCTTGGCCACTGCAATTGCACAACGCCTTACGGCAGAAGGCTGGACGGCACGAGTCGCCTCCGATGGTGCCAGCGCCGTTCAGGCTGCGTCCCAGTTGAAGCCAGATCTCATCATCATGGACATCATGCTGCCCGTCATGGACGGTCTTGAGGCGACGAAGCGCATCGTCGCCGAAAGGCCTGTGCCTGTTCTGATTCTTACGGCTCGCGACGACGAAGCCGACAAGGTCATTGGACTTGGTGCCGGAGCTGACGACTACATGACCAAGCCATTCTCGATGCGAGAGCTGATCGCCAGGTGCAAGGCGTTGCTGCGACGCGTCGAACGGGCAAAGGTCATCGCCAAGAATTCAGAGAATGAGAAGATTCTTGACTTTGGTTCGCTCATCATCGATCCTGCACAGCGTCTTGTCACCCTTGACGATCAGCAGATCCATCTGACACCGACAGAATTCGACCTGCTCGCAACCCTTGCACGCAAGCCACGCTCGGTTCTCACCCGCGAAAAACTTCTGGAAGACGTATGGGATTGGGTCGATGCTTCAGGTACCCGTACCGTCGATTCCCATGTAAAGGCGCTGCGGCATAAGCTCGGTTCGGACATGATTCGCACCGTGCACGGTGTCGGCTATGCCTTCGAGCCGCCAGAGCAGCGCGCCGCATGACACGCTAGACATCACCAATACCAGCAGACATCAGTGCAAGACATATGAAAATTGATAGCAACAAGCATCAGCAGAAAACGCATGCCAGCAGCGGGTCGCAGGTAAAGACGCAGCATGTGTCCCCAGATCGACCCATTGGCTTTCTTTCGTCATTGAAGGGCGAACTCAGCGTTCTCATTACGATTGCCACGGCCATAGCATTCATCATGGCGTGGTTCCTGCTCAAGGTCGGGCTCAACGGTTGGATTGCCATGCCCCTGACGCTGATTGTGGCTCTGGGCATCACCTATGTGTTTTCGCGAGGGCTCACTGCCCCACTGCGACAGATGCGAGACGCTGCAGAGGCCATGTCAGATGGCGATTACACCGTTCGCGTGCAATCGGCAACGCTGAGCCATGACGAGATCGGGCAGTTGGCACGTTCATTCAATGTCATGGCTGCGGAATTGCAGCATGCCGACCAGATGCGGCGCGACATGGTTGCCAATGTCAGCCACGAATTGCGCACCCCCGTATCCGCATTGCAGGCCATGATTGAGAACCTTGCCGACCATGTCGTCGAACCGACCCCAGCAAACCTGGAGAGCATACTCAATCAAACCCACCGTCTTTCGGATCTCATCGCCTTCCTGCTTGATCTGTCGCGCATGGAGGCAGGTGCCTCAAGCCTTGAGATAACGAGCTTTGACTTTGCCGATTTCATCGATGAAACCATCGAGCCGCTTGAAATTGCCGATGCTGGTCATGCGCATGAGATTGAAGTCGATGTCCCCCGCAATACCAAGATGGAAGGCGATCAGGACAGGCTTCGTCAGCTCTTCACGAACGTCATTTCAAATGCTCTCAAGCATTCCGCCGATGGCACGACCGTCCTCATTGAAGTCCATGTGGAAACCGATCCCCCACGTGTGGTCACCAATGTCGTGAACTTTGGCTCTCAGATACCCCAAGAGGCTCGCTCGGACATCTTCAGACGCTTCGTGAAGGGCAAGGCGGGTCTCGGCACCGAATCCGGAGGCACCGGTCTTGGACTGTCCATAGCTCGCTGGGCCGCGAAGCTGCATGGCGGTTCGGTCAGCGTCGTTGACGATACCCGTGGTGCGGATTTTGAAATCGTACTACCCCAATATCACGACGCATAAATCATCAATCGTTCAGCCACCCAATCGTTCAGCCACCCAATCGTTCAATCGATGAAACGATCAGTCGTTCATGGATGTTCGCACACACCGGACGAATATTCCAACACGCCCCGAATATCGAGCGGTCACCTTGCATGACCGCTCGATTGCGATATGTGCTTGCGCATGGCTCGTCGCTCATGCATAATGGTATTCGAACATATGTTCGACGCATTCAGATAAGTGATGGGCTGGAGGAACAATGCACATGCATAATGAAATGTCACATGCGACCGAACATGGCGATGGCGTGCCTTCACGCAACGCGTCTGAGATCGATGGAACAGCGGATCAGGCATCGTTACGCGTCACTGACGTCGTTCAGGCGGCAGTGAGCCCAAGGCCGGTGCTCATGGCGCTGGAGGCCGTGCACGCAGGCTTTCCTTCGGTGGCGCAGGACTACTTTGCCGGCGATTTCAGTCTTGACGAAAACGTCATCACGAATCCCGATACAACCTTCATTCTTCATGTTGCTGGAGATTCCATGGAAGGTGCCGGCATATTTGACGGCGATCTCCTTATCGTAGACCGTTCGATTGCACCGGCAGCCGGTGACATCGTCGTCGCGATTCTCGATGATGAACTCACGGTGAAACGCCTTCTGGTGCATGGATCTACGCCGGTTCTGCATCCCGAAAATGCGCGATATCCGAACTTCATTCCCGGCAATGACGAAAGCCTGAGCATCTGGGGTGTCGTCACCGGCAATTTTCACAGCCAGCACGATGCCTTGTCGTCACGGCACAGCGCTCAGGTGCCCCGCACCTCCACGCCTGCACCTCATCGTGCCGACACATCGCACAGCAGCCATCATGCTCGCGTATCTTCGTATGCTGCAGAATCGCATCGCAGCGGTCAGCTGCATCAGGATGCTCAGCGATATCCGAGATCAGGTTGGGGTGCATGATTCATGCTTGATTCAATGCGCGCCGAGCATCCGGCCCTTGATGCGCCCACCGTCGAGACACGGACCGATGCCGCCCAAGATATCGAAGTCTCTCACCTTCCCTATGCCATAGTGCTCGCAGATGCCAATAATTTCTTCGCGTCGTGTGAAACGGTATTCAACCCGCAGCTGGCTGGACGCCCTGTCGTGGTGCTATCCAACAACGACGGCTGCGTGGTATCGCGCAGTGCGGCCGCCAAGCAGTTAGGCATCGTCAATGGAACGCCCTGGTTCAAGATTCGCGGTCAGGCGGAACACGACGGCGTGATTGCCAGAAGCTCCAACTACGAGCTCTATGCCAGCCTTTCGCACCGCATGATGCATGTCATGTCTGGATTCTTCTCCCATCAGGAGGTGTATTCCATCGATGAATGTTTTCTTCACAACACGATGGGCAGAGCAAGAGCCGAGCAGACATGCAGACAGATGCGCAGCACCGTGCTGCGTGGCGTGGGCATTGCCGTAAGCGTTGGTGTGGCCCCGACCAAGACCTTGGCAAAAATCGCCAACCACTGGGCCAAGAAGCATCCGACTTCGCATGGCGTGACATTCTGGAACGACATTGCCAAGGAATGCGGTGACGACGCACTCCGCAGCATACCCGTATCCGAAGTATGGGGCGTTGGTCGACGCATTACCAAGACACTCATGGGCATGGGCATCACCACTGCCCTTGATCTGCAGCGATGCGATCCGGTTCTTATTCGACATCGTTTCTCCGTATTGCTCGAACGCACCGTTCTGGAGCTGCGAGGCACGCCATGCATCGAGGACGAATCAGATGCAAGCAGTGGCGTGAGAAGAACCCAGATTCTATGTTCGCGCATGTTCTCCTCACCGGTCAGGGGATTTGAAACATTGTCGCAAGCCTTAAGCGTCTATGCTCAGCAAGCCTGTCATCGACTGCACCGTCAGCACAGTCTGTGCGGCCGTGTCGCCGCTTTCTGCTCGACAAGTCCGTTTGCCAAGGAATACTCGCATATCGGCAACTCGGTTATCCTTGACGACCCGAGCGACAACCCGATGGTACTGTCAAAGGCGGCCTGCAATGCCTTGCGCCACAGCATAGACGAGCATGCGCCGTATATCCGAGCTGGTGTGATGTTGCTGGATCTGAGCGACGCTCAGGATTTCGCCACCTTCGAAGGCATGGACGCCCAGCGTGATGAACACGGCATCGGCAGCGTGCTTGAAGTTGCCGCCCGTCGATTTGGTCCTCGACGTGTAGGTATCGGCTATGGAGGCATTCGCGGCTCGGGGCGCAATGATGCCGATACCGGTGCCACATGGACGATGAGGCGCGACATGCTTTCCATCCGCGGCACAACCAGATGGGATGAAATGCCTATCGTTCATGCATAGCAGCGTCACGATGCGGGTTGCAGGGCGTTGACGCGAGGGTGAGCGCGGTTACCACATGCGCCTGGCAGGTGCCGAGCATCTTGATGCATGCACGAATGGTCGAGCCTGTCGTAATGATGTCGTCTACAAGAACGATATGCCGATTGTTCAATTCGTACGATCGTTTCACAGCCATCTTGCCGTGAAGCCGTTGCGTGCGGCCTGCGGCTCCAACGGCACGAACGGCCTTGGTGGTCGAGAACTTCAGGCGCAGCGCTGACTGCGCATGAGCATCGATGCCCTCCCTCTGCAGCGTCTGCGCTACTGCCTGAGCCAGAGCAAGGGTGTGCATGCGCCCGCGCTTCAGGATTGCATAGGGCGAGGATGGCATCGGAACGATGCAGAGCGAATACACTGCGTGCTCGTGACACCAGTCCACCAAGGAAGAGGCATATACCAGAAAAGCCATCCGTTCACTGAAATACTGCGTAAGCTCTTCATCACGATGGTCTTTCCACGCTAGGATGGCGGCTCTGACCGGGCCACGATACAAGGCGCTGGAGAAGGATCGCTCCATGAGAGCAAGGGGGAAGACCCGCGTGCTGCCATAGCGGAATGATGCCGCGCATCGCTGGCATATGACGCAATCCGGAAGATCACATCCCACACAGCCACGCGGCACCACTATGTCGAGCACTTCCCGACAGATGCGACGAGCGGCACGAACGAAGGATGCTCGATAAGCATGCACTGCCATCGCAGAAGCGACGACACGGATGCGAAAGGGATCAGTCATGATGGTGACGATATCCAGCTTCTACGATTCACTGCAACGCACATCAGCATTGTGGTCAAATATGACATGCATTGCGAACAGTGCGATTCTCCGACAGCTGGCGAACTTCAACAAACCAAGAATTCCAACAAACCGAGAATTCCAACAGAACCGTGCACCCCACCAGCCTGCGAGGTTTTCAGAGCATCTCCGAATATCTCAGAATGCCGAAGTTCCAGAATTGGGCAGGCTGCGCAGCAGTTCTTCGACAAAGGCTGCGGTCTCATCTGGGTTGGCGACCCGTACAGGCATCGTACCCGCACATGCAGCGGGATAGTCATTGCCCTGTGGATCCATGCGATCTCCGACAAAGATCATGTCAGGAACGGCCACGCCAAGGATTTCGCCAAGCTTGCGCACGGCATAGGCCTTGTCAATGCCCTTTGCCGATATGTCGACACTCGTGGATCCGCCGGAGCGCACCTGCAGATGCGGCAAATCAACGCGGACAGCGGCAGCCAAGGCATTCTTCTTGACATTGTCCGAATCCCAGGCATCCTTGGCCTCGACTGGCGCAAGCTGACCGAGCGCGGAGAAGGTTATCTGACTGCCCCTATCCTCTATCTGAGGTCCCCAGGTCTTGCTCTCCCACAGATCGAGTTCATGCGCATGCAATGTCAATGAAGCGATGGCGCTCTTGCGATCAGCCTCGCTGAGATTGTGTGCATATACGCGAGACCACGCATCATGATCCCAGTGATAATAGCGTGTTCCACTTGTCGGCATCAGATGAAGTCGTGAGTTGTCCGTTGTCTCAGGCAGCACCGCAAGCACCTGATCGCGAAACTGCTCGAATGTGCCACCAGACACAATGGCAACGGTGATGCTGTGGGTGAGCTGCGAAAGCAAGAAACCCATATGCTCGCTCATGCGCGTTTTCGACCATGCCAGCGTGTTGTCAAGATCGAAGGCGACGACTCTGGCACGCGCACTCATGTCAGCGATGTCAAGCTGCTTCCAGGAACTTGCGATTTCAACCTGTGTGGTGGCTGTTTCCATACCTGTGACGTCCATCGCATTATTCCTTTCGTCATTCACTGCTGAGAGCTTACACCATAATTCACACTTTCGAGAGATACGTGCATCGAAGCTTGTTCCGGTCGCTGATGGCTCTTACTGTGAGACATATGGATGAGCATCCTTGGACGCGTGAGATTTTCCGCGATAGACATGGTCGAGGGCAGCGCAAGCCAATGTTTGGCACACGATTGCCCCGCTATCGAACACGTTCCGGAATATTTGACAGTGCCGTCGCCTCGCAGATCAAGCGATTGAACGAGGCCTGGCCGAATCTCATCCATCCAGTTCAGTTCGCCGTCGAAGACGTGCCCCCATCCGATCCGGTGCCTTGGGACGAAGACATGCGCAGCCTCTCACATTCCTTTCCAGCCAGTCACGGCATTCCGGCTCGCATAGTCCTGTACCGAATGCCCATGCAGATGCAGGTTGAGGATGAAACCGAACTGCAGCTGCTCATTCGCGACGAAATGGTGTCACAGCTTGCAGAACTGTATGGAAGAAGACCCGAGGAAATCGATCCTCAATGGGGTCTGTGGGGATGAACCACACTGTGGGGGTGAACCACACTGTTGGGATGAACCACACTATGGTACTGAACCACACTGTGGGGCTGAACCCTACCGAGCGCTGACCCCCGGCAGGGTTGCACATGAATCAGCGCAAGACACCGACAGTCTCATTCACTGTTATCCTCGCATGCTGGAGCATCAGCGAAACAGGCTGCAGATAGCTTGACGCTGCAATCTTGGCATCGTCCAATGTTGAGCTGGACAGGGCTATGTCCCAGGACAACGCATTCTTCGAAGATGCCTGCTGCTGCACAGTAATGGCAGCGATATTCGAGCCCAGATCGCTTAAGGCAAGAGACGAGGCGGCATTGGGACCAATCTGAACCGTCTTCGTTTCGAGACGGGCGCCATCCGCATTGTAGATGTCGATGTCGGCTGACGCTTCCTGCGTGGATCGATTCGCCAGTACCAACGAGCCTCCCAAACCCTTGGGAAGAGCGATGGCACTGAATTGAGGCGTGGATTGGGCAGCAATCACGCCGAAGTCCTGCTGGCCGTCCGAACCATCTACCGTCGTAATTGCAGAGGCATGAATGTCATTGTCGGCAGTCACCGACACCGCCATGGCATCGTCGGGAACGCTGCCCATATCAATGGATGCGACGCGGTGTGCCTCAAGGGATTGCGACGTGGCATTCTTCAAACCAGCCTTCGTCACCCACGAGATGCTGAGCTTGCTGGCTGATTCAGCATAGGCGAGCAGCTTCACATGCTGCCCCTTCGTCACGCCCGGCAATACCATGCTCTGCGCGGCAGAACCGGTTGCCGTCACGTATTCAGATCCCAAGGATTTCAATCCGTCAAGGCCAACCACCTTGACGACGGCAGCGACTGCCGTGTCCTTGCTTGCGACAGTGACGAACAGACCATCCTGCTGCGGTGCCGCAGCAGCAAGATCGTAGACAGACTCGCTGCCAGCGCCAATGGTCACGGTTCGTGCAGTGTTCAAAGCTAGCGTTCCTGTCTTAACGGTACCCCAGACGTTGAAGGAAATCGCCGTGGCCTTATCGGTGGGATTGGCAATAACCAGTTGCTGCGTCCATCCCGTATCGGTGGCAGGGAGCAAAAATGACTGCGACAGCGCAGGGCTCACGCAGGAGGTAGCCGAAAGACCTCGCAAATCACCCTGCGTGGCCTGCGAAACAACGGATGATGCAGCTCCGGCACCACTCTTGGTATCCAACAGTTGCGTATTCTGCACCAGGGCATGTGCATTTACGTCGCTCTGAGCGATGGAAACTGCAGCATCATTAGTTGGATCCTTATCTTCGAGCTGAGTTGCCAAGGCAGTTCCATCATTATTGGGGAAAGCAGTGATTGACGAATCGTAGATTGCGCCAAATGCCGCATGTGCCGAATCAGACGAGATATCTCCTGCACTCGCCTGGAACTGGGAATCACCATAGTTCCCAGAATCCGCCAAACTCATGCGAGAAGGACAGTAGCCCATAATCGTATGCTGAGTAACGGCATGAGTCTGCATTGCAGAACCGCTGTTATCACTATCAACCTTGCCCTGCGCCGGCTCAATGGCGACGAGAACGAACATCATCGCAAGAACGACCAATGCGGAAAGCGAGGCAAGCGCTATCTTTGAAATGCTTCGGCCGCGCGACGAGGACGACAGTGCAGCATGCTCGTCACTTTCATGCCCTGCCTTGTTTGCCATGTCTGGGACTCTACCCTGCTGATCTGCATGGTGCTGCGAATGTGTGGTTTCAGCGTTGTTCTTCATGTTCCCTCTCACCTCTGGCTGCTTCTCGTGCGACGAGGCAAAGCCACCAGACAATACACGACAAGGCAGATTGCCAGACACCATAGCCATAGCATTCTGAACGGATTGTTCAGCGCCTCACGCTCACCGACAGTGGAGATACCGCCCTTGTATGCATCGAGTCCGATCAGACGGAAATAGGTACCATTGCCGTTGCTCACAACCGGCTGAACCCCGGCACTCGCCGTGATGTTGGAGATCAATGAATCCGTAGCGCTTTCACTGCTGACCGAAGCATTCGTGGCGCTAAGATTATTGACCATTCCGGTATAGGGCACATAGATGGCACCAATGCCGAGATTGGTCAGCGATGCAATGGCATCATCCGCACTATTCGAAAGCAGCTCGGCGCACGCTTGTCCTATGGCCGCCGACGCTGTGCTCTCCCTGCCGAGATATTGCGATACTCGTGCTGCTGGGGAACTATCGATGATATCGCCGTTGCCCGTTCGCATCAGGGAATAATCGACTCTGTTCGAAGACAGCGCAGCCAAGGCAAGCACGCGATGCGAAGGTTTCTGGGAAAGATAATCTCGTGCCACCATCGGCAGACCACTGCCCGACGGTGCCAGAGAGCTTCGAGAGTTGCTGAGCAGACCGCCATAGACGCCCCATACCGCTATGCAGGCAAACAGAACGAGAGCCAGCGAGATACGACCCGCCTTGGCGACAGAGACGAAACGACGCCTTGAACCTGCACTGATTTCCTTGATGCTGGAGCGCTGAGCAAGCTCGATGAATTGATGCACTGCTGATCCCGCTATCAGACAGACGCATGAAAGCAGTGCCAGAATGACTAGAGCCAGCCCCGGCGATGGTGATGCGGCCACGCCCGTGCCTGCATCCGTACCAATGCCAACGCGAACCGATACCAAAGCCAGGAGAAGCCCGGCAATGGCGAGAATCCACATCATCCTCGAAAGACGCAGCGCAAACGGCAGCGCCAGCGCACATATACCAAATACGGTGAGCAGGGCAAAACTGGCCCAGAGCGCGATAACCAGCACATCGCCTTGCAAAAGCCACCATTGCTGGCCTTGCATGAACTGCATGTCAAAGCTTTGCGCGATGAGTTGCAGCGCATTCAGGGCTTTTGGTGAAGAGCCGACGCTGGCAACCGGTATCTGCACATCACCGAAGAGCTGTCTCCAATCTCCTGCAGCCCAGAACTCAACAGCGTTGAGGAGTACTGGTGCCAAGGCCAATGCCGATGGGATGGGGATAAGCAGCAACATGGTGCGATGCGAACGGACCATCACCAGGAAGGCTGCAAACACGGCAATCAGCGGCAGCACTATCTGCGGTTCCGACAGCGTCACCGGCATGAAGCACAGCGAAGCCAAAGCCGCGGATTGAATCGAGGGATGAGGCAGGGCAGGCATTTCGGTGCGGTACATTCCCACCGCTCTCAACATGAATGCGAAGGATGCCGGCAGAAAGACCATCGTGACGGCCATGGCCACGGATCCATCGCTGTATATGCCAAGAAGCCAGGTGGATGCTGCCCACAGCAGCGATGTGGCGAAGCGAATGATGTTCGAGCGAGTGAATGTTCCTGCAAGTGCCCAGAATGATATGGCACACAGCGGCGCTGCTAGGACAATCATGAGCAGCAAGGCGATGTTGGCATGTCCGAACGTGATGACGTTGGCAACGACGATGATGAAGGCGAATGGCGTTGGCGAAGCAAAGATGCCGAGACCCGAGCCGAAGGACCAATTGCTCGTTGCAGTGTTCCATAGCTGACTCCAGCTTGCATCGAAGGGAAGCAGCGTACCTGATGCCGCTCCTTCACCTTGGAACAGACCAGTGATCAGTACGTGCTGGGATGCAGCCGCTGCTGTGCATGTGACGATCAGCAAGGCAACCATCCACAGCAGCCGAATGCGCATTTGCCGGTGAAGATGTGCCAGAGCCAGAGGGCTGAGCAGTGTGACGCTACCCTGTTCGGCAAAAGCTTCATTGCGTTCTCTCCACTGCTTCAGCTGACTTCTTCCGGCCACCAGCATGTTCAACGAAGAGAGTGCAACGGTCTTGCCATGAACCAGTCTTCTTCTGGCCGCGATTGCACCAGGAATAATGAGGAAGAGACGCCAGGGAATGCACAGGTCGCATATCGCCTCGTAAGGCTGCTTTCTGAAGAGCCGCTGCGCGAATGAGCCGATCCCCTGCAGCACAAGCCATACCCACAGTAAGGGCCATAGAGTCATGCGGCTATCGGTGATGCGATATCGCAGCCGTGCAGCCGCGACGCTTAGGTACGGGTTGTGAACGGTATGCGGTTCAGTGGCAAGCCCATTCTTGGTACGAATGCCTTCATAGCGCGCGCGACGATGGGCAATGACTGCCTGGGGAACGACGATTACTCGACCGGCATGAAGACAGATACGACGTGATATTTCAGCGGATTCACCGAACGTTCCAAACCATGAGTCCATGCCGCCGAAACGGTTGAAGGTTGATAGCGGCATCAGCGCACCAGCCAAAGATACTGCAAAAACATCCTGACGAGCGTCATATTGCTCCTGGTCAGGTTCACCATCGACGACGAGACTGACCAGACGGTGCTTGGCGGCATAGTATCCAACGTTATGAAGATTGGGCTCGTCCCAATCAATCTGCTTGGCTCCAATCAGCGAAGCCTTGGGAGCATTGCGCCAAGCCTCGCGAAGAGCATCCAGACAGTGCGGATTCTCAGGTCGCGAATCATCGTGCAACAACCACAGACCACGAACGGATTCTGGCAGCCTGGCATAGCTCAGGGCCTGAGAAACCGCGTGAGAGAACGAGCTTGCACCCTTTGCACGAACCAGCTGAACCTGAACTGTGTGAACTCGGGGAAAGCTTTCTCCAGATTGCTTATTCGGCTCCAACACTTCAAAGGAGGAGTATAAGGGCGTGGATGTTTCTCCACTGCAGTCAGCAATGACGATGCAGCTGGGAAGCACTCGCTGATGCAGGACACTTTCGAATGTTTTCGTGAAGAAACGCAAATCCTCTTCGACGGTGATGACCGCAGCGACATCTTCCGCCACATCCGAACGAAGAGATTGCGCATGTTCGGACATGGTCTGAGCTAGTGCCTGCTGTATGCCTGGAGTCGTGAGACCAACTGAATTCATATAACCAGTGTAAGCATAGGTCCAAGAAGATAAGAGGTGAACGGACTGTGCCTCGCACAATCCTTTCGCCTCATGCCTGCTGTTCCTTGTGATAGCGGCGTCTCTCGCGTTCACTCATGCCACCCCAGATGCCGAAACGCTCATCATGAGCAATGGCCCATTCCAGGCACAGCTCACGCACCTCACATTGTGCACAGATTCTTTTGGCCTCTCTGGTCGATCCACCTTTTTCAGGGAAGAACGCCTCCGGATCGGTTTGCGCGCATAGGGCACGGTGCTGCCAGGAAAGATCCTCGCTACGGTCGAACAATCCCCAAAGTTGGTTCGCCGATGTTGACGGAGAATCGTCTTCGATGCCATCTAGCATGGCTGGCCTCCTTGGTGCATCGTGTGCACATACAGAGAATGATATGACTTCGTGTAAATTACACACTTGTGAGTCAGCATTTGTCAATGAAAATGCAATATTTACTAATAAACTCGTGATTTCAGGCGTTTTGCACCGAACTTTCAGGGTCTTTAACACACTAGCTTCACAATTTTCAGCAGGTTTTCAGAGAAGCACACATTCGATGAATTACAATTTAAGAGTTTACGAGGGATAGAGCGACATTACGATTGCGAGAATCAAGTACGATCCTTGTGCTCTGACAGGAAGGCTTAAGCGTGGCTTTGAAGAAACATACAGGTGTGAATCCTCCGAATATTGGGGGGTTCATGGTAACTGCACCCAAGCACGGCATAAGTTTCGTCACTCATCACCGCGTGCTTACAGCCGTTTCCCTGGCCATCATCGCATTCTTCGCCTTCTCAGCCACCTTCGCAGCAGCGAGCTTCCTCGATATCGATAGCACCGTACAATCACACGCCGTCCCTATTCTTTCGCCGAGCAAGGGAACCAGCACGCCCACGACACTCGATCAATACGCCGGCAAGACACTCAATATTCTGATTCTTGGGCAAGATACGCGCTCAGATTCTCAGAATGCTGCCATCGGCGGTAGTGATGGTGCAGGGGATCATCAATCGGATACTGCGATGGTCATGCAGATTTCAGCCGACCGATCCTATGTCAATCTGGTATCGATCCCCCGTGACTCACTCGTTGATGCGCCCAGCTGCAAAACCACGACGGGCACAATCCCAGCGCGGTATAACGTCATGTTCAATTCAATCTTTGCCTATGGCTATTCTCAGGGCGGCGATGTCGCATCGGCCGCAAATTGCGCGATGACCGCCGTCAACGCGCTGACGGGCTTGGATATCTCTTCGTTCATCGTTGCCGACTTCGCCGGCCTGCAAGACATGATCGATGCCATTGGTGGGGTCAGCGTCTGCATTCCTGAAGACACAAAGGACTCCTACACCAATCTCTCCCTGACAAGGGGACTTCAGCATCTGAATGGGACGCAGGCCACGCAGTATGCCCGCATGAGGCATGGCACCGGAACCGACGGTTCGGATATCATGCGCACGACGCGTCAGCAGTATCTCGTCAAAGCATTGCTTGCCACGGCCCGTTCCAAAAGTCTCTTCACCAATGCCTCGCAGATGTATCAACTCGCAAAGTCTGCGTTGAGTTCCTTGCAGTTCAGCGAGAACCTTGCCACCACAACAGGTCTGGTTGGATTGGCAACGAGTTTGAAGAACCTCACCACTTCACATATCTATTCTCAGACTTTGCCTGTCACCAGCGCTCCTTCCGATCCAAACCGTGTGATTTGGGCGAGCACGGCATCCAGCGTATGGGCAAAATTCAAGGAAAGTCAGCCGCTCGTCAGCTCGGCAGCGACTGAGTCCAACTCTTCAGGCAGCTCAGACGGCAGTTCGAGCGATTCCTCCAGCTCTTCGGATGCTTCCAGCTCCACTCCAAGCGCATCATCCTCCACAGGCGCGTCATCGACGCCAAGCGCAACGGTGAATGCAAACACCGGCTTGATCACCGAAAGCGATGGAACGCTGATCGATCCGGAAACGGGAGGCACGGTTGACCCTGAAAGTGGGGCCATTCGCGATCCGAACACGGGTCAATACATCGGTATGGCAGCCAAATACATCAACTTCACGGTATGTGGGATTACTGCGCAAGATTGGGACTGAAGCTCACCTGTATGCCGCTTTCTGTGTTAAAGCTATGTCCAGAAAGACAAGTTCGGAGGATACATGGCTCGAGAATCTGAAGATGCGACATCCGGCGACACCCCGCCCAGTTTCATTCCGACACACCATTCGAATAAGTCGAGCCAATCGTCTTCGCGCGCACGTGGCAAGGGTTCTGATGCTTTGCCCAGCTTTGCTCCGAGAAGAAGTTCGAGCCAGGGTTCGCACCCTACGGCCTCGAACGTTAGACCGTATGGTTCCACGCGCCATTCGTCCGGCTCATCAGGTTCACGCAATGCTTCGGGCGAACTCGATGCTTCACGCAATGGCGGGGGCGATCAAAGGCACTATCAGTCATCGTCCTCGAACATTAGCCGTCCGCAGTCTCGGTCGTTTCCAGCCAGGCCTTCAGGTCGTGGAGGCAATGGCGGCAATACTCGCATGAAGTTCAAATTCAGACGCATCATCGCAGTCCTGATCATAGTGATCCTGCTGCTTCTCGCAGTCTGTGGCATAGGTATGTGGAATTGGGTCAACGGTCAGCTCAACAAGAAGGAGATGCTCACCTCTGCGGCAGACACTCCAGCCCAGTCGTGGCTCATCCTTGGTTCCGATGAGCGGGACGGCACACCTGGAACAGGCACGGACGAGGATACGCCAGGATTTAGAACAGATACCTTGCTGGTACTCACCAAGCCCAAGAGCGGACCTAGTTCGCTCATTTCAATTCCCCGAGATTCACTGGTGCAGAATAACGGCACATACATGAAGATCAACGCGGTAGCTGAAACTGGGGGCTATCCAGCGTTGACCGGGCAGGTCGAGAACATCACCGGTCAGAAGATCGACCACGTAGCCCTGATCAAGTTTGGTGGCTTGGAAAAGGTCGTGAATGCGCTTGGTGGCGTCGAGCTGTGCTACAGCAGCACCGTCAATGACGCAAACTCTGGTCTCAATTGGACAGAAGGATGTCATGTTGCCAATGGTGCCACAGCCCTGGCTTTCTCAAGAATGCGATACTCTGATCCTGAAGGCGACTTCGGCCGCGCGAAAAGACAGCGTCAGGTGATCGCTGCAATCGTGAAGAAAGCTTCAAGCTCAGCCACCACGAGCAGCCCTTCGACCATCCAGAAGGTCGCCAAGGCTTCGCTGGCCTCGATAGTGGTCGACAACAAGACAAACCCCTATACGCTCCTGAAGATGGCCTTGGCATTCAAATCCGCATCTGGCACGAACGGCGTAACGGGAAGCGTCTATTGGACGGATCCTGACTACTATCCAGGCAACGTCGGTTCGACCGTCCGCCTTGACGCTTCGAAGAACAAGGCGCTCTTCACCTCTCTCGCAGACGGAACCCACGAGCGCGGCACCGTTGGCGGTCAAGACTGAGCTGCAACGCCTATCTGCGCGTTCATTGTGAACTTCGCGAAGTATAGAAGCCCCAGAAATGGCAAAATTGGGGTCGAAATCGTGTAATTTCCCTCGATTTAAGGCTTGTATACTTCGTGAAGTTCACAATGAGCGTTCGCACGCCACAATCTGAGCAGATTCACATTCGACCACAATGATTTCGGCCAGCGTCGTGAGGTGTTTGGGGCAGCGATACTGAGGCCATGGCTAAGCGCTCACACTTCCAACGCATTCTTGCCCTCACGCCGGTGTTCCTTCCACAGGCAATCGTGGCTTCCATTATGCTCGTGCAACGACAATGGGTTGCCGCTCTTATCAGTTTCATTGTCACCGTCTCGTATATCTGGATGAATATGACACAGCGTGTCACCCTTGAACCCTTGGGGGACACTTCCCCACAAGAACAGCAACACGGCTCTGCAAGAACAGAATCAGGGATGTTGAACAAGGGTCCTTACTCCAAGCTCGAAACGGATTTGCTCAGCACACACCTTCCCCCATGCTGCGACCTTATGGACATTGTGTGGACACGGAATGATTCCGACGATTCATCGCATGCCATGGTTCACTCGACTTCCAACGAAACGAAGCCGGTCTGGCAGACGATCGTTCACGCATGGCTCAAGGGTGCTGGCAACAACAGGCAAAGGAAGAACATCCGTGTGCCTTTGGGGATGCTTGACGAGAGCGTGTTGTTCCAGATAGATCTCGCTTCCCAGGGTCCGCACGCCATGATGGCTGGGACCACGGGTTCCGGAAAGTCGGCCATGCTGCAAAGCTGGTGTCTTGCCCTGGCTATGCGCTTCTCGCCAGAGGAACTCAATCTGGTGCTCATGGACTTCAAGGGTGGTGCGGGACTCGACGTGCTGCAAGGGCTGCCCCATACTGTCGGATGTGTCAGCGACCTGCACCTGCAGCATGCGCAGCGTGCGCTGCGAGGCTTGGAACAAGAGCTCCGCAGCCGCGAATCATTGGTCTCACGCCATGGGGTGAGCGATGTCATGAAGCTTGCTGCTCCACCACCCCGGCTAGTAATCGTGATTGACGAGGCACATGCCTTATGCCAGCAGATACCCGAGGCCATGCAACGCTTATCGCGTGTTGCGTCGCTCGGTAGGTCTCTGGGCATGAATCTCATCATGTGCACTCAGAACCCTGCAAGCCAGCTCCACACGGAAATCAAGGCCAATATGGCAGTTCGCATATGTCTGCGCGTTCAGGATCCCTTGCAGTCTCTTGAGATGATAGGCGAACCCGCAGCAATTCGCATCAGTCCGACGATGCCCGGCATGGGCGTGTTCACCGACGGTGCATCCAAGATGCTCTTTAGAAGTGCGTATATCAACGATTGCAACCATGTAGTCACCCATGTCAGATATGCTGCCTCGTTTCTCAACCATGACGCTCCGAGACCCCTCTTCACTCGCCCCTTGCCATCGATCTGCAATACGCAGCAGCAGGCCGAAGCCGCAGGCAATGACTTAGAGGATGACTCAGAGTTGCAACGCTCTCAAGAACCCTCAATGAGTGCAAGACCGGCAATCTCCCAGCCGCTCGCTGTAGTGATTGGGTTGGAAGATGATGGCGTGAGGTATCGCGTCTGCTCAATGCCGTTATCGGGCAACGTCGCAATCGTCGGTTCACCAGGACGAGGCAAGACCACAATATTGCGAAACATCCAGCATGCTCTGGCAACGAGACCGGGTGTCATCTGCACCTTCATCACTGCGGATTGCGCTGCATTGCCCTCGGTCACTGATGCTTCGCGGCATGTATGGCTCATCGATGATGCCGATGAACTCTGTGATCCCAGTGTCATGCATCCTCTGAGCAGACCATTTATCCAGGCAATTCGCAATCCAGAAATAGTCGTGATATTCGCAGTGGACTCCCCCAGCCATTTTCGTCTGCACGAGTATTGTCCCACACGCATCATTTTCCCCTCCGGAGAGTCAGGTCTGGATATCATGTCCGGGATCTCGTCCGGGACTGTGAAGAACTTCGCCCCAGATGATGCGACACGTGTGGGCCGAGCCGTGCTGATTGCGCCGGGAATCGAACGCATAATACAGTGTTCAACATCCTATAGATGCTAAATTTTCTTGAAAAGTTTCCATTTTCGTGCTTACCTAGGTACATACTCGGATAAACCGGGCAACAGACTTGAAAGAGGCGACAATGAGTAGTGCTTTCGACTGGCGAGCCAAAGCCGCTTGCAGAGACAAGGATCCTGAACTATTCTTCCCCGTTGGCAACACCGGTGCTGCGTACCAGCAGATCGAAGAGGCTAAGAGCGTGTGCAGAACCTGCAAGGTCATCGATGCATGTCTGAGATGCGCGCTGGACACCAATCAGGATTATGGCGTTTGGGGCGGCTTGAGCGAGGACGAACGCCGAGCGCTGAAGCGCAGAGCCATGAGAGCAAGACGCTCCCAAGCTATCCAGATGCAGGCGTAACACGCATCAACTTCATATCAGGTCGCGTTGGATGGAAACATTCAGCACGACCTTTTCCTTTTTGGACGCCGATTGCATGGCTTTTGCACGACTCTTGCACGACTATCGCGTGACCGTCCGTGTGGCTCTATTCCCTATCATTTTGGGATTCCTGGGCGGCTCTAAGCTTCATTGACAGCGCCACGCGCGTGCCTCCATCTCGACGGGGACCCCACTTGACCGACCCACCAAAATCATTGGTCACGAAAGTGTTGATGATCTGCGTGCCAAGGCCTGAACCCGTTGACTTTGCCATGCCCTCCTTGGATTCGCTGCGATATCCGTTGCCGTCGTCTTCCACAACAACGTTCAGGGAGTTGCCTCCTCGACCCACGGAAATGGTGATATGCCCCTCTTTGCGGCCTTCAAAGCCGTGTTCTACGGCATTGTTGATCAGTTCTGTCAGCACCAGAGACAGCGGGGTTGCATCCTGGGCAGGCATCATGCCGAATTTTCCAAGGAAGGTTATCGAAATCTTCTGCTCCTCGGATATGGCTAGATCAACGCTCAGCTTGAGCAGATTCGAAATGACCTTGTCAAAGTCGACGATTTCATCGGCAGTCTGGCTCAATCCCTCATGTACGGCCGCTATGGTCTGCACGCGCCGCTGTGCCTCTTCCAATTCGGCCTTTACCTCGGGAAGCTTCGTCCGGCGAGCCTGAAGGCGTAGAAGTGCTGAAACGGCCTGAAGATTGTTCTTGACGCGATGATGGATTTCGGAGATTGTCGCATCCTTCGTCTGCAGTTCCTGTTCACGTCGACGCAGTTCCGTGACATCGCGGCAGAGAATCACGGCACCGATACGTCCATGCTCGTCCAAAAGCGGCAACGAGCGTATGGATACGGCTGAACGGTTCGCGGCAAGCTCGGAGTCGATGGCAGCCTTCCCGCTCAACACCAGGGGCAGGCTCTCAGGAACAGGATCGTTCTTGTGAAGCAGCGAGGTTCCAATTTCACTGAGATAGCGACCCTGCATGGTCTTCACCGAACCCAGCCTTCTGAAGCAGCTGGTAGCATTCGGGGATGCATAGCGCACGATTCCCTCTGCCGTGATGATGATGAAGCCGTCAGAGACACGGGCAATGTGCCGCTGGTTGATGACAGCATCGACATAGGGGAATTCTCCACGGGAAATCATGTTGAAGAGCATCTTTCCCGATTCGATGCTCTCGCTTTCGTAACGACCGTTCGATTCGCGCGTCGCCATATTCGTTTCCCGAACAACGAGGCCCAGCGTCTTACCCTTATGCTTCACCTGCGCATAGACGTCGCAGACCGTGAACCGTCCAAGGGTACGCACTCGCCGAGAATGCAGCGGGGTGTCGAGCTTCATGGCCTCATCAAGCTCGCCAGTGAGATCATCAGGAACCTGATTGCCGACAACGTCCTCCGATCTGAGGGACATTACGGTCGATGGTCTGCATTGCTCGGCAACGACGTAATGCCCATCCCCTGTCTGGAGCAGCAACAGCAGATCGGCAAAGGTAAGATCCGATATGACTTGCCAGTCCGCAACGAGATGATGAAGCCATTCCCTATCGTCATTGGTAAAGTCCGGACGGGTCGCAAGGATGTGGGTAAAATCTGCCATGTCTCCATCATAATGATGACTGCGCACTTCGCGCTTCCTGGAAACGCGGACGGTGAACTGGATTCCCATTCTGAACTAACTTACGGTATCGTAGGTTACGCTATCGTAAGTTCTGGAGGTAAGGCATGCCAGCGCAAGTTCACATTGACCCATCTGACACGAAAAAGACTCGTACGCCCCGACTGGACGTGCACGGCCGGGAGAAACCGTTGTTGCGCGGATGGATTCATGCGGGAGCGACACCCCTAGCATTGGCCGCTGGCATTGTTCTCATATGCCTCAGTCCGACTGCCGCACTGAAATGGGCATGTGCGATCTTCATGACGTGTTCCTTGGTTCTCTTCGCAAATTCCGCTCTGTATCATCTTGGCAATTGGTCTCCAAGGCTTACCGTCTTGCTGCGTCGGTTCGACCACGTCAACATATTTCTCTTGATTGCTGGAACCTATACGCCTTCATCGTTTGCGCTCGCACCATTGTGGAGAAACATCATTCTCGCTGGCATGTGGACCAGCACGGCCATAGCGATCATCATTCACGTCGTGTGGATCAACGCTCCGCGCTGGCTGTACACGGCCGTGTACATCATCTTTGGAGTGTCAGGGGTGGCATTCCTCGGTCTCTTCTGGAATTCGCCAGTGGCAGGGCCTTCAGTCGTCTGGCTCATCGTCGCCGGAGGAATCTGCTACATTGCAGGTGCCATCGTATATGCTCTGAGACGGCCGGATCCGTGGCCAAAGGTCTTCGGTTTCCATGAAATATTCCATTGTGGAACCATCGCTGGTTACGCATGCCATATGGTTGCCATTTATCTTGTCATCTGCCGTCTCATGTGACGAGATTTCAAGGCTTCTCGCAATCCAGCAAGGAAAACCCAGAACAGGTCTATATGAAGCGCCTGTTCTGGGTTGTTGCCGTGTTGAGTTATTCGGCCTGTTCAATGGTGTCAGACTCTTTGCAGCCTGGCACACCGATCAAGGAGGAGCTTTATGCCTACTTCAGCGGCTTGGATTCGATGATGTTGACCTTGATGTCGCGCCCGTTTGGTGCCTTGTAGGTCACCTGGTCGCCCTGCTTCGCATCCATGATCGCTGCGCCAATCGGTGACTCTGGGCTGATGACGTCGTAATCCGTCGCTACCGCAATGTCGCGGGAGCCGAGGACGTATGTCACCTTGTTACCTGCGAGGTCAAGCGTAACGATGGAACCGTTGCCCACCAGACCCGCCTTGGGAGCCTTGAGAATCTTGGTGTTGCGCAGCTTGACAATCAGCTCGTTGATGCGCCCCTCGTTCTTGCCCTGCTCCTCGCGAGCAGCCTGATAGCCACCATTCTCGCTGAGATCTCCCTCGGCACGAGCTGTTGCAATACGCTCCGTAATCTCTTCACGGTATTCGCCCTGCCGATGGTCAAGCTCCTCCTTGAGCTTGTCATACGCCTCTTGTGTCAGCAAGATGGTCTTTTCCTCTGCCATGATTCCTCCTTAATTGTGTATTGAGCAGTAAGTGTATTACGGTTTTCGACACCATGTGTCAAAAACGCGTGAAATGATGATTCGTCTGACCACCGCCATGGATGCCTGCTCCGCATCCTCATAACAAAAAAGACGCCGACAGCAGCCGACGTCCCCTGTTTCAGTGTTCAGCGTGTTGAAATGATGTCAACGACAAATACGAGCGTATCCGTTCCACCGATTCCAGCCTGGGGCACGCCCTGCGTTCCGTAGCCATACTCGGGTGGGATACTCACTAGAAGGCGAGAACCGACATTGTGGCCGGGAACCGTTTGATCCCAACCCTTGATAACACGCCCGACACCAATGGGGAAGCTTGCCGGCTCATGACGGTCGAAACTTGAATCAAATGGCTTTTCGGAGCCCCAGGTGACGCCATGATAGTTTACGGTCACGGTATCGCCCTTGCGAACCACAGGACCCGTGCCTGCAACCAGCTCAACGGATTTCAAACCGCTGGGAGCTTCGCCATCAAACTCGATGGTTGGTCGTTGACCGAAATCTTGAGCGACCTTGGGCATATTCGCGTCTGACATAAGTTCTCCTTGCCTTACAATAACAAAGTTCTACGGTATTACCTTTTAGCCAATATCACAAACTCAATCCGTGTTGAGCAAGCAAGATTTCGCAATCCCAACAGCATGTGCAAGACTGACATTGCGAACTCAAGCATGGGCAATGTACGTGAATATCATGACCATGTAAAACACTCCAAGCGCCGCAAGAACCAAGGTGATGACACCAGTCACGACGACCGGAGCAAGGCGCTCGGAGAACCGTGGAGCGACGATTTTGGCGACGAACCATGCCACGAAACCCAACACCGCGCAATTGAATCCGACAGCCAGACGCTGTGAGACGGAGAGAGGCTCTGCATCGATGCCGGCAAGCAAGGAATCAAAGATCGCTGGTATGACGAAATATCCCCAGGTGGCGTATGCGATGAATCCACCAAGCCCGAAAATCACCGGTGCCAAACGGGCACGCAGCGACTCTTTGATTTGCATGGAAACGTAGTCAATGGCCCAGAACAGAGCGAAACCGACCGTATAGCAGAAGAACACAGCCAGCATGCTCGCAATGCAGATCCATGGCACCAGTGCGATCCCTGTGTTGGTGGCCATAGCGAGTATGAATGGCGCACAGATGATTTCTCCAATGCACAGCAACGCAGCGGCACAGATTACCTGCGTCAGTATTTCTGGAACCTTATGGACTGGTATCGGATGTTCTTGTTTCTGATGTTCTTGTTTCTGATGTTCTTGTTTCTGATGTTCTTGTTTCTGATGTTCTTGTTTCTGATGTTCTTGTTTCTGGTGGACTTTTGCTTTGTCTAATGACTTGGACACATGAACCTCATCTCAACTGTGACGCTGTGCAATGAAGCTTAGCATCTGCAACCGCCTGTACCATCAATGACGGGTGCCCCAGGTGGGAATCGAACCCACATGTCTTGCGACGTCGGATTTTAAGTCCGATGCGTATACCGTTTCGCCACTGGGGCATGGCCGCTAGCAACGACCACCCTGAGTATTATGCCACGTTTGCAGCGTTTTGCAGTAGGCGCGTCAACAATCAAGCATAATTCCAACCAGCAGACCATGCTCGCCCGCTTAATAGGAGTCCATTAGAGTCCCTTGCCACTATTCCGGTTTGCATAGTGGTTTGCACAATGGTTTGCATAATCGCTATTCTCCATAACACAGTTTCCAAAGTTCACACAAGTGTTTATGGAGCAACGGGCATTTCCATCGCTCCTGTATACGCCAGCAAATCCGCGTAGCTTGTACGGAAGACTGTGTTGGGATGACCGGCTGCAGCCCAGATTTCTGGAAATTGCGCTAAGGACGTGTCAAGAATCGTTCTTATCGCCCGACTGTGACCCAGTGGCGCCACTCCTCCTATGACCTGCCCCGTCTGTTCCAACACAAATTCAGCATCGGCACGATGGAGTTTGCCACTGCCGAGCTGGTGCTGCACATACCGCACGTCGACTCGATGCGCTCCTGATGTCAGAATCAGCAGTGGCTCGTTGTCGCAACGAAACACGAGACTGTTGGCAATTGCGCCAATCGAGCAACCACATGCTTCAGCGGCTTGAGCGGCAGTCCTTGTCGCCTCACTGAACACACGAATGTGATCGGTATATCCATGTTCGGCAAGTGCAGCCCGCACCAACATAACCTTGGGATTCGTTAACACAGCCTGTACCGCAGCATCATTACGCTCTGTTTCTGAAACACGCTCTGCTTCTGAAACATGCTCTGCCGCTGAATCGCGACCTGCCTCTTGCTCGTGACTGTGTTCCACTGACTGACGTTCCAAGAAGTACCACCTTAGTCTGAACAGTACAAGCCATAGTTGCGCTTGTGGTGCCCTTCGCCGATACGGGCATAGCCAGCGTATCGGCGAAAGACTTGAGACAACTTAACCGCAACCATGTTTCAGAAAGGTTAGCTGCTGTGAGATGCAGTAATGGTCTCCCCCATTATGCGAATCTGACGAAGCTGAGCATTCGCTGATTCAATCGCCTCATGACTGTCATCGCCCATGATGAGACCGTCAACATAATGCAATTCGACATCGTCAACCCGGCAGTAGTGTTTGAAGGTACGCTCGCATATTTGCAACTGCAGAGCGTCATCCATGCCACTTGTCCGATACCATTCCTCGCTATCCCCACACAGCACGAATATCCTCACTGTTTTGCCGACAAGAGCTCCTGGCAGTCCGTCTCTTCTGTAGGCGAAGCCACGGCATAGCACTCGTTCAAAGAAGCCTTTCATCATCGCGGGCATCGCATACCAGTAGATAGGAAAAACAACAGCGATGACATCAGAGTCTGCAATCTGTGCCTGCAAGGGCACAACATCCGAAGGAAACGGTGCTCTGCCGAGGTAGTGCTCACGGTCTTCATTCGTATATACAGGGTTGAAACCGATCCGGTGCAGGTCTAGCAGTTCTGCCTCGGCACCCGAGGCCGTCGCACCGTTGAGAAATGCATCGGCCACGGCATTGGTGAGGCTATCAGTTTTGGGATTACTCGTAATGGCAAGAACTTTCATGGTGTTCCTTTCGGCGAAATACGTAGATGTACTTGCATGAGATCGATATATATCGATATATATATATCGACTTTATACATATTGACTGCTTCGAATTGTTTCAAAGATTCTGCCTGTTAGCCAAATATCCAGTTCAATGGTGACGACTCCAAGTGCGCAGAACCTCCAGTGGGTCTGCGTGAGTTGTCGTATTTACCATCGACAAGGTAAGCACACGATAATCCCATGTCAGATGCGTTTACCGTCTCGCCACTACGGAATCAGATGTTATCTGCAAGCATCTTTCGACCGCGATCGAGGACAATGCCATCCAGAAGACCGTGCTCGCTGGCCAGGAATGAATCGATATGCCTTCCCTGAGTTGCTGCAGCCGATGCGACCCTGGTGAGCACACGGGTCCAGATCAATGCGCCTCCGCCAACGACGTCAATTCGCCCAGGATGTATCGCCCCTACCGTGCCACGTTCTTTGCGACTCATGCGAAGCACACGGTCATCCGCCTTCAGAACATCGTCGAAAGTAATTCGTGCACCATCAACTGCATGGCGATCATAGCTTTGGCAACCCATGGCGATGGCACTCATGGTGGTGACGGTACCTGAGACGCCAATGATGGTTGATACATCCTGCGCTGGAATACGGGTGAACGCCTCGTCTATGTGTTCGTCGATGTCTGCAGTGGCCTCTTCGATTTGCGCCTCTGTTGGAGGATCGGCGAGTAGATGCCGCTCTGTCATGCGCACAGAGCCGACGTTCATTGAGAAACCGGCTCGAACCTGGTACTCAGGCACTGCGTCGCCATCGCCTCCCACAACCAGCTCGGTGGAGCCGCCGCCAAGATCGACCACCAAATATGGTGCGTGATCACGCATATGAGCCTGTGGTGGTGTCTGTGACTGATTCTGTGACTGATTCTGTTTCGAATGCAAGGTAGCCGTAGCTCCCAGAAAACTCAATGCGGCCTCTTCGGACCCTGGAATCACCTCTGGTCTGACACCGAGAATTGACTCGACAGCATCTTCGAACTCATTGCGATTCGCGGCATCGCGCGTCGCTGACGTAGCCACGAAACGCAGACTGTCGACATGCTGTCTGCTCAAGACCTCTGCAAATTCCCTTACTGCCGCATACGCACGCTGCAAGGCATCATCGGAGAATCGGCGGTTCTTATCGACACCCTCGCCAAGCCTGATGATTCGCAGGATTCGCGGCGTGACCACATGCAGCCCATGCGCATCGACCTCGGCAATCATCAGTCGTATCGAATTGGTGCCGCAGTCTACTCCGGCTATGGTCACTGAATCCATCAGCTTCTCCTCCAACAATGCTCTTCGTATGTGAAGCTCAACCATGCATCTCACACATGATCCGAGTGTAACGCTGCTCGGCATCATTCAGCATAGTCATCATCATGCTCATGGCGGCGTTCATCCATTGCAGTCGCATAGTATTGCCAAGTCTGACATCACACAACATGCATTATTCCAACGGCATTCTTGGCCTGTAGCGGAATATAATGAAATGGTTCAGGAACTGGGGAAATTAAAGTTGCGTTGAGGCCTTATTCCCCTTCTGACAGCACACCAAGGGGAAAATTCATGACACAGGTACTTGTTGCAGGCATTGACACATCGACTCAATCGGTAAAGGTCAGAATCACTGATGCCGGCACCGGACGAATGGTGCGATTTGGGCAGGCGAAGCATCCCAACGGCACCAGCGTAGATCCACAACGCTGGTGGGATGCATTTCTCGAAGCGGCACAGCAGGCTGGAGGACTTGACGATGTCAGTGCACTGGCCGTCGGCGGCCAGCAGCACGGCATGGTGCTTCTTGACGCTCAAGGCAGAGTGATACGAGACGCATTGCTATGGAACGACACGCGTTCTGCACCAGATGCAGAACGGCTTGTCGCAGAACTTGGAAAGCCGGAAAAAACAGCCGACGAACAGGATCTTGCCGACGACCCCATGCTGCGAGGACGCCAACGCTGGGTCAAGGCAGTCGGATCCTCTCTGGTCGCCTCATTGACCATCACCAAGATAGCCTGGGTTGCAGAGCACGAGCTTGAACATGCGGATCGGGTTGCTGCCGTATGCCTTCCTCACGAATGGCTGAGCTGGAGAATCGCAGGGTATGGTCCGGTCGAAGATGGCAAGGAAGCAGCATTGGATGCATTGTTCACCGACCGCTCGGATGCTTCAGGAACAGGCTATTTCGACTCCGTCAGCAACACGTATCGCATGGATCTGTTCAAGATGGCATTCGCAAGAGACAATGTGACGCTTCCGAAGCTGGTCGGCTCACACGACGTTGCAGCCAAGGCAGACCCATCCATCGCAGGAAAAGACGTGGAAGGAGGATGCATCATCGCTCCTGGCGGCGGTGACAATGCCATGGCTTCGCTGGGATTGAACATGAAGGTTGGGGATGTTTCCATCTCGCTGGGCACTTCAGGCGTTGCGGCAGCAATCGCTTCAGAACCCGTGTATGACATGAGCGCATCGGTCACCGGTTTTGCCGATTGCACCGACCACTGGCTGCCGTTGGCCTGCACCATCAATGGATCGAGGATCATCGATGCAGGACGATCGATGCTCAGCGTCGACTATCAGCAACTTTCTGATCTAGCGTTGCAGTCGAAGCCTGGAGCAGAGGGCATCACCTTGATTCCGTATTTTGACGGTGAGCGCACGCCGAACCGACCGGAGGCTACAGGAACCTTGCATGGCATGACCATGAGCAACGTCAAGCCTGAGAACATAGCCCGTGCCTTTGTCGAATCGTTGCTGTGCACGCAGCGAGATTGCCTCGAATTGATCGAGGGACTCGGCGTGGATGTCACACGCATACTGCTGATCGGTGGCGGATCGAAAACTCCAGCAGTGCGCACGCTGCTTCCCTCGATTCTTGGGTCAGAGGTCACATTGCCACATCCCGATGAATACGTGGCCATTGGTGCGGCACGTCAGGCAGCATGGGTTCTTGACGGCTTGGATCAGGCACCGGAATGGCCCGTTGCAATCGACGAGACGCTATCCGGCGAAGCAAACAACGACGTATTCCAACAATACGCAAGCTATCGCGGCTGATATTCCAGCAACGGCAACAACACAGGCAAGGGCTGCAACTTCCACGGTGAACGTGAACGTTGCAGCCCTGCTCGCATTGACTGAGCCTGACACAGCAAATATCACAGAATGCTGCACCGGCACAGGTTACGGTCGAAGCGTCCTGCTGCAGCTACCATGTTCAGAGCCATATCGCCGATTGGATTGACTCCAGAGCCCATGCACAGGCTCTGCCCCACCAGCGCATGCAGACATTTCACACGGACAGGCATGCCCCCTGCGCTGATCCCCCTGATATGGCCATCATCATCGCCAAGCAGTTCCGCGAGTTGCGATCTGAAGGCCAGATAAGCCAGATGAGCCTGTTCGTAGGCTTCTTTCAGCTCCTGATCCTCTTCGATCTGCTCTGAGAGTTGCTTCATCGTTCCGTCAGCTTCAAGGCTGGATACTGCCTTCACTGCCTCGGGACTGGTGAGATAGAAAGTCGTTGGAAATGGAATGGACCCTTGCAGCAACGGTCGAGTCACCACTGCCAGCGGTCTTCCACATCTGCATCGCGCACCAACCGCGATCATGCCGCGTGGATAGCGCGTCAACTGCCGCTCGACAAGCTTGATTTCGGCATCTGTCGCAGGCGAGTTCAGGACTTCGTTCAGCCGAGTTCTCACCCTTGACTGCAACTGTTCATCGAGCGTGTCTGCATTCGTTCCAGCCTGGGATGGTGCCGTTGCACCTTCCCTGTGCTGTACGCCTTGGTCTTGAGAAGTATCGTTGTCTAGAGAAGTATCGTAATGATTCATATTCGATTGAATGGTTCCTTATGGCAGTTATCTTCAAGACTCGACTGTGAACTGCTTCAGTCTGAGGACGATGACGATGACGATGATGGCGATTGCGTAGATTGGGCCGATGTGGAGCTTGGCGTTGGGGAACTCTTCGAGGATCCTCCCTTGGAGGAGTCTGCAGACGACGAGCCGCCCGAAGACTGCCCGGCCTGTTTGTCGGCCTTGTTGAACGCATATGAAAGCTCGCTATACCAAGGTAGCGTTGTTGTGTCCGAGGAAGAATCTGTCTGCTTCGCATCCTTATTCGTCTTGGTTCCGGTGACAGCCTCGGGATGAAGCACTCTGACGGCTTCCTCACCGGGGAAGACGAAGCCCAGTCGTTCTCGTGCTTGAGCGGTCACATACGCCTTGTCGTTCCACCGTGAAATCTGGTTTTCCAGATCTTTCTTCTGCGCCACGAGACTGGCTTCCTGCTTGCGCAAACCATTGAGCTCTGAAAGATTGATTGCATAGGTGTGGAAGGTAGAGACCAATTCCATCGTACTGAGAAGAATGATAATCATGGCAATGAAAAAAGAAATCGGGCCGGAATTGCCCAGGGTGTGAGCCGAGGAGCCCTGCGATGGCCGTGCGGAACCAGTGGAAGTCCGTCCGCTGCCCTTGGATGTCTTGCTCATGGTAAATCCCCAGATTCTTTCACGAAGCCATTGTACCTTCACATACGGTGTAAGTTGCCCAACTGCTTTACCATACTGTTTGCTCTACTGCTTGCCATACGAAAATACCCGTCACACTCGACTGAGAAAGTGACGGGCATCGTATGGTTCAGGACCTGAGATTGCCTCAAGCCCTGAAGCAATAACTACTTGACATACTTCTTGCAAGCCTTGAATGCGCTGTAGCCAGCATACTGTGCGGTTGAACCCAGCTCCTCTTCGATTTCGAGAAGACGGTTGTACTTGGCGATGCGCTCGCCACGTGCAGGAGCACCGGTCTTGATCTGGCGGGTGTTCTTGGCAACTGCGAGGTCAGCGATGGTGGTGTCTGGGGTTTCGCCTGAACGGTGAGAAACCATGGAAGTGAAGCCATTGGCTGTTGCGAGTTCGATGGCATCCAGCGTTTCGGTGACTGAACCAATCTGGTTGAGCTTGACGAGCAGCGAGTTTGCAGCCTTCAGGTCAATGCCCTTCTGCAGACGCACCGGGTTGGTGACGAGAAGGTCATCGCCAACGAACTGAAGCTGGTCGCCCATCTCGGCCGTGATCTTGGTCCATGCGGACCAGTCTTCCTCCTGGAATGGATCCTCGATGGAAACCAGTGGATACTTCTCGACCAGACCCTTGTAATAGTTCAGCAGCCAGTCATCGTCACGCAGCTCGCCTTCGAAGAGGTACTTGCCGGTTTCCTTGTCGTAGAACTCGGAAGATGCAACGTCAAGGGAGAGACCAATCTGCTCGCCTGGCTTGTATCCGGCCTTCTCGATGGACTCAACGATGAGGTCAAGAGCCTCGGCGTTTGAATCGAGGTTTGGTGCGAAACCACCTTCGTCACCGAGACCGGTGCTCAGACCGCGTGCCTTCACAACGCCCTTGAGCGTGTGATAGACCTCGACGCCTGCGCGAAGGGCTTCCTTGTATGAATCGAATCCATATGGGGAAACCATGAATTCCTGAATGTCAACGTTGGAATCTGCGTGAGCTCCACCGTTCATGATGTTCATGTTCGGGACAGGAAGAATGTGTCCGTTGGTTCCTCCGAGGTAACGGTACAGAGGGAGTTCAGCCGACTCTGCTGCCGCATACATTGCTGCGAGCGAGACGCCGAGAATGGCATTGGCGCCAAGCTTGCCCTTGTTTGCCGTTCCGTCGAGCTCGATCATGGTGTCGTCGATGGCACGCTGATCTGTTGCATCCATGCCGATAACGGCTGGTGCAATAACGTCGTTCACGGCCTGGACAGCTCCGAGAACACCCTTGCCCTGATAACGATTCTTGTCACCGTCGCGACGCTCCCAAGCTTCTGCTTCACCGGTTGATGCGCCGGAAGGAACGAGGCCGAGGCCCTGAGCTCCGTCTTCGGTCTCAAGAACTACCTCTACTGTTGGGTTTCCGCGGGAATCAAGGATTTCGCGTGCGTATACGCTTTCGATTGCTGCCACAACTTCTCCTTAAGACATTGTGTTGTTCTGACATCATCCAGCGTAGTGCTTTTTATGGACGAGCAGTGCGTGTTGCACAGAAATGAATGTGAGCGCTCACATTTCTGTGCGAATGCGCGAGTCACTTTTCGACTTCCATCCTGCGCACATGCATGCCGCAGCATGATTCAATGCTGGTGCGGATGCCATGCCAGGTCGTCCAGAAGCTGGGCGGTCCATGCCAGGATATGCTCGGAATCCATGGCTTGCTGACCGAGCGAGCCAGCGAATGGAGCCGGTACCAGCAGTGTGTGGGTGACCGGACGGTACTGCGAGGATCGATAGATTCGCTCGATACGCATGAGCACCGACTCCTGAGGGTCGATCTTTGCGATGCGAACGTTTCTTCCCTGTCCGCCAATCTCGGTGATGCCAAGCTTCTGCGCCTTGAAACGAAGCCGTGCCACGTCAAACAGGGCTTCGAAATCCTGCGGAGGCATTCCATAGCGGTCGGTGAGCTCTTCCCTCAGTTCGTCCAAGTCCTCTTCATGCTTCGCCGCTGCAAGCTTGCGATATGCTTCCAAGCGCAGCTTGTCCGAATCGATATAGTCAACGGGAATCGAAGCTTCGATGGGCAGGTCGATGGACACAGCCTGCTCCTCCTCGGACTCCGGCTTCTTGTAGTGTTCTACGGCTTCAGACACCATGCGCACATAGAGGTCGAATCCAACGCCTTCGATATGGCCAGACTGTTCGCTTCCGAGAAGATTGCCCGTACCACGCAGTTCGAGATCCTTCATGGCGACCTCATAGCCAGAGCCCAGGGCGGTATTCTGGGCAATCGTTGCCAATCGGTCGTGAGCTGTCTGAGTCATGGGCTTGCTGGGATCATAGAGGAAGTAGGCATAGGCTCGTTCCCTGCCTCGCCCGACACGCCCTCTGAGCTGATGCAGCTGACTGAGTCCGAAACGGTCAGCATGGTCGACAATCAGGGTATTCGCGTTCGAAATATCCAAGCCCGTTTCGATGATTGTCGTGCAGACCAGCACATCGATGTCTCTATGCCAGAAATCTCGGATGACATGGTCAAGCTGACGTTCGCCCATCTTGCCGTTGGCGATGCCGATATGCGCCTGCGGCACCAACTGTGCGATATGAGATGCCACCCTGTCGATGTCCTCGACGCGATTATGCACGTAGAAAATCTGACCTCCCCGCAGCAACTCTCTCGTTATCGCCGCCGTAAGCTGTGAATCCTCGCTCGCACCGACATAGGTCAGCACAGGCAGACGATCTTCAGGAGGTGTATCCAGGGTTGACATCTCTCGAATGCCGGTAACGGCCATTTCCAAGGTTCGCGGAATAGGCGTGGCAGAAAGACTCAGCACATCCACATTGGTTCGCAAAGCCTTAAGCGTTTCCTTGTGCTCGACGCCGAAACGCTGCTCCTCATCAATGATGACAAGACCTAGATCCTTGAACCGTATCTTGGGGTTCAGCAATGCCTGCGTTCCGATCACCACGTCCACGGTTCCATCTGCAAGGCCTTGGGTGGTGGCTTTGATCTCCTTGGGTGTCTGGAAGCGGCTCATTGCGGCCACGTTGATGGGAAATCCTTCGAAGCGCTCGTTGAAGGTCTCCTGATGCTGCTGCACAAGGAGAGTCGTTGGCACGAGCAAGACAACCTGCTTCGAGTCCTGCACCGCCTTGAACGCCGCGCGGACCGCTATCTCTGTTTTGCCGAAGCCCACATCGCCACAAATCAGGCGATCCATGGGCATGGGCTGTTCCATGTCGTGCTTGACTTCGTCAATGGTGGTGAGCTGATCCGGCGTTTCCTGGAACGGAAAGGCGTCTTCCAACTCCTTCTGCCATGGAGTGTCGGGGCTGAATGCGAAGCCTTTGGTGCGTTGACGTGCCGAATAGAGCTTGACCAGATCCGCTGCGATCTCACGCACATGTTTGCGAGCCTTGGCCTTGGTTGCCGCCCAGTCTCCCCCGCCCAACCTGTTGAGCTTTGGGGCCTCGGCACCAATGTACTTGCTGATCTGATCGAGTTGATCGGTTGGTACGTAAAGTTTGTCGGAAGGCGCATTGCGCTTGCTTGGAGCATATTCGATGACCAGATATTCCCGCTGTGCCCTCTGAGCGCCCTTGCCTACGCTCCGTTGCTTCATTCCGGTGAAACGTCCGACACCATGCTGCTCGTGGACGACGAAATCACCGGGTTTGAGTTCCATGAGATCGATGCTTTTGCGGCGACGTTTCGGCGTTTTCAACTGTGCCGACGCACTGGTTCTTCCAGTCAGGTCGCGTTCGGTAAGCACTGCAAGCTTTGCCGCGCGGTCGACGAAGCCGTTGGGAGTGAGCGAACGAATCGGCGTGAAGGTGGTGATGCCTGTCTCATTGATGGCTCGCTTGAGTCGCGACAACGTTCCCTGCGCGGCTGCCGTGAGGATGACTGTGAAATCTTGTCTGATAAGACCACTGATTCCCGAGCTTGCCTTCTCTTCCTCTCCCCTGAAACTCTCTGGGTTCTGAGCATCAAGCTGATAATGGCCTTGAACGTGGGAGTCAACGCCGAATCCTGTAAGCCGAATGACTTCCTTGTGTCCAAACTCCATGGCTGACAAGGTTTCATCAAAATCAAGGAAACTCGCCTCGTCAAAGGTTATTGGAGCTCCCGAACCGTGACCAGATGCGGCGACATGCCAGCTTGCTGCCAGGAATTCATTGGCTGTCTTTGCCAGATCATCCGCAGATCTGCGCAGACGCTCTGGATCGTCCAGCATGACCATGGCATCGTCAGGCAGCATACTTGGCACCTGTTCAAGATGGTCAACCAACGCTGGCAGCAGGGATTCCATGCCTTCGACAGGTATGGCCTTGGAAATCGATTCGAGCATATCCTCAGCATTGGGAATCTGTCCAACAAGTGATGCAGCGCGGCGGCACACCTCTGGTGTGAGCTGCAATTCTCGGCATGCGGTCGCCCAGATGCTCGGAATCGAATCGCCATAGGTGCGTTGATCCGAAACGTTGAATTCATGGATGCCATCAACTTCATCGCCAAAGAATTCGATGCGCACCGGATGTGCTGCAGTCGGTGGGAATATGTCGAGGATGCCTCCACGAACGGCGAATTCACCCCTATCCATGACCAAATCGACCCGAGAGTAAGAATTTCTGACAAGCAGTCGCGCAGCCTCATCCAGCGCGATCTCCTTGCCAGTCTCAAAAACCAACGGTTCGACGTCACCCAAGCCAGCGACAACGGGCTGGATCAAGGATCGGACAGGCATGACGAGAATACGAATCGGGCCGAACATGCTGCTACCGACGAGTGGATGCTTCAAGCGGCGGAATACGGCCATTCTGCTGGCAACCGTGTCGGCGCGCGGTGAGAGTCGCTCATGCGGCAAAGTTTCCCACGCTTGCAGCAGCGCAATGTCCTGTGGATTTCCCGGATACCACGAGCGGATTGCTCCTACCAACTCTTCGGCATCTCTGCCGGAAGCGGTTATGGCGACAACCGTCTTTCGTGCCGCGGATGCAGCGATAAGAGCTGGTCGTAAACCTTCCGGGATGCCCAAGGTCGTTGACGGACTGGTCTTCGATTCCGAGATGTCGGTCTCACCCGTCACCACAGCCTGGAATATGGGATCGTGTTGCAAGAGTTCAAGCAGATGTGACAACGATCCCTCAACGCGAGCATTCGGCACTGCTGTATGCTCTGTTTCAGAACCCGTGGCCTTCGAAAGCACCTGCTGTCTCACATCATCGACCATTGAATTTCTCCTGAGCCTGTCCGAGGCCTTCGTTCATGATTGTTTCCACCGCATCGGCACCATCGCCGAGAAAGTTACCCAACTGTGATTTCTGACTTGCGCTGAAGCCGCCAAGAACCCAATTCACGGTTTTGGCATGTGCATCCCCCTGACGGGCTGCATGACCAACGCCGAGCCTGACACGAGAATAGGCGTTCGTTCCGAGTGAACGGTCAATCGATTTGATGCCGTTGTGCCCACCTGCCGAACCGCCAGCCTTGACCTTGATGCGCCCGAATTCCAAATCCATGTCGTCGTGTATGGCAATGACATGTTCCGGCGCGATGTCGTAATACGAACAGATGGAAGCGACGGCGTTGCCTGAATCGTTCATGAAGGTGAGCGGCTTGGTCAGGAAAAACTTGAGCGGAGCGCCGGAAAGCCGCATTACGCCTTTACCGAGCAACGCAAGTCCCTTGTGATCGGACAGTGACACGTTCCAACGCTCGGCTAGGATGTCCGCGCACATGAAACCCATATTGTGTCGGGTACCCTCATAGCGTGAACCGGGATTCCCCAAACCTGCTATCAACCAAAAATCAGACGACATGCCGTAAAACCAATCTTTCTCGCGCAAAACCCCTCAGATTGTACCAACTGGCATGACGCATTTGTTCTGAGCATATGAGTTTTGCGGCAATTGCTGGATATCAAAGCCGTTTTTTGGCTAAAACAGGAACGAATTTCCTCGTTTTCGCCACGGTCTATCTGACAATTGCCGCAAAACTCGACTTGCTTGCTTATTGTGCGTTCACAGCGTCCTTGATGGCTTGCTTCAACTGGTCCTGAGCCTGACCGTACGCGTTGAAATCGCCCTTCTTCAAGGCTGCGTCGGAATCCTCCATCGCCTGATTGGCTGCATCCAGAGCTTTCTTGAGTGCAGCGTTATCTTTCGTGGAAGACTGTCCGCTCGTCGAACCACCCGATTCAGTTCCTTCTGAAGTGGAATCGGACTGCTGGCCTGTGGCATTCTCGGCATCGCCTGCCGAAGCGCCAGAGTTGCCGCCGAATACTTGATTCAGAGCTTCATCCAAGGTATTGGCAAAGCCAACCTGGTCGCCGAAGGCAACAAGAACCTTTTTCAGCAATGGGAAGCTGGTGTTGCCGCTGGATTGCACATACACCGGCTCGACATAGACCAGACCGCCACCGATGGGAAGCGTGAGCAGGTTGCCGCGCTTGACCGAGGTGCTTCCTGATTCAAGAAGATTCAGTTCCTTGGAAACATCGGCATTCGCATTGAAGTTGTTCTGCGCCTGACCGGGTCCTGGAACACTGGCATCCTTGGGAAGCTCAAGAAGTCTCATGGTCCCGTAGTTCGCTCCGACCTTTCCTGCGGTGCGACCGGCATCGGAGTCAACGGAAAGGAAGCCGGTGAGAATCTCCCTTGTGGAAGTGCCTGCAGGGATATAGGTTGACGTCAACGAGAACAAAGGCTTGGCGGTTCCCGGCGTTTTCATCGTCAAATAGTATGGAGGCTGCAACACGTCATCTTCCTGATTCAGCTTGGATTCCACTGGATCGATTGGTGTCTGCCAGAAGTCCTCTCCCGAGAAGAACTGGTTTGCAGTATTCACATGATATTTTGCGAGCAGCTGACGCTGCACCTTGAACAGACTCTCTGGATAACGCAGGTGACTCATCAGGTCGCCAGAGATGCTGGAAATTGGCTTGTACTGCCCGGGGAATACCTTTTCCCATGCCTTGAGAACAGGGTCTTGCGGATCCCATGCATACAGATTCACCGAGCCGTCATAGGCATCGACGGTTGCCTTGACGGAATTGCGGATGTAATTGGCATTCTGCGATCCCAATCCCTTTACAGCAGATGAGGTCTGCGTTGTGGAGTCCTTGGTTGCAGAGCCGAGATCGACGGTCTGCGAATAGGGATAATTCGCCGATGTCGTATATCCGTCAATAATCCACTTCACGCGCCCATCAACGACCGCTGGGTAAACGCGTCCATCCAAGGTGAGGTATGGCGCGACCTTGGCAACGCGTTCCTTCGGATTGCGGTCGTAAAGAATCTGAGAGGACGGAGTGACGCGGTCAGAGAAGAGAATCTGGTCAGAACCAAAGCGAATGGCATACATAAGACGGGAGAAGAGGTTGCCGACGCTGGGCCCACCGTTGCCGGTGAAGGTGTTGGTAGCTCCCTCGGAACCCTTGGGATAGTCGAATTCCCAGGATTGCGTAGCCTTTGGAGAACCCACAATGGAATATTCTGGAGCATTTGGAGAGAAATAGATCCTTGGCTCATAGTGTTCAGCATCGGTGAGCTTTCCCTGCGTCGGAACTCCCGATTCGAAGAATTCAGGCTGACCGTCAGGTGTCACCTTGTTGCCGTATGCAGCCACAACGCCATAACCATGCGTGTACACGGTATGGTCGTTGATCCAGTTTCGATTGTCGTTGCCTGCGAGGTTCAATTCACGCGCGCCGATCAGCGTATCCTGACTTCTGCCATCGATGTCATATTTATCGACTGCGAGCGTGTCCTCGAAATTGTAATACTGCTTGGACTGCTGAAGCTGCCGGAACGTGGGAGACACGACCTGCGGGTCAAGCAAACGAATCTGTGCGGTTGTTTCCGCATCCTCAGCCAATGCGCCAGATTTGCCAGTTGTCGTCGCCTGATAGTTCTCCACTTTCAACTTGTTGAGTCCGAAAGCAGCGGTTGTCGCCGCAATGTTCCTCTGAATATAGGCGGATTCCGTTTCCTGCTCGTTAGGATTCACCTTGAATCGTTGAATGATCATAGGAGCTACGCCCGTGAGCAGAATGCTCACCACCACAACGGTGGCTATTGCGATGGCCGGAACCTTCCATTCCTTCAGCATTGAGGACATGGAAGCGCTTGGCAGCGCATTCTCCCTGAGACTTTTCGCATTCATGATCCAGATGCCCAGAATGATGCCCAGCACCAGGGTAAGCGCCGACATGATGATGCCTGCAGGAATGGTGATATGAACCGATGTGAAGCCAGCGCCCGTGATGCGGTCACTTTGCTCGGTCACGGTGTCGAAGATGCCAAGAAGAATACGCGCCGACCAGACCACCATATTGACGATAAACCATGCGCCAACCTGACGGCGCGCATGCTTGGTCATGCCGATGATGCTGTGGCCACGCACAGGCATGGTAAGACGGATGCCACTCATAAGGAAGTTCGTGATCACGGAGAAGACTAGACCTGCCAGCAGCAGCATCGCAAGCGCACCCATGCACAGCTGCAGACCGGGGAGCACGAACACGAAGAAGCCGTCGTCAAGGCCGAACTGGGGATCCTTCGTGCCGAAGGATTGCGCGTGGAACATCATCACCAGCTGTGCCCAGTTGGTATTCAGTCGAGAACCGAAGACCAGGCCAACTATCAGCGAAATGATGACGGCGGTACGTCGAGCCGCCTTTGAGCTCACCGATTTGCCAAGTTCGATGACATCACCCTTGACTCGTATGGTCGAGCCATCTGGATCGGCGGGACGGTTCCGAATCGCCATGGTTGCCGAACCATAGGTAATCAATGCCATGACGATTGCATACGCCAGCCACAGGCCGACCTTGATCGCGAGCTGTGTCCAAATCACCGATGCAAATCCAAGCTGAGTGAACCACATGACCTCAGTGATGAAATGTGACAGCAATGCAACGGCAGCGAGCACGATAACCACGGCAAGAACGACACCGATAAGGATCTTTGCTCCCAGCGAATTGCCTGATCCACCGGATCGATGGGCAGTCACGCGAAAGAGCGGCTTGCCACGTCGGGCACTTCCCGAAGTGTGGCTGTCGTCTCCATCAGTGCGAATGTCATCGACATGCGCCTCATCATCATTGCCCCGTCGGGACCCGCGCCCGTCTGAGGGGTCTTCGAACATATGCGAAAAACTACCAAAAAATGACATGATTCAAGACTACATGAACCCCTCCAGATAGCATGGAACCCTATGGAAAAGCTGAACAATGGACGATGCTCTCCTGCATCCGTTCTGAAGGCATCTGTTCTGAAGGCATGTGTTCTGAAGACACGCAACGGCCACTCGATGCACCTGCGGGGCTGGGCATCCATCATCGCTATGGTGCTCACCCTGCTTTCCTCTGCCTGCTCGACTGGACAGCAGGAACCGACGACATCGCAGCCTCCAGCAAGCACACCGGCAAGCACGTCAGCGAACATTCATCTCGATATCAGCAAGCAGGAAGTTCCGTCGCCACACCTTAGCGAACAGCAGAAGGCCGCGTTGCAGGCCAGCAAGCGTGTTTCCACGATGTCAGTGCAGGATCAGGCAGCGCAATTGGTGATGATTTCGCTTCAGGCAGGCTCAGCTACGAGCACGATTCAAGACGACATTGAGAACAGGCACATCGGGTCTGTGCTTCTGTTTGGCAACAGCACGGCAGGCGTGGCCGCTGTCCATGCCGAAACGCAAGCGCTGCAAGCCTATGCGCGCAATGGCGACGGTCTGCTCGTTGCAACCGATCAGGAGGGCGGAACCGTGCAGCACCTCAAAGGTCCGGGATTCGCACAGATGCCCAGCGCCGTCATGCAAGGTCAGATGGATACTCAGACTTTGCGCACGAATGCACAATCTTGGGGCGCGTCACTGCAATCTGCGGGAGTGAATGTTGATTTTGCACCATCGGTTGACACCGTGCAGACTCAGCCACGTGCGAACAATGCCGCAATCGGAGCCCTCAATCGAGATTTCGGCCTCGATGCCCAAGGCAATGCCGCGCACGCCTCCGCTTTCATTCAAGGCATGGCCGATGCTGAAGTGTCCACTGCGATAAAGCACTATCCAGGCCTTGGAGCAATCGCAGGCAACACCGATTTCACCAATGCAGGCATCATCGATTCCACGACGACGCTGGATGGACAGGAAATATCTGCATTCGATACGACGCTTCAGTCACAACCCGCGTTTGTCATGATGTCGCTTGCCACATATTCGAAGATCGACCCCAACAATCCTGCAGCATTCTCGCCAACGATCATGCAGGGTCACCTTCGAGATGAGGAGCACTTTGAGGGCATCATCGTTTCAGATTCCCTCTCGGCTCAGGCTCTGTCAGGGATACCGGTCGGTGAGCTGGGCGTTCGCTTCATTCAGGCTGGCGGCGATCTCGTGTGTGCCGACGCTCCGGGTTACATCGAAACAATACTCGATGGGATCATTGACACGGCACAGAAGAACGCGGATTTCGCCCAGCAGGTCAAGTCGTCCGCCACTCGCGTGCTCACGCTCAAATACGAGAAGCAACTGATGCATTAGCCCGCAGGCATCTGCGGGTCATATGCTCCTATCCTGCTCGGGATTTCTTCTGGCCCTGATTGCCCGTCGATAGACCTCTTCGACCTGATCGGCTACTGCTGAAACGTCATAGGATGTGAGCAGGCCCTGCTCTTCGTCATGCACCTGGCTGGACCACGCTTGATTCGTGAGCGCCTTGGCGATGCTCTCTGCCAGAGCCTGGGCTCGTCCTTCTCCTCTGACCGGAAACAACACATCCTCCTGGTTCATCAGGGTACTTCTATAGCCCGGATTGTCACCGGCAAGCACCACCTTCGAGCCTGACGCTATGGCTTCGAGCAGCACGATGCCGAACGATTCTCCACCCGTTGAGGGGAAGACCGCCACATCGGCGCTTGCCAACAGTGAGGGCTTGTCATCCTCATCGATGAAACCGATGAAATTGCAAGGCAAGTGAAGGTCACTGGCCTGTTGCTTCGACTCTTCCAAGAGCGGCCCTTTGCCTGCAAAGGTGACATGCATATCCGTGGGGAAAAGATGATGGCTCTCTCCCCAATGCAAGGCTTCAATCAGCACCTTGGCACCCTTGCGTTCAACGAAGCGACCAAGGAACACCACATGCGGACCGTTGCCATGGAACGCTTCGATGGAACGCTGTCCGGCTTGTTCCTTGCGCCGCTTAAAACCTTGCACATCGACGGGATTGGGTATGACGCAACTATCGACGTGCGCCGTAAGATGCGCATAGTCTGCTGCCACCTTGGAAACAGATATCACGTCGTCAACCCGTCTGTGAGTATGCGCATTGATGGCTCCAAGCATTTTCCCACCGAGATATGACAGCATGCCCGTAGGTGCAATATGGTAGGTTGCCACAACTGCTGTGGCGTCGTCAGCACGATTGAGAACCCTGCCCGCAAACAGAGGACTGTAGGGTGCCTGAACGTGAAGAACATCGAAGTTGCACTCGTCCAAAACATGGCGAATAGACGAAGCTTTGGAGAGGATGGGGATTCTCATTCTATTGCCGTTGAACGCCACCATCATGTTGCGAGCCAAGGGATGAATGTGTTCGACAGGCCTTCCTGCAGTCTGGCCGACAAGATAGTGGACTTCATTGCCCCGTCTGGCCAGCTCCTTGCCGAGGGTGAGTATGTGTGCCTGAACGCCATCCAGCACATCGAGGGTGTCGTCAAAAACAAAGCCTATTCGCAACGTCATGCGTTCGATGGTAGTACCACGCTTCGAGGGAGAACCAGAAAGGAGCTCAGTGGCCACGACTCACTGAAGGCTCACCAACGACTCACAGACCATGGCAAGCGGCAATTGGCTAGCATAGGTATCAGTCATTGATTTTTCTTCGGTCGTGAAAGGCTCCCATGAATCCCATGATTGGCATAGCCCTGCTCTATGCACCAGTGTTGCTTTTTGGCGGACTCTTTATCTACTCCTTGTGGAGGGAGCCGCGGCAATTTAGAAATTCCATCTACCTCAGCCTGTTCCTCATCTGCCTGGCGACCAATCTGTTGATGGGATTCGGCCAGGAATGGATGATTCTGCCAATTCTCGCCGCCATCACGATATGCCCGATCATCGTCATCGTATTTCTTGGCATCAACTCGATTGTGGTTGCGAGGCATGAGGGATTGTCGAGAACTACGATGCTTCCAGCTCTGCTCGCATTCGCAATCGTCCTGTTCTTCATCGCCTTCCCTCTGCTGACCGCAATGCATGCTCCCCGGGCTTTGGTCAGCATTGCAGGATTGATCGTTCTTGAAGGAATATGGTTCTTTTTCACCTTCACCGCACTTCTGGCCTACTCGTGGATTTATCGACTCCTGCCAAAGCGCAGACGTTACGACTACATCATCATTCATGGTGCAGGCCTTCAGGGGACCGAACCCACTCCCCTGCTGAAAGGCAGAATTGACAAGGCGGTTCGCCTCTGGAAACGTCAACAGGGTTACGGCAAGTTCATAGCCTCAGGAGGTCAGGGAGCTGACGAGCAAATCTCCGAAGCCGAGGCGATGAACAGATATCTGCAGCAGCAATGCAAGGTGCCCGCCGAAGCCATTCTGCTTGAGGATCGTTCGACAACGACCATGGAGAATCTCGAATTTTCCAAATCCCTGATTACCGAGCACTCAGGCGGGCATGACTATCGCTGCGCCTTGGTGACGAGCGACTACCATGTCTTCCGTGCAGCGGAATATGCGCATATGCTGCATCTCAAGGCCGATGGAGTGGGCAGCCACACGAAGAGCTACTATTGGCCGACAGCTTTCATACGCGAATTCGTTGCGATTTCAATCGATCATAGATGGCCATACATCGTCATCGCCTGCATCTGGCTCATTTCACTGTTGCTTCAGACTTTTGGACCAGCATTGTCACAATTCATGCACTGACTACACCACAATGCTTGCAACATCGTGCCTTGTTGCCGCGTCCAAACATGAAATTGCGAGTTTTGTTGCCATGTGAAAGCATCGAATGATCTTATCCGCGGAATGTGAACTCAATTCCAACGAATTCTGACCTTGTACTCGATGCAAGGCAACAAAACTCGCAATCTTGTGGTTTCTTGATGATTTTCTGACTACGCTTGAGCCGTTTCCAGTTTCACCTGCTTGGTTGTTGCATGAATCTTCCCATTTTCAGAGTCTGCCTTGATGCCATATTTTGCATCGTGACGAACCCACCATGATGACAGCACCGAACCTGAGATGTTGTGCCATACGCTGAAGAAGGTTGAAGGGATTGCAACGATTGGATTTGCGGCAAACGCCTGAAGGGCAAGTGTCGCGCCCAATGCCGAATCCTGCATACCGACTTCGAAGGTGACTGCCTTCTGCTGTGCATAGCGGAAACCCTTGGGATATATCTTGTACATCAGCTTGCTGAACAGGAAGCCAAGAGTATAGCCACTCAGATTATGCAGCATCACCACAGGAAGCAGCAGCGCGGTTTGAGCCGTGAACAGCTTGCCGTTGTTGGCAGCGACGACCACGCCAATGATGACGAGTATGGCTATCTGTGAAACCGCCGGCAATGCCAGCGTGACCTTCTGAACATGCTTGCCGAAGATCGTATGAACGATAACGCCCAAGGCGACAGGAATCAGCACCACCTGAACCGAGGTGAGGAACAGCTTCTCGACGGGGATCTGAACATATGAACTTGCAAGACCGCTCATCAACAGTGGCACCATGATTGGCGCGCATAGCGTTGAGAGCAGACCGATCGAAACGTCCAAAGCCACATCACCTTTGGAAAGGAACGACATCACATTCGATGATGTTCCCGAAGGGCAGCAGCCCACAAGGATGACGCCTACTGCAATCATTCCTTGCAGACGGAATATCCAGCACAGGAGGACGGCCAGAAGAGGCATGATCAAGTAATGAGCCACGGTGCCGACGATAACCATCAGGGGCATGCGGATAATTCGCTTGAAATCCTCAATACTCAGTGTCATTCCCATTCCAAAAAGAATGATGCTGAGGAAATAATTAACGTAGCTCTTCGCCCACAGACTGGTCTGCGGTTCGAAGAAGTTGAGTACTGCCCACAGCACGACGACGAGTGTGAACCACTTTGTCAGCCATGAGCTAAATTGCTGGACTTTTGCCATTGTATTATCCACCTTCCCTTCTCAAGACGGGAAACCTACGCTGATTCCAGCCTGCGGGAAGGTGGATGACCACCATGTGAACATAGTTAATACATGATTCGATGCATGAATGACGCGCCTACAGTTGTGCGACTATGTCCTTTTCGATGCTTTCAGGAGTGGTTGTCGGAGCGTAACGATTCACCACGTTGCCCTGCCGGTCGACAAGGAATTTCGTGAAATTCCACTTGATGCTTTTCATGCCAACGCCAGATTTCTGGTCCTTGAGCCACTCATAGAGTGGATCTGCATGATCGCCGTTGACATCAATCTTTGCAAAGCGAGGGAACTCAGTGCCGTACTTCACACGGCAGAACGATCCTATTTCCTCGTCTGTTCCAGGTGCCTGACTGTTGAACTGATTGCACGGGAAATCAAGGATTTCCAAGCCCTTGTCCCTGTATTCGTGATACAGCTTCTCAAGCCCTTCATACTGCGGAGTGAACCCGCATTTGGTCGCCGTATTCACAATAAGCAACACCTTGCCCTGGTATTCTCCAAGGCTCACATCATTGCCCTTCGGATCCTTGACAGTAAAATCATAAACACTCATTCCAGCTCCTTCAGATCGATAACCAGATCAGGTTCAAACAACTGTTACCCCAACAACTGTTACCCCAACAACTGTGACCTCAACAACTGTGGAATTATCTTTCCCTTGATTATTCGCGCATCTCTCCCCCATATCCACCTTTTCAGCTCTGGAAAAGAATCAGGACTATCAAGTTACGCAATTGCGGTCGCATTCAGTTGAAATCAACGATTCAGCTCAGCATGCCCACAAAATAGCGATGCAGGGAGAGATCGTCGTTCAATTCGGGATGGAATGAGGAGACCAGCATGTTGTTTTCGCGTGCCGCAACGATATGCCCTCTGACTTCGGAGAGGATCTGCACCTTCTTCCCCACGCTTTCGATATAAGGCGCACGAATGAAGGTCATCGGAATGGTTCCTACGCCAGTCACCTCGCCTTTGGTGAAGAACGAGCCAAGCTGACGGCCGTAGGCGTTACGCCTTGCCGTGATGTCCATCAGCGCAAGATGGGTGTCTCCATCTTCGACATGCTTGGCAAGCAGCAAGAGTCCCGCGCAGGTGCCGAAGGTTGGCAGCCCGGCAGCGATGAGTTGGCGCAAGGGTTCCGCCATATCCAGATCGTGCAGCAGCTTGCCCTGCACCGTCGATTCGCCACCTGGCAGTATCAAGCCGCTGAAATGCTGCTCAAGGTCTCGTCGCTGTCGAATTTCAACCGTTCGGATGCCAAGCTTCGCCAGCATATGTTCATGCTCGATGAACGCTCCCTGCAGGGCAAGCACGCCGATTACACGTGACGAATCGCCAGAATCGCGCCCACCGGCGTCGCCAGCGTCACCAACATCGCCAACATCGGCAGAATCGTTACCTGCATCATCCCCAGCAACATCTACCAGCGGCAAGTTTTCCTCAGAATCACTCACTTGCCACGCTCCGCCATCAGCAGCGCAATTTCATTCTCGTTGATGCCGACCATCGCCTGTCCGAGACCTTCGGAGACGCGGGCCACCAAGTCAAAATCGTTGTAGTTCGTCGTTGCCTGAACGATTGCAGAGGCGCGCTGTGCAGGGTCTCCCGACTTGAAGATGCCCGATCCAACAAACACACCCTCGGCACCGAGCTGCATCATCAACGATGCGTCAGCTGGCGTGGCAACGCCTCCAGCCGCGAAGTTAACGACCGGCAGTCGACCGTTGTCATGCACGGAACGAAGCAGTTCGACAGGAACTTCAAGCTGCTTCGCCTTCTCGAAGAGTTCGTCGTCACGCAGTCCTGCAACCTCACGAATCTGGCTGTTCATTTCGCGCATATGGCGCACGGCCTGCACCACATCACCCGTTCCAGGCTCGCCCTTGGTACGTATCATCGAAGCGCCCTCGGCGATTCTTCTCAAGGCCTCGCCCAGATTCTTGGCACCACAGACGAAGGGCACGCTGAACGCGGTTTTATCAATGTGATACACATCATCGGCAGGAGTCAACACTTCAGATTCGTCAATATAGTCGATATCGATGGCCTGAAGAATCTGTGCCTCCACAAAGTGTCCGATACGGACCTTTGCCATCACAGGAATCGAGACAGCCTTCTGAATACCATGTATCATCTTCGGATCGCTCATGCGCGACACTCCGCCAGCTGCACGTATATCCGCAGGAATGCGCTCCAAAGCCATGACAGCGCAAGCACCCGCATCCTGAGCGATAACAGCCTGTTCCGGCGTGGTCACATCCATGATGACCCCGCCTTTGAGCATCTGGGCAAGATTCTTATTCAATTCATATCTATCATTTGTCATACGCATAAGGATACCCATCATCGAGTTTCAGACAAGAAACGTATCACAAAGCCGCAGGCGCATGCGCCTGAGGCTCGGAACGACCCCTATTAAGAAGCCTTGTCATTTATGGACGTTCAATGAAGCCAATGAAGCGTGCGTTGGAATTCACACGTTGAACTTGAACTCTACGATGTCTCCTGGCTGCATGACATAGTCCTTGCCTTCCAGACGCATCTTGCCTTCATCCTTGACCTTTGCGTAGGATCCCGATGCAACCAGATCGTCATACGAGACGATCTCGGCCTTGATGAAACCCTTTTCGAAGTCGGAGTGAATCACGCCTGCGGCCTGAGGGGCCGTCCAACCCTTGTGAATCTGCCAGGCGCGCACCTCCTTCACCCCAGCCGTGAGGTAGGTCTGCAATCCGAGAATATCGAAGCCGACGCGTGCCAGCTGGTCCAGGCCGGATTCCTGCAAACCCGCATCGCGCAGCATCTCCTCGGCATCGGCCTCATCGAGTTCGGTGAGATCCGACTCGAATTGCGCATTGAGGAATATGGAAGGCGCGGGAGCCACGGAAGCGGCAAGCTTCTTCTTCACATCATCGTTCTGCAACTCGTCGTCATCGACATTGAACACATAGATGAATGGCTTGGCTGTCATCAGATGGAGCTCGGCAATGTTGGCCTTGTCGATGCGCTTGTCCTGCGCGGCGTGGTCGATGGTTTCGCCACCTGCGAGGATGTCCTTCGCCTTCAACACCGCATCCATAAGGGACTTGTCGATCTTGTTGCCGCGAAGATCTTTCTCCATCTTCGGCAATGCATGCTCAATCGTCTGCAAATCGGCCAGAATCAGCTCGGTGTTGATCGTGTCAACATCGTCTGCCGGGTCCACCTTGCCATTGACATGGACGATATCGTCATCTTCGAAAGCTCGAACGACCTCGCAGATAGCATCGGCCTCTCGTATGTTGGCGAGGAACTGGTTGCCCAACCCTTCTCCCTGTGAAGCGCCTTTGACGATGCCTGCGATATCAACGAACGTGACGGTAGCAGGAATGATCTTCTGCGTGCCCACCAGCTTTGCCAAAATCGGCAGACGTTTGTCAGGCAATGCAACGATGCCGGTGTTCGGCTCGATGGTGGCGAATGGATAGTTTTCAGCCAGAACGTTGTTTCTGGTCAAAGCGTTGAATAATGTGGATTTGCCAACGTTTGGCAGTCCGACGATTCCTATGGTTAATGACATGGCTTCTAGTCTAAGGCCAAGGCGGACGAAGTGGCGGTGCCGTGCGCCACCTTCGTCCACACGCATCGTTGCGACTCGTCTATGAGCCTCATGAGCGCCTTTTTTGCGTTACATGGCTGATGTTATTTTCCCACGACAGCATCTACGGCCGAGAAGATCGAACCCCTGAAACCGTGCTGCTCCAATGCGGACACGCCTTTGATGGTGGTGCCCCCAGGAGAGCATACGGCATCCTTGATGGCGGCAGGAATCTGACCGGTAGCTATCTGCAATGCTCCGGTGCCCTGCACCATCTTTCCCGCCAGACGATAGGCGGTCTGGCGTGGCAAACCATATTTCACCCCTGCATCTGCCAGCGATTCGATGAACATGGCCGCATAGGCGGGACCACATCCGGCAACGACGCTGCCAACTGACATCTGCGCCGTTTCAACGCGTTCGAACAATGCGACAGGGCTGAACATGGCCTCCACAATCTGCCTCTGATGATCGCTGAGTGAATCCTCAGCTTCTGCGATGACGACTCCCTGACCGACGGCGATGGGCGTGTTCGGAATCGTGCAGATCACATGGGTCTGAGGAAGGAGCAATGACTGATATTGCTCGAGGGTCCATCCTGATGCGATGGAAATGATGAACTTGTCATCATGCGCCACTTCGGTTTTGATGGAATCGACAATAGATTCAACCAGATAAGGCTTTACCGCGATAATCACGATATCCGCAGCGATGGCAACCTCGGTCGCAGAATGCAGTGGGCGAGCGCCAATCTTCGCCACACTCTTTTCAAGCTTGCCGAAATGACCTGCGCAAGCCACTATCTGCTTGCCTGTCACCACTCCCTGATCCACAAATCCTTCAGCCATTGCCTGCGCCATATTGCCATAGCCGATAAAACCGATGGTAAGTGAGCTCAAATCCATAGTCGTCGCCTTTCTGCACTGTCGTGAATATCGCTGCTTTCGAAGTCGGAACGCAGTTCAACTCAGTTACTTCTTCTGCACCACTTCTGTCACCAGTCAACGATAATCAGCATAAGCGACCGGTGGAAGGATTCAAGGCTCTACGTTGTCTGGCCGGCTCAAAGTGTCAAGCGAGTCATGCAGACCATTAAACTTGGGTAACGTGCACTCATTTATTCAGCGTTTCCGTTCTGCGCTTGGCAACCGTATGATTCAGGACATCCTTTCTGGCACCCTGATCACAGCGCTGTTCGTACTGCTTGCCGACAAAGGAGTCGATTACAACGGATTGCTGTTTCGATTCCCGGCATGGGCCATGATTCCCTGGACGATTGCGCTCGGCGTGCCTTTGTTGATTCGACGCACATACCCTCAGACTGCAGCTCTGATCTTCGTTGTGTGTGTTCTTCTTCATCTGATTCTTGGCCCGAGTGCGCTGTCCTCGGACATTGCTTCCCTGATGCTGCTCTACAGCGTTATCGTCTATGGCAATCCGAAGAACACTCACCACTTTCTCTTCATTGCTGGAGCCATGGGCTTGCTCACGATCATGGTGGGAGCCGTGTCGGAATCATTCGGTCCGCTTCTGTCTCCGTTGTGGTACACGTCAGCGAAAGCCGAAACGTTTGCATGCACATTGCGCACTCAGGCCTTTTTTGATGCAGACTGCACGGATTCCTTGAAAAGGGTGATGCTAGTTCTCGGGATTGCGGTATTCATATCGTTGATAAGCGTCATCCTGATGGCTTACTGGCAGCGTGCCCGGAGGCATTCCATCCAGCTTCTGCAAGAGCGCAACAAGGCTCTGCTGTCCCGTCAGGATGAGGAGCGACAGATCGCGGTACTTGCAGAGCGTGCTCGCATTGCAAGGGATATGCATGATGTTGTGGCGCACACGCTGTCATCGATAATCGTCCAGTCGGATGCCGGAAGATATGCGGGAAAGCACGATGTTGATATTGCGCGAATGACCATGCGAAACATAGAAAGTGAGGGACGTTCTGCGCTTTCCGGAATGCAGTCGCTGCTGGGAACGATCACTGTTCGCGATGATGGTTCCCTTGAAGAAAACAGGACTGCGCAAGAATCTGCTGATGCCTCTTCATCGCAATCGCACGAAGGGGAAGCAGCAGCCAGGCGGGAAACTGCGGCTGAACTAAGCGATAGCCGAGATCAGGGGGCTTCTCAGTCAACTGTCCACGATTCTGTCACGCAATCGGTTGAACCTCATGCCGGGTTGGTGCATGAATCCAGTGTCGATTCGGCACGGAGCGCTCTCCCCTCGACCACCTATGCCGATATTCCCATGCTTATCTCGCACGAGAATGCCATCAGTCCTCAATCTCATGTAAGTCGGCATATCAGTGGCAAGGCAAGCCCGGATATGCTCACTGCTGACTGCCAGGAGACATTGTTTCGCGTCGTTGAGGAAGCTCTGAGCAACGTGCGCAAGCATGCTGGTTCCGTGGTCCAAGTCGTGGTCGATGAACAGTGGTCGGATCATGAGATACGTCTTACGATTCGCGATAATGGACGAGGCAAGCATGCGAGCGAAGACGGTCACGCGCCGGGTTTTGGATTGCTCGGCATGCGGGAACGAGTGGAGGCGTGCAACGGCTCATTTCATGCCGGAGCACTTGCCACGGCTGGCTTTGAACTCGTCGTAACGCTTCCTCTTACTCCACTGGACAATGAGAAAGCTAGCGGATTCAAGTCGTTCATCCACCAGGTGCAGTTGACCATCGACCTGTTCCGTTCCCAACCTCTGCATGTTCATGATTCCGATCATTCGCGCAAGCCGAATCCGATTGAGCGATTCTCCCAGTGGACTCAGCGCCACTACGTCTTGGTGGATACGATAGGCGCGATAATCATATGGGCGTTCTTCCTTGTCAGCCAGCTCTCCAACAAGACGTACCTGTTCTATTCGTCTTCTTCCGCCAGCCCTTCGAGCATGGTTCTGATACTGGTTACTTGTGTTATGGCCTTGCCTCTCTGCACGCGCAGACGTTTCCCCTTCATCACTGCGGTATTCGTGGCTGTCTGCTGCACGGTTCAACTCTTGTTCGTTCCCGGCGCATTTGCCGTAAACATATATGCGGTCGTGTATCTGTCGTCGGCAATCATGTATGGCCGGCGATCACATATGGTGAAGCTGCTGAGCCTTGCCACACTCGACTCGGTGCTGCTTGGAATGCAGACATATTTCGCAACCGCAGATACTGGCAGAAGCTTGATTGACATTGCGCGTGATGCAATGCTTGGCATCAGCATGAATTCGGACGTGCGTTCGGTTCGTGATGGACTAGTCACCACCTTGTACATGCTGCTGCTGTGTGGTGGTTCAGCAGCATGCGCATTGTGGGTACGTGCACGAGGCAACAATGTACTGGTCTTGCAAGAACGCGAGGAGGCGATTCTGCTCGAGCAGCAGCGCCAAATGGTGTTGAGTGCCGACAACGAGCGAAATCGCATCGCATCGATCATCCAGCAGGAAGTTACGGATACGCTGATGTCTGTTGTCAATCAGGCAGAACACGGCTTGCAAACGATCGACGCCCTGTATCAGAACAACATGGCAGGTAAGTCTGCAGATTTGTTTCATAATGATTCCAACGAAGGCATTCTTGATGAGGCATTCGGTGCGATTGGCCGTCAGGGACGCACCGCTTTGGCACATATGAGAACCTTGTTGGGGGTACTGCGCACAACCGGATTCAGTGACGCTGATTCAAAGAAGTCACATGCAGTGAACGGCGGTCTGCCAAGTTCCGAACTGAAACCCGCTGCCTCGCTCGATGTACAGCTTCACGATGCAAAGCTTCACGATGCCCAGCTACGTCAGACGCTTCATGGCGAGTTTCACGTACAGAAATCCCAGCATGCAAACCAACACAACACTGTGGAAAGCGCAACCAAGGAAAGCGATGAATCATGAACATTGGCGACGAGATAATCAAGGTAAGCGTTGCAGACGATCAGGAACTGGTTCGGGCTGGTTTCGCCATGGTCATCAATTCTCAACCTGACATGCGCGTCGTAAGTCAGGCGAACGACGGTCAGCAGATAGTTGACCAATGCAATCGTCTCCATCCAGACGTTGTGCTGATGGATGTGCGCATGCCCGGTCTTGATGGCATATCGGCCACTGAACAGATTACCGCATCAACAGAGCATGACAGTACGCACGTGATCATTCTCACAACCTTCGATCTTGATGAATACGTCATGTCTGCGATCAATGCTGGGGCTTCCGGTTTCCTTTTGAAGGATACCGAACCCGAGACTCTGCTCTCTTCGATCCGAACCGTGCATCAGGGCAATGCGATCATCGCCCCAAGCGCGACCAAGCGTCTGGTCGAGCACATGATGGAAACGGGTTTTGTCGAGGATTCCTGGAGCAACGACAAGGCCGGGACACCCAAACCCACGCGCTCGCAGGGCTTGGACTCCCCTTCGCCGTCTGTTGCTCCGCCTGCAGTGGAAAGCTATCAGGATCCAGAGCTCTCAGAACTTACCGACCGCGAGCGCGAGGTCCTTGTCGAAATTTCACACGGGCTCAGCAATCAGGAGATTGCCGAGCAGCTCTTCATCAGCCTGCCGACCGTGAAAACTCATGTGGCTCACATTCTGCAAAAAATCCACGCTCGTGACCGTGTTCAGGCGGTCGTTTTTGCCTACGAAAACCATTTGGTCTCGTAATATAAATCAAGATTGCGAGTTTTGTTGCCTTTTTCATGTATCAAAGCGAATATCGGCTACATTTAGTCAACATTTCAAGGAAAAAGTCTCTGATACTTCTAAAAAGGCAACAAAACTCGCAATCTTGGTTTTTTCAGTTTCAGCTTTGCAGGTTAGGCTTCAGCGAGCGCGCTCACTGGCGAAACTTTGGTCGCGCGGCGGGCTGGGATGATGCTCGCAAGCAATGCGGCCGCCAATGCGATGATCACGATCGTGCAGGCCATGCGCCAATCGAAGGGGAACGCAACCTTGCCGAATGGAGCAAAGACAACGTATGATCCCAGCCAGCCAAACAAGGTTCCGGCGACAATTCCGCTCACACCGCTGCCAAGCGAGATAAGGATTGCTTCAACTGCCAATGAACGCCGCAGCTGGGCTTTCGTCATGCCGATGGCACGCAAGGTCGCCGATTCCTTCTGACGTTCGATGACAGACAGACTCAGGGTATTCGTCACGCCGATCAACGCGATAACCACGGCAACGGCTAGCAGCGCGACCAGGATCATCAACACCGCATTCACCATCTGTTCCCATAGTGCACGCTCTGCAATCGATCCGATCACATTCACGCTCGCATATGAAGATAATGCATTCTTCACATTGTCGACCAGATTGGCGGTACTGGCTATGCCATTGCTCTTCACCCAAATCTGGTTGCTGACATGGGTCAATTCCATCGAATCGAACGTGCTCTGCGACACAATACCGTACAGACCGTTCATGCTATCGATACCCCGATATGTTCCGATGGTCACAGGAATGTCCTTCGAGTCGGAACTACCGGAAGATATCGGAAGCGAATGCTGCTTCTTCAAGGCGGCATCGCTCTTGGCGGAAGTCGATGACAATACCAGCTTGCCGCTGTCCAGATCTTGGGAATTGATCATGCCATGCATGACATCCGCGATGTTACCTGTGTTCACACCGTAGATATCAATCGACGTGCCTTTATACTCTCCACTGGTAATCGTTGCGGTTGCACTGCTGACCAACTCTGCTCTGCCAACCCCTTCGACCCTTTCGACCTTGTGCAAGGCTGAAGCATCCAAGGATTGACCAACGGCCTGAATGTCGACGCTATAGTGCGAGTCCAGCACCGTTCCCATAGTCGCCTTTGCGCTCGCAGCCCCAATTCCCAGGCAAGAGACCAAGGTCACGCCTATGAGCAAGGCTGAACCGGTTGCAGCAACGCGACGATGATTCTTCTGAATATTGGCACTGGCAAGCGTTGAAGCCGCACCAATGTGGGAGATGAGTACTCCAACAGCCTTGAGCATTGCAGGAATCCACATGCGCGACATGACAAGCATGCTGACGAAGCAGAAAATCACACCTACAATGGCAATGAGCACCAGGGTTTCAGAGTTGGTATCCGACATGTGCGAGCCGTGCGTGGATGCATATGTCCGATAGATTGCGAGGCAGCTGAGCGCAAGGCCAGCAAGCAGCAGCAAGATTCCAAAGATTGCTCTCGCCTTCCCCGAACGCTTGTTCTCGGAGGCTTCAATTGGCTGCAGAGCTTCGAGGGGCGTTACCTTGGTGGCCATGCGAGCTGAACTTATGGATGCGGCAGTCGTTGCAATCAGTGCGAAGACGATAGGGATTACAATAACCTGCCAGCTTGGAATCAGCGCGAAGGAAACGTTTCCAAGGGTCGTGCCGGCAACGGCAAGAATGGCCATCAGTCCCATGGCACATGCCACGCCGATCACCGATCCTGCAAATCCAAGAATCAGCGATTCGAGCACGACCGAACGATAGAGCTGACCCTTTTTCGCACCGATGGTTCTGAGCAGTGCCAAAGTTCTACGCCGTTGTGCGACCATCACCTGGAAGGTGTTGCCGATCACCAGACTGGCAACGAACATGGCAAGAATGCCGAACACAAGCACGAAGGTCGTGATGACGTTGGTGCCACCGCTGCTGAGCTGCTTGATTTGCTGATCCTGCAAGGTCTGCTTTGATTGCACTGCAAAGCCCTGTGGCAGAACGCTCTTGACATGGTCAACCACCTGTGACTCGGTTGCGCCTGCAGTGGGATGTATCGTGAGGAAGACTTCAGATGTATAGAGGTCGTTGAATCCTGTCGAGACGCCTTGAACCGCTGCGATATCGGATTCACTCAATACGCATGCGCCTCGATAATACGAGAACGCTCCGGCGCCATCATGGGTGATGCCAACGACCTTCATGCCGGCAAGTGATCCGCTCGTACCGTACATGCTGGTTTCAGCGGCGGTGCTGACGCTCACCGTTGAACCTACGCTGAGATTGAGCTGCTTGGCCACACTGTCCGCAATGGCAACCTGCCCAGATGCCTTGGGCCAGACACCTGAAGTGAGCTGCAGGGGCAGCATCGATGAAGGTTCCGCAGCAGCAATTGCAATGGTGGAAGTGTGCCTGATGCCTTCTCCCCCAAGCTTTGCACTGATTTCCATAGGTGTGGAAACATCGGTTCTGACGCCTTCGACCCCGTTGAGATTCTTGAGTTCTTGAAGTCGGAAATCTGAGACAGTTGACAACGCTGCGTTATCGCTGTCTGAAGGGGTCTTCGGAGTCACCCCGTAATTTGCCTCGCCAAAGTTGGCGGAGATCTGCTTTCGCAGCGAATAGTTCAATGTGTTGCTGAAAAGGAAGGTGCATGAAATAAACATGGAACCAACCAGAATGGCAATGCCGGCGGGAATCAGCATTGTCAGATTTCGTTTCATTAATTGCATGGTTACTGACCACATGATGGTGTCCTTATAGTGCTCTGATAGACGACGTGATGATGCGAACGATGACGCTCAATGGCAGATGAATTCAGCGAAGCAACGCTGAATTGACCTGTGCTGTAACGGTTTGCTGAGTCAGAGAACGGCGACGCTCCTGCATCAAGAGATCGTTCATGCGGTCCGGGTTGGGATTGGCTTCGTCGGCGACGATGTTCCCATCGGCGAAAACGATGGCACGATCGGCGTATGACGCTGCGACGGCATCATGCGTCACCATGATGATGGTCTGACCAAAGTCGGTGACGGATTTCTTCAGGAAGCCCAGAACCTCGGCACTCGACACGGAGTCGAGATTGCCGGTTGGCTCGTCAGCGAACACCACGTCAGGCTTTGTTATCAAGGCGCGGGCAATGGCCACACGCTGCTGCTGACCGCCAGAAAGCTCATTTGGCCTGTGCTCCAAGCGATCTTTCAAACCGAGCGTCTGTGTGAGCATGCGGAACCATTGTTTGTCGACTTTTCCACCCGAAAGAGTCAAGGGCATAAGAATGTTCTGCTTGGCCGTGAACATCGGAAGAAGATTGAAACTTTGGAAGATGAAACCGATTCGATGCCTACGAAGCATGGTCAGGTCAGTGTCGTTCATCGATGTGATGTCGAATCCCGAGAAGACGACCTTGCCGTGCGAGACTGAATCCAGTCCAGCAAGCGTGTGCATCAGCGTAGATTTTCCTGAGCCGGAAGGCCCCATGATTGCCGTGAACTTGCCTCGTTCAAACGCCACATTCACTCCGCGAAGTGCATGCACCGCATTTTCTCCGCTTCCATAATCCTTGACTACGTCGATTGCTTCAATCGCGGTATCACGATGCATGCCATTGTTGGGGTTTGCCAAGGCACGCTCAGCATTCGTGGGATTCACAGTGCTCATCTTCATTCTCCTCTGATGTATGACGCTCGGTTCGCGCCTGTATATATCAAGAATATGAAGCACCGAAGTACGCTGAAATCAGACAAAAGACTGATTTTGCATACGAAACAGGCAAATTCTCAGGATTCTTCCATGCATTTCTCATTCTTAAGGATGACATGCCCTGTATCAGCCAGACATCAGCAGGAAGTGAATCGTGCGTGACATGCGTACCATGTAGGATAAGCGTTCACGTACGTTGAAGGATCGAGAGGTTGGACATGGCGAGCATCGTTCTAGGAATTGCTGATTCGGCCCGATTGTTTGGGGAGGGCGCTCAGCACTCGACAGAGCCACTGATGACGATTGTTGACGCGCATGAGCGCGTGGTAAGTCCTTTTGACTATGCCGTCACGCGCGGCGACGGAATTTTTGAGGCGACCACCGTATGGCACGGCACGCCTATCTCCTTGCAGGCTCACCTGCGCAGACTTGCCCATTCTGCCGCGTTGATGGAATTGCCGAAGCCGAATGTCGCAGAATTTTCCCGAGCAGTTGACGAAATGATCGCTCACTATGATGATCCTGAACCCGGTCCGATTCTACGCATTCTGGTCTCCCGTGGCCTGGATGCGGAAACGGGCATTGGCCGTGCCAGCGACGGCTTACCCCATGTCTGGATGTTTCTCGATGCGCAAGGGGCGCTGCACGACACCGATCCGATCACGTTGACCGCGCTGAACCGTGGATATTCCTCCGACATCACATCCCGTGCCCCTTGGCTGCTCAATGGTGCGAAGACCTTGAGCTATGCGGTCAATATGGCCATGCACCGGGAATGTGACCGTCGCCATGTCGATGATGCCGTCACGACTACCGAGGATGGCTTTGTGCTGGAATGCCCGAACTCTTCAATCGTCGCCCAATATGGCAATCGTCTGGTAACGCCGAATCCTAATATCGGCATTCTTCATGGAACCAGTCAGCGTGAACTGTTTTCGTTCAATCAGCAGGAAGGCGGCAGCTGGGAATATGCGACGCTCCCCTTTGCCCGCCTACTGGAAGCGGATCATGTGTTCATGACGCACGGTGGTTGGGTTATACCGGTGGCAAGCATCGATGATACGAAGTTTGTCGTGAACCCTGACTTCGTGCAGCGCGCCAACGATGCGATTCATTCTGGACGAACGCAAGAGGAAGCATTGCAGATACAACCAGATGAGGGCATGTTCTAAGCTGCCTCAGAACATGCCCTCATCTTCAATTCAAGTCCAGCGCACGGAACTCACTACTCGGCCAGTCCGGACTCCTTCAGAGCTGCGAAGCCACCCTTCAGATCGTCAAGGATGTCGTCAATGTTCTCAGTGCCAATCGAAAGACGAATGGTTCCTGGATGGATGCCCTGATCTTCAAGTTCCTCAGTGGTTTCCTGCGAATGCGTGGTGGAAGCTGGGTGAATCACCAAGGACTTCACATCGGCAACGTTTGCCAATAGCGAGAAGAGATGGAGATTGTCGATGAAGACACGAGCCGCATCCTTGCCGCCCTTCACGTCGAAGGTGAAGATTGAGCCTGCGCCATTCGGGAAGTAGCGCTGATACAGCTCATGATCGCGGCGACCTGGAATGGACGGGTGGCGAACCGCCTCCACCTCAGGCACGGTCTGAAGATAGTCAACGACCTTCAACGCGTTCTCCACATGACGCTCGACACGCAAGCTCAGGGTTTCCGTGCCTTGAAGCAGCAAGAATGCTGCGAATGGCGAAAGGGTCGCACCGGTGTCACGAAGCAGAATCGCACGGATGCGGGTGACGAAAGCGGCAGGCCCCAGCGCTTCAAAGAATTTCAGCCCATGATAGCTTGGATCGGCTTCGGTCAACGTGGGGAACTTTCCTGGAACTTCATTCCAGTCGAACTTGCCACCCTCTACGACCACACCACCGAGTGCGGTGCCATGTCCGCCGATGAACTTGGTTGCCGATTCGACAACGACGTCTGCACCATGCTCAAGCGGACGGAACAGATAAGGCGTGGCGAAGGTGTTGTCAACGATCACTGGAAGATGGTGCTTGTGCGCAATCGCGCTGATGGCTTCGAAATCTGGCAGGTCTGCGTTGGGATTGCCAAAGGTCTCGAAATACACCAGTTTGGTATTATCCTGAATGGCGTCCTCAAAGTTCCGCGCATCTTCCGGATCGACGAATGTCGTTGCAATGCCATCGCGAATCAACGTGTGCTTGAACAAGTTATACGTTCCGCCATAGATGTTCTTGCTCGATACGATATGATCCCCGGATTGGGTGATGTTGCGTACCGCATATTCGACTGCAGCGGCGCCGGATGCAACGGCGAGACCCGCTGTGCCACCTTCAAGAGCAGTGATGCGATCCTCGAACACGCCCTGAGTGGAATTCGTCAGACGACCATAGATGTTTCCTGCGTCCTGAAGGCCGAAGCGTGCCTCGGCATGATCGAAATCATGGAAGACATAACTCGTCGTCGCATAGATCGGAACTGCGCGCGAATCGGTAGCTGGGTCTGCCTCTTCCTGTCCAACGTGAAGTTGGAGGGTTTCAAAACGGTACTTCTTGTCTGCCATTGCTGCTCCTTGTATGGTTTCAACATTTGCTCACATCATCAATATCGACCACCATCACTGGAAGCCGTGTCAAATGCGAGATTATGTGGTTGCAAAGCCAAGCGCAAGCCAGAAACGCGTATCGGTTATCGCCATTGTTTATAACGTATATAAGTTTCGCTCAGCACAAGGGATAGCACCCTTTTCAAGCACGGACACCGACATGCATGGGAGTGCTCAAACTGCGCTATTGTTGCTGTGTGAAGGCGGATACCTCAACAGATCCGACTCACAAGCAACAAGGATGCGAAGATACCGATGACTAACGATGTGACTCTTTTTGATCGCGACCCACAATACATTCCACGCGTCGCCGCCGTACATGACATGTGTGGCTATGGCAAATGCTCGCTGACGGCCGCCATTCCAATCCTTTCAGCCGCAGGCTGTGACGTGTGCCCCGTTCCAACGGCCCTGTTCAGCGCCCATACCATGTACAAGGACTTCACGTTCCACGACACGACGGACATGCTCCCCGGCTATCTGGATGCCTGGCGAAAGGAAAACGTCGAGCTGGATGCCGTATACAGTGGCTTTCTTGGCAGTGCGGATCAGGTGAGCATCATTCAACGCCTGTACACTGAGTATCCGAATTCCTTGCGTTTGGTCGACCCGGTTATGGGCGATGCCGGCAAGATGTATCCCACCTACACCAAGGAGCTGTGCGATGCGATGGGCAGGCTTGCCGACGGCGCTGACATTCTGATGCCGAATCTCACCGAAGCCAGCATCCTGACCGGGCGCGACTACCCTGGTCAGAACATCAAGGATGAGGAAGTCACCTCATGGGTTCAGGCTTTGCTTGATCTTGGCGCAAAGAACGTCGTGCTGAAAGGCATCGACAGAAATGACGGCTCGATTCGCAACTATGTGGCATCGGCAGCGCTCGGCGATGCCAGCCATATGGTCGAGCTTGAGCATGAGAAGCTGCCATTCATGATTCATGGAACGGGAGATGCCTTCGCATCCTCACTGTGCGGCGCAATCATGGCAGGAAAGAATCTCGCCGAAAGCGCTCGCATTGCAGGTGAATTCGTCCGCTCGGCAATGATGGACACACGTAATCAGCCCCATTACCAGGAACGTGGCGTCAGCTTCGAGCTGAGTCTTTTCGAATTGACGTCATTGGTTCACTGACGTACCAAGGGCACCAGGTCTTTTGCCTGCTGCAGCCCGCATTGCTATCACCCATGTCTCGTAGACCTTGAATTTCAGTTCTCTTGCGCTGAGATTCCGGGACTACGCCGACATGGGTTCTCTGTATGTGCATTCACTTCTTGTGCATTGATTCGTTATGCGCAAGCTCTTTGGGCACGGGCTTTTGTGGGCACAAACCCTTGCTGGTTCCGACTCTTGCTGGTACCGACTCTTACGGGCACAGACTCGTTATGAACACAGACTCGTTATGCCTTGTGTGGATCAAGGATGTGGATACTGATATGGACAATTGGATACGCATCCACAGCCGAATTGCGAACAGCCACATTCGACCACATCTCTAAGCTTCAGTTTCTTGGATGTCCTCCGCATGGTCAACTTGAATGCATGAACATACAACTTGCAGAAGGCACGCATCCCATTTCACCCCCTTCACCGAATCAGTTGCTGGATCCAGGCTTGAGTCCAAAATCGCTGGGAATGCTGGGCGAACGATACGCCGAACATTGGCTGATCTGTCGAGGTTGGCGAATTCTCGGCCGAAACTGGCAATCACGGTATGGTGAACTTGACATTATCGCCGTAGACACCGATGGGATGATTGTCTTTGTAGAGGTGAAAACGCGCCGTAACCGAAGATTCGGCAATCCTCAGGATGCCGTCGATTATAGAAAGCAGCGCAATCTTCGACGTGCCGGATCGCAATGGCTATGCGACACATCGCATCGAGTTGCTCATCATGGCGTGCGCTTTGATGTGGTTGCAATCTCAGTGCTTGGCAACACCGTGTACGTGAATCATCTTCGGAGCGCGTTCGCATGAGAATTGGAACTTCACTCTCAATTGGCTTGGTCGGCTTGAAGGCCTGTCCCATAGCGATTCAATCGTTTATTTCGCCTGGACTTCCCTACTTTTCCATTATCGGGTTGCCGGACACCTCCGTTTCAGAGGCGCGAGAACGGGTGAAATCAGCCTGCTCGTCCGTCGGTTTTTCATGGCCAGAAACGCGGATCACCGTCAACCTGTCTCCCGCCTCCTTACCGAAAAAAGGATCGTCATACGATGTGGCAATCGCTTTGAGCATCCTCTCTGCAGGCTCATTTATTCCCTCTGAGGCCATTGAAGATGAGCTTGCCATTGGAGAGCTGAATCTTGATGGCAGTGTCCTCCATGTCAACGGTGTGCTTCCGATGATTTTGCATGCCAAGGCTCGCGGCGTGCGCAAGGTAGTCGTTCCCTCTACCAACGAAGCCGAAGCTGCCCTGGTTCCGGATATGGAGATAACGGGTATCAGACATCTTGGCGAACTTGTTGAGATGCGAGGTGGCAAGGCTGTGTATCGCATACAGCATCAATCCAGAACGACACCGTTCGGCTCCGGCACATCATTGGTGGGCAAGACTCGTGATTCACCAGACGCATCCAATTCGGCGACATTGCCGGAGCATCCTTCACATGGCTATAGCACGCTGGATATGAGCCAGGTCATTGGTCAGGAACAGGCAAAATGGGCGTTAACCGTCGCTGCAGCCGGTGGCCATCACATGATTATGACTGGACCGCCGGGTTCAGGCAAGAGCATGCTGGCTTCACGTCTACCGACAATACTTCCGCCACTCAGCGAAGAGGAACAGCTGGAAGTGGCATCGATACGTTCCCTTTGCGGCAATCTTCACCAGTATGGAATAACGGACATTCCACCGTTCATTGCCCCGCATCATACAGCTTCAACCGCTTCACTGGTCGGTGGCGGAAGCGGCGTTGCCCTGCCCGGCGCCATAACGAGAGCTCACCGAGGCGTGCTGTTCATGGACGAGGCACCTGAATTTTCTCCACGAACCTTGCAAACCTTGCGCGAACCACTGGAAACTGGCCTTATTGCGCTGTCCCGAGCCAAAGGTACGGCATTCTTTCCAGCTAGATTTCAGCTCATCATGGCTGCAAACCCTTGCCCATGTGGTTTCGACTTTGGCAATGGCGAGCGCTGCACATGCTCGGTGAAGGAGCGGACGCGATATTGGAATCGTCTGTCAGGGCCAATATTGGACCGCATTGATATTCAGTCACAGATTCGTGAAGTATCGGAGATGATTGAATTGCCCACTTCAACCGTGTCTTCGAGTGAAACCATACGCAAAGTGGTTCTGATGGCACGAAACTGTGCCAAAGAACGCTTCCACGGTTTTGGTTGGAATTGCAATGCTGATGCCAGCGGCGAATGGCTGCGCAAGCACACCTCCAAGAAGGTACTCGCAGTGGTCAATACCGTGCTGGGACAAGGCGGACTGAGCATGCGTGGAGCTGATAGGTCGATTCGGCTATGTTGGACGCTTGCAGATCTGAATGGCCATACCAGTCCGAACATGGCTGATATCGAATCAAGCATTCAACTGAGAACGAGACTCTCATGAACCGCAGGGAATCAGACCGCAGGGAATTAAACAACACGGAATTAAACCGCACAGAACTCGATTGCACAGCCAAGAACGATGTGTGGAGCACAAGCAGTACCAGCGAAAGCAATGGTGGCAGCATTCGTGACAGCACCGTTGCCAGGGCTTTGCTGTCATATTGTTCCGATGGACCTGATCCAGTCATGCATGCTCTGGTGCTGGGTGGCATACAGGTCATGGCGCTGTGGCAGCTTCTGGCCGAGCATGGCACGCGAATGGCACAGAGCACCCACACGTCCCACTCCTTGCCGAAGGCAGTGCATGACGCTTTCGTCAAGGGAATGGAAATAAGGAATCAGTGTCAGACCAAGCCTTCCCTGCATCGTCTCTACGATGCCATTGTCCGTTGGGAGCATCGCAAGGCAACGCTCGGGTTTGATGCCACTCTTGATGTGCGCTCAGATGCGGTTCAGAACTGGGTGACAGCCGATCACTCTATGTGGGTCATTGCTCCAGATCATCCCTGTTGGCCTTCTCAGCTGCATGACTTGCCTAACACCGTCGGCTGGTCTTCTCCCATGTGTCTGTGGGGTCAGGGCTCGATGGAAGCAGTAGCTCGTTGCGATCATCCGGTTGCCATCGTCGGTTCACGCCAGATCAATGACTATGGTCGACGCATGGCCATGCTGTCCGGAAGGCTGGTCTCTTCGCTGGGGCATACGGTCATATCTGGCGGTGCTCTCGGTGCCGACGCATTCGCACACTGGGGTGCCGTTCAAGCTCAGGAATCGTACGAACCATGCAGTGAATCCGATGTCAAGCCCGGAAGCACCATTGCCGTGTTTGCAGGGGGACTCAATCATATCGGGCCCGCTTCCAATCAGCGTCTGTTCGAGCGCATCAAGGCCAATCACGGCGCTCTGATCAGTGAACTCAGTCCTGACTCAATTCCTGAAGCCCGAAGATTTCTACTGCGTAATAGAATCATCGCGGCAATGTCACGGCAGATAATCGTTACTCAGGCAAGAACACGGTCCGGTGCCCTGAACACCGCAAACTGGGGAGCGAATCTCTTACGCGAAGTATATGCCATCCCTGGTGATATCGAGCACCCACACAATGCCGGCTGCAACGCGCTGATTCGCGACGCCAAGGCGAGCATAATAACCTCGCTGGAAGATATCGCACAGATCTGTTCCCCATCTCATACCCCTACAGCAGTCTCAGCAGCAGAGTTTCTGGAAGCATCAGCACTTCCTTCGAACGAATCAGGCAGCAGCCACATGAACGCGCATGCTCATGCCTCATCACATGGCATCATTGCCAACTCCAGAAGTGCAACGTCAAGGAAAGCGGAAGCGGTCTCACACCATGTACAACAAGCTCCATCGAAATCAAGTCGGCGCCGGTCGCACTCCCCTGCGAATCGGAAGACTTCAGGGTTGAGCCAGGAACAGGAATATGTGCTGGAGTGCATTCGCCGCAATGCGCTTGAATCGAAGGATTCCACCGCAGACAGTGTGATGAATCAGCTCAATGCAAAACTTAAGGATGCCAAGCTCACGTCGGCAGACATCGCAAGAATATTGGGATCACTGGAAATTCTAGGGTTCATCGACCAAAGCATTTCGGGGAGCTTGAGAATCAGAGACTCATAGACAACTATGCGCAAGATTGAGTGTGACGGCGTATGCGTCCGATGCGGTTGTTCTACGCTTTCCACTGACAGCGAGACAAATCGACCAGCCATCCGTCGGCACCTGCAGGCTTCGATTCACCATCTTTGGGAGGAATGAATCTAATGCCTTCGTCTTCCAACAGCTCCCGTTGTCTTTCTGGCCCGCCAAAGGCAAAGCCGGGAGCCAGGGATCCATCGCGGAAGACCACACGATGGCACGGTATAACCCCAGGTTTTGGATTGCTGTGCAGAGCATAGCCAACGACTCTCGCATTGCGAGGGTTACCAGCCAAAGCTGCTATCTGGCCGTATGTGGCAACCGATCCTTGCGGGATTCGGCACACCAGCTCGTAGACCCGTTCAGAAAAACTTGACTCTGTCATGCATTCATTCTGAGCCAACTAATCGACAAGAAGCTTGCAGCACAAGTCAGCGGATCATCGAATCTGCTTGAATTCCGCCATGAACGCTACAGTGGTGACTTATGAATAAGACATCATATACGAATCTCGCCAAAGCATGGGAATTTGCCGAGGATGTTGCTTTTTCGCAACAGGATTCCATACTTGTTGAGGCTCGAAGAGATGCCGAACAGGCTGGCTTTCCACAAGGTTCAGCGGCTCAGGCTCGTTTCCTGAAATTGCTCGTGCAGCTGACCCATTCGTCTTCGATTATCGTTGCTGGCACTGGTGCTGTAGTCGAAAGCTGCGAGCTTGTTTCCGGTCTTCAGGGTTCAGGCCAGTTGACGGAGGTGGATTCATCGCTGCAGGGCGGCAAACTCATTAAGAAAGCCTTCACTGATCTTGATGAAGTTACCGATACCACGCTGCGAGCGGTGAATGCTCCAGCCGGGATTTTCCTTCCACGACTCAACGCTGATGACTATGATCTTATCGTCGTCAATGGTGATATCGGCAATTATGAAGCGAGTCTGACGGAGGCTCCAAGACTGCTGAAGCCCCAAGGTCTCCTCATTTTCACTGACATGTTTGGATTTTCCGCCGACAATTCCAACGGAGGCATGCTCAACCCTGTCGATCGTTCCGAACGAACGGTGCGGCTGCGCGGGCTGCTCGATTCCATCAGCCACGACCAAACGCTCGATCAGACGCTGCTGCCAATAGGCACAGGACTGCTCATCATCACGATGAACCAGCGATAAGCGTTAAGCACCAGCTGGCTCACTCGGAAAGCAGCATGGGATTGTTCAGTATCAAGCGCGTGCAGCACTCGTAGCGACCCTTACAGCCTCGTGAGGATCGTCGGTCATCACCACCAGATCAGGGTCAAGATCGGAAATCATGCCTCGATCCTTCAGGGTGGTCGTCACCCATTCGAACAGTCCCTTCCAATATTCAGTGTCAAAGAGGACGACAGGAATCGTAGTCACCTTATGTGTCTGCACCAGAGTGAGCAGTTCGAACATTTCGTCAAGCGTTCCGAATCCTCCAGGGCAGATAATGACACCTGAGGAGTATTTGACGAACATGGTTTTGCGAACGAAGAAATAACGGAAACTCATGCCGAGGTTGATCCACTCGTTCAAACCCTGCTCATGTGGCAGCTCAATCCCAAGTCCTATCGAGGTTCCTCCGGCCGTGGACGCTCCCTTGTTGGCTGCTTCCATCACGCCGGGACCTCCGCCGGTAATCACGGCGAGACCTTGCTTGGCTACTTCCGCTCCCATCGTTTCAGCGGCCTTATACGTGGGATCGTCGTGTTTCGTGCGTGCTGAGCCAAAAATGGAAACCGCAGGACCTATCTCAGCCAATGCTCCAAAACCGTCAACGAACTCGGCTTGGATTCTTAGGACACGCCATGGATCCATGTGCAGCCAGTCAGTGGAATCACCGGGCGCGAGAAGATTTCCGGTTGTGTTATCTTTCGGAATCATCGGTCCGCGCATCATGACAGGGCCGCGATAGTACGTTTCACCAAGCACCGAAGGATTCAAGTCACCCTCAGAGTCACTGAATGGTGATTCTTGCTGCGCCGTTGCTTCACTGCGTTGATTATTTCCTGAATTGCTGAATTTTTTTATCATACCGGACCCTTCACCATGTCGAAACGAGTCTTACCACAGTAATCCTATCGTCAATGCAGACGATTGCGCTGAGCACGCAAGATAGGGCACGCAAGTTAGGGTGCACAGCCTAGAGCACACTTCATAAGCTTTGCGGATTGTCTGCATGCATCGCAAGCTTCATGCTGGTATGGAATCGCTTTGCTCGGGAAAGGGCCGGACCGTTCAGCGTACCGCAACGGCGACAGCGATACGCTCCATGGCCTCACTCAGGAATGATGCTGGGCATGCCATGTTCACACGTTCAAATCCACTCCCCGATGCTCCAAACATACAACCTTCGTCCATGAAGATTCTTGCCTTGGTTCGCATGAAGTTCTTCAGTTCTTCGTTGTTCATGCCCAGTCCGTTGCAATCGAGCCATGCGAGATAGGTGCCCTCCGGCTCAATCAAGGAAATGTCATGCTGCGAATCGGCAAAATCCCTCACAATGCTCAGATTCTTTGCCAGATACTTGCGCAAATCGTCCAACCATGCCTCTCCATGCTCGTACGCAGCCTGACAGGCAACGTAGCCGAAGTGATTGACCGTGAGACCACCAGCGTTGGCAACCGCGATGTCAAAGTCCCTCTTCAATGAAGTGTTCTTGATTATGGCATTCGAGCAAGCGAGGCCAGCAAGATTAAAGGTCTTCGTCGGAGCAGTAAATTCCATGCAATGCTGAGCAACTTCGTCACTCAGATTTGACATCATCGTGACTTCATGACCGTCATAGCTAAAATCGGCATGAATTTCATCAGCAAGAATGGTCACATCATTGCTCAGACAGATATCGGCCATCCTCGTCAGTTCATCTCTGGTCCAGACACGACCCACTGGATTATGCGGATTGCAAACGAGCATCGCCTTGCATCGAGGATCTGCTGCCTTGCTTGTCAGATCTTCGAAGTCAATCGAATAATGTCCGTTCGAATCTCGCACGAGTTCGTTGTCGAGAATGGTTAATCCGGCATATTCGGCGGCATGAGTGAAAGGGTAATAGACCGGGCGTTGCAGGATGACCTTGTCGCCGGGGTGTGTGATTGCTCGAAGCGCCGCGAGCACCGCTGGCATCACTCCTGCCGTGGTGGTGACTTGCTCAGGCTTGACTTCAAGATGGTGGTGCTTGCCCATCCAGGAACCAAGCGCATCATAATACTCGTCGGGAATATGGTCATAGCCCAGAATGTCATGCTTGGCAGAGTTGATGATGGCTTCAGTCACTGCGGGGCAGGTGGGAAATTCCATGTCTGCAACCGACAGTGCCAGCACATCATCGCAACCATCGCCCATCTCATCGTGTATGACCTGCCATTTTGCGGATGTATCTTTGCGACGTTCCACCAGCGTATCGAAATCAACCATGGTATCTATGTCATGCCCCTTTTCCATCTCAGCCCAGCGATCTTTGAGAACCTTAGTCTAGATATGAATCTATCCAGCCTACCTCGCGATGATAACCATGGTCATATCCTGCCTGCTCAGTGAGACGACATGCCATGAGACACACTGGTTTGCCAAAAACATAATCCCGGGTTATCCTAATTGAGTTGCCTAAATCAAGTGATTTAAGCAGTCTGCGCCAGTAGCCCAACGGATTAGAGCAGCTGACTACGGATCAGCAGGTTGCAGGTTCGAATCCTGTCTGGCGCACAAGAATGGCGGAATTCTAACGGTTTCAAGACCTTGGATTCCGCCTCTTCTTTCACTTCTCTAGACATGCCTAGATATTTCATAAATATGCCGGGTTATAGGCAACAATGGGGTTAAAGGGGCTATAGGAACTCCCGATGCTCCTGTTCCCATTAGCGATATGCCAAGCCACGCGGCAGCATCCTGTTGGCTGGCCTCAGAGAGAACAAGATGGAAAGCTGCTGCATACACCGGTTGTTCCATAATCATTCAGCCAAGTCGAGTTTTGTTGCCTTTATTCGAATATACCGTTGAAAATCATTGAAGTTCTAAGACCAGAACAAGCAAAAACTCCGGTTATACAGGATAAAGGCAACAAAACTCGATACTCATGCATGAATCTTCCATATTTCAGATGGTAGAGCTCGCGGAACCCATCAGCAGCTCCTTCATCTACATGGCATAGGTTGTGTTCGAAGAATGAGGCCAGCTGCTGAAACATGCGATATAAAAAACCGCCGATCATATACCTTGTAGAAGTCGCGCAACACTCTTTACACACCCCTTGGTCTCCACTAATGTCAGCACCATGACACAATCGTTGCGTACCTGCCCACTAGGCATGGAAATAGAGGTATGCGCAATAGATCTCGCTGAACGCTACCGCTTCCGTCTGAACGAACTCGGATTTCGCGAGCATGAGCGTTTGACCGTCATTCAAAAAGCTAATTTTGGAGGATGCGTAGTTTCACACGGCTCAGAGCGTATCGCGATTGATGGAACCACCGCCAGACGCATCTTGGTAAAACCCAGCTAACACTAGTGATTTCGCTTCACATATTCGAGATATGTGCTTGCACACAGAGAATTAATCGAGGCCGAGCTTGCGCACGCCATGAGAGATTGTACAACAGCCATTTGCCATGGCCTCGAAGAACCGAATACTTGGGAAATATATGTCAGCACAACAACACAGCGAATTGATGGCAGACAGTGGGCGAGACACTGTCGGCACATGCGAGTGCACCCATGTCGAAGCATCACCATCTCAACCCGCAGCGGTATCTTGTCCCCGCTGCAGTCCTGCAACGCATCACACTCGACGCGGCCTCGCTGCAATTATTCCGGGGTCCGCACATGAAACACCGATAACAAGAGGACCCACCCGACCACGCATCGTTTGCATGGGTAATCCGAATGTAGGCAAGTCCACACTATTCAACAGTCTTCTGGGAGCGGGCGCCAAAGTCATGAATGCGCCCGGCACTACGGTACTTATCCAGTCAGGCGAGCTGAATCATAACGGTAGACAGTGGGAATTCATAGATACTCCCGGAACTGCATCATTGGATGCGATAAGCCCAGACGAACGAGTGGCGTGCGAGGCAGCGATGGGCACAGCCGGCGTCAATCCCCCTGATGTGATTGTGGCGGTATTCAATGCCACGTCACCGTCCAAATCCCTGTATCTGCTCAGCCAACTTATCGATTTGGGTCGGCCTATCGTAGTTGCCGTCACCATGCTGGATTTGGCAAGCAAAGAGGAATCGCCCGTAACGATCAGTGAGTTGTCACAGGCCATCCCCCATCTTCCCTTCATTGAAGTGGACGGCCGAAGCGGGAAAGGGCAGGAAGATCTGTTACACGCCATAGATACAACAATCAGCCAGATCGCCACGTACGCGCTGACTCGTCACACCGATGCTGCAGCCCAATCAACAGCATTGCAGACCTCATCACACGCTACCGAAGCAATCACAGACATACCTGCCCCGAAGGATGCCACATCACCGCTGGCCGTCTCACAGTGGGTCAGGGACACAGCCGATGAACGGTTCACCTGGGTTGCCGAAACGCTGCGTGCACTTGGTGGTGGCACGGCCTTGAGCAACCACACCACCGTGTCTGATCGCATAGATCGCGTGCTGCTGCATCCAGTATTCGGCATTATCACCTTTCTTATAGTGATGTACGCCGTGTTTGAATCAATCACCACACTGGCGAGTCCCTTGATTGATTGGTTCGATGTATCCGTCAGAGGATGGCTGACCACGGGTATTGACTGGGTATTCAACGCTGTTGGCGGCGTTGGAGCCACTAACAGCTGGTTCCACTCGTTGATGATTGACGGTGTGCTCAATGGTGCCGTGACGGTATTGACCTTTGTGCCTCCTATGGGCATCATGTTCATCATCCTCTCGATGCTGGAGGATTCAGGTTATCTGGCGCGCGCGGCCTTCGTCATGGACAAGGCGATGAGAGCCATCGGACTTGACGGACGTGCCTTTCTTCCTCTCGTTGTAGGTTTCGGTTGCAATCTGCCAGCGCTCGCCTCAACCAGAACTCTGCCGGATTCCAGACAACGCCTGCTCACCGGCCTTTTGATACCATTCACCTCATGCTCTGCAAGGCTGAGTGTGTATATTGTTCTGGCTTATGCCTTCTTCGGTAAGTATGCAGGACTGGCAATATTCCTGATGTATGTATTTTCAATCCTGATTATTCTCGCTGTCGGCTTCGTTTTACGAAAAACGCAATTCTCCGATTTGCATACTCAGCCTTTCGCGATGGAGCTACCGCCTTACCAAATGCCACAAGTCTTGCGGCTGCTCAAATCCGTTGCTGTGAGACTGTGGGCCTTCATCACAGGCGCAAGCTCAATAATTATTTCAATGACCGTTATCATGTGGCTTCTTGCAGCGGTTCCGGTCAGTGCGGGAATTGCCGGAAATAACAGCTTTGGGCATGTTGATACTGTGGAACATTCCCTGTACGGCGTGATAGCCTCCAAAAGCGCGATGGTGTTTGAGCCTGCAGGGTTCAATGATTGGCATGCGTCCGCTGCACTTATCACCGGATTCGTTGCAAAAGAGGTCGTTGTCGGTTCCATGACACAAAGCTATTCAATCGACGAACCCAATAACGATTCAGGCGCTTCGGAAGGTCAGGGAAGACTGGGAGATGCGGTTCGTGCCAGCTTTGAACAGTCCAGCGACGGTCACGGTGCCGCAGCAGCTGCAGCATTCATGGTCTTCGTGCTTGCCTACACGCCGTGCCTTGCCACCGTTGCGGAGATGAAACGACAGTTTGGAGGGAAAACGGCACTGCAGTCGGTTCTGATGGGCTTGACCGTTGCGTATATCCTCGCAGTGATTATTTTCCAAGTGGGTAGTCTATTATGAAGTCCTTCAGACATACAAGGTCAACAAGCTCGAAAACGCTGAGTCCGACAAAAAGTCCAGCACAGATTCCGGCACAGATTATTGAAGCCTTGAAGAACGGAATGACTGCTGCAATGGTCGCCCGAACGTTGAATCTTCCTCTTGATTTCGTTGACATGGTGATGGATCAGGCCAAATCCTCAGGCAAACTCGTCGTATTGAATATGGCTGAACATCAATGCGGCAGCTTGGGTTGCCAGCCCGATCCTGAGTCCTTCGTATGCGCCGGATGCCCGATGCTCGTCGGAAGGAAAGAGCGGCAGGCCAAGAAACCAACGAATACTGCAAGATTTAACTCTTCATCAGTACATGTCTAGACGATGATTTGCGTTATGAGTTCGCGTTCGCTCATGTCTGCGCTGAGGCTATACTTTCCACACAGACCTTGCTGAATGGCTTCCCCCGTTCAGTTGCACTCAATAACTAACTGCGCTCAATGACTGAAAGTGATCGCATGAGTCAGCGCTCAGCAGGTTTGCAGGTATTTATTATCTCAATCATGTAGCAGCGAACATTCATTTCAAGGCAGTATCATAAAACTTGAATTCGCGACAACGCATCCAGCCAAACGTCATCTGGTAAAGGGGACACAATGAAAATCGCTATTATCTTGGGCAGTACCAGACCTACCCGAATCAGTCCGCAGCTTGGTACTTGGATTGCCGATGCTTTACGACATCATGGATTGGAAGTCGACATCGTCGATTTGGCCAAGGTTGACCTGCCGTTCCTCAATGAGCCAGAAGTGCCCTCGCTGCATCACTATCGCAATGAAAGCACGCAACGCTGGAGTAGCATGGTTACCCAGTACGATGGTTTCGTTCTGCTCTCTGCCCAGTACAACTGGGGCTATCCAGGAGTGTTGAAGAACGCGCTTGATACCTTGTACGACGAATGGCGAGGAAAGCCCGTTTCAGTCGTCACCTATGGCGGACACGGAGGATTCCAAGCAGCCCTTGCACTGGGATTGGTATTACGAGGATTACGCATGCGTACACTTGCAACAAATCCTCAGATCACCATCCATGATGACATAGATCGTGATACTGAGGGCAATCTCACCGATGTCGACCGCATGATGAAGCCCTATGAAACGGCATTCAGCAATGTGGCACAAGAATTTCTAGCCCTCAACTCCTGACACACAGGCATACCGAATATGCGGGCGTTTACTATGGACACTACTGAACTGGTTGCCTTTATTCGTGCGGATACCCGGAACGAATTCGGAGGTATTGGATGGATGAGGTGAGGTTGGTTGACTGGTTGCGTGCGGAACGCGACCAGCGGGTGGATCACGGCTTGTATTACAATACTCAGATTATGTTTGCTTGGAATTCCAATCATATGGAAGGGTCAACGCTTTCTCCCGAGCAGACCGCTCAGTTGTTCACAACCGGCGCCGTGCTGCCTTCCAACGTCGATGATGAGATTCGTGCCGATGATGTGGTGGAGACCACGAATCATTTCCGAGTGTTTGATTGGCTGCTGGATCACGTGGACGATCTCGTGGATGATGCGTTGCTGTTCTCTCTACATGGACTGCTCAAGCGCGGTACGAGCCAGGAGCGAGACCCCAACAGGAATGTCGGTGGGTATAAGAGATTGCCGAATGTGATCAGCCAGTTGGAGGGTATTCACACAGTGCTTCCCGGTGATGTGCCGAAAGCGATGAATGAGGTGTCGACGTTATACGCGCAGTTGCGTGATGATCCGTTCGAGATCGCCAAGGCTCATTGGATGTTTGAGACCACTCACCCGTTCTCTGATGGTAATGGTCGTGTCGGTCGTCTGGTGATGTTCAAGGAATTGCTTCGTCTTGACAGTATTCCTCCACTATTGCAGGACAAGCATCGCAACCTGTATACACGAGGGTTGCATCGCTTTCCTGAGCATCCCGGGTTTCTCATCGATCTGCTGCTTGCGGAGCGTGATGCTTATCAGACCCTTGTCGAGGATCTTGCCCCCGGAAAAATTCGGTATTCGTATGTGGATCACTGGGATGCGGATTCCGTCGCGAAACGTATAGCTGTCCGTCCGATCGTTAATGCTCATTTGAAACGGTTCTGGGACGATCAGGATATCGATTCAAGTCCGGATCGCTCTGCGGACTCTGCTCCCTTGTTCGAGGCTGGTCAGAATGATGACCATGTGCCCAGGGATATTGCCAGCGATTCCGGTATTTCTCCAAGGCATGTCTCTTGGGATGTTCATCTCAATGGTAGCGAGACATCCCTTGACTCCGGTCCCACGATGGGCAAATAGGGATTATGTGCTTGTATTCAAGATTCGCACGTCCGATTGCGTAGGAAGTTCTTGTTGGATGCTGCTGTGCGATGATCGTGTTCCTGCTGTGCAGGGTTTGTTTGGGGATGTCAACGGTAGACGGTGCTGCGGTGTTCAATGCTGAATACCTGCACCGTGAGCTCATTGTCCTCAATCGTGCATGACACTCGGTACTTGCCGATGCGGTAGCGCCACTCACCTGCCCTGTTAACACTCAACGGCTTGCCATAAGCGCGAGGATTCTCGCAGCCTTCAAGTCGGTCTGTAAGCCAGTCGATGATGATTTGTGCATCGAAACGATTCATCTTCTTCAGCTGCTTCAATGCCGAGGAGCTCAAGTGAACGTGGTAACTCACAGGCCAAGTTCCGCCTTTGCCTGGTCGAGCGTATATCTGGTGCCGTCATCCTTGGCTATGGCCTTGCGCAAGGCGACAAGATCGTCAGCGTCATCGATTGTTTCAAGCATGGCATTGCGGGCGAACTCACTCACGCTCATGCCATGAAAGCCTGCATATTCCTTGATGAGCTTGGCGTCCTGGTCATTGATTCTCATGGTCAGTGTTGTCATCATCACCACCCCTTGAATACATTGTATTACACCTGTATAGGTGTAGCAATATGCCTGTCCGCAAACGAAGTGGATATTCATAGACCCGCTAAGTAAAGAAATGTGGGTCTTATTGTGTGGTTGTTGGTTGTTGGTTGTTGGTTGTGGGTGTTTACCCTGTGTGGCGTTAATGTGTTGGCTGGCTTGACTCTGCCGGTGTTTGCTGTTCCTGTTTGCTGGGGGCATGAGCAGCAGCGAATCGGTGTGGGTGAGGCTGTGTGTGATCCGTGCCGGCCTCATGCGCAAGAACCAATGCCGGCAGGATGTGCTGGTGGGCCCATGAACGGCTGTGTCGTGCGTGTTTTCGTCTGGTGCGACTGCATCGCGAGACTGCTGTTTGCGTTTCTGCGACATGGCCTGGCGGGAGCTTGTGGCATCAACGTCCACAAACACGGAGTCGGCATCAGAAAAGGCTGGGCAGAACACACTTAACACGCGGGTATAAGACCCACATGTTGCCCATTAAGCCTATTAACCCGATTTCCCCACAGATTCAAAGGCAAAGAAAAACCTCAAACCGTTGGAATTGCAACGATTTGAGGTTGAAAGTGGAGCTAGGGAGATTCGAACTCCCGACCCTCTCCATGCCATGGAGATGCGCTACCAGCTGCGCCATAGCCCCAAAAAAACGAACCTTTGATATATTACACCAAGCCTAAAGGACTTGCAAACTGCGTGTTGAATCGATGAATCACGAGTGCAACGTCATGATTCACACACAGTTTGCAGCCTCTCTATGCTCAATATGTCAATATGACATGTACCGCCTCGAAATGACAACGGTAGCGACGTTACTTGACGCGCCACATCCAGTTATGCTTGTCCTCGACCTCGCCGAGCTGAATGCCCAGAAGCTCGTTGCGTAGATCCAGAGTGGTCTTGCCTGTTTCACCGGCACCGACCTCCACGTCGAATTTCTCAGACTTGAAGCGACCGATGGGGGTGATGATTGCTGCAGTACCACAAGCAAAGACCTCGGTAACCTCACCCGACTTGATGTCCTCAAGCAGGTCGTCAAGCTTGATCATGGTCTCGACAACGTCGCGGCCGTGATCCTGTGCCAGCTGGATGATGGACTTACGGGTGATGCCCGGGAGAATGCTGCCGGTAAGGCTTGGCGTTTCCATATGGCCATCCTTGTGCACGGCGAACATGTTCATTCCGCCAAGTTCCTCAAGGTATGTCTTGGTTGCCGCATCGACGAAGCAGACCTGCTCGCATCCGTTCTCAAGTCCGCGATATTCTCCAAGCAACGATGCTGCGTAGTTGCCGCCACACTTGGCGAATCCGGTGCCGCCAGGACCTGTGCGGAACCACTTGTCTTCAACCCAGATGCTGACAGGCTTGACTCCACCTGGGAAGTACGGGCCTGAAGGCGACGCGATCACGCAGTAATCCACCTCTTCTGGAGCTCGCACACCGAGGAAAGCCTCGGATGCAAACATGAATGGGCGCATATACAGCGTGTATTCACGGCGGGTTGGAACCCACTGGTAATCCTTCTTGACCAGAGCAGCAACCGATCCAAGGAAATCATCCTTAGAAAGTTCAGGAAGATAGAGACGCTTGGCTGAGTTCTGGAAACGCTCGGCATTGGCATCCGGACGGAACAGCCACACGGAATCGTCATCATGATGATATGCCTTAAGGCCTTCGAAAACCTCCTGAGCATAGTGCAGAACGGAAGCGCCAGGTTCCAGCTTCAGGGGCGCGTAAGGTTCAATTCGACGATCTGACCATCCCTCCCCTTTAGTCCAAGCCATATGCGTCATGTTGTCAGAAAAGACCTGTCCAAAGGCAGGCTTGTCAATCATTTCCTGACGCTTGGCATCTGTTGCAGGATTTGGATTCTGCAAAACAGTGAATGGCTCGGCGAGTTTATTCAACGCTTGTCGATCATGATGTGATTGCTGTGTCATACTGTATGCTTCTTCTTGACTTATGCTGCGGGCATGTTCCCATCCGAGCAGCTTTTCGTATTCGAAACAAGAAACCAGAGGCCTCTCGCCTTACAGAGCACTATGTCACAGTGCTGCGACCGTTGTGTTCCCTATATCACATTATGGCCGCATACAGAAAAAGCGGCTGTATGCATCGCTACGATGCATACAACCGCACATGTTTCAAAAACCTGCGTACCTGATGACTCAGGCGGCAGTCGGTGCAGCCTGATCTGGGGCAGCGTCAGTTTCATCGGTCGTTGCAGTCGCCTCAGGAGTGGTCTGGTCAAGCTGCGGCTCAAGCGACTCTTCCTTAGGAATTTCAACGGTGACGACCGAATCCTCAGCATCGTCGATAACGAGTTCTGAACCTTCGGGAAGGGCAACGTCCTTGGCAAGCACCTTGTCGCCCTCGCCGAGGCCCTCGACACTGATCGTGATGCGCTCTGGAAGGTTGGTGACATCCGCACGGACCTGCAAATTCTGCATGTCGACGAATGCGACGGAAGCACCCTTGGTCTCGCCCTCAACGAAGACGGGAACCTCGACGACAACCTTTTCGCCTGCACGAACCTCGAAGAAATCGATGTGTTCAATGCGACGCTTCACTGGGTTACGCTGCACGTCCTTGACAACGGCCATCTTCTTGCCTGTGCCATAGGCAATCTCGAACAGAGCATTGGTTCGACGCAGTGCGTTCGTCGTTTCTTTCAGAGGAAGCTTGATGAATGTTGGCTCAACTCCACCTGCGTAAATGGTTGCAGGTATGAGGTTCGCAACGCGCATACGACGTGCAGCGCCCTTGCCAAACTGGTCACGGACTGCACCTTCAAGCTTAACTGTGTTAGCCATGTTATTTCTCCTAATCGTGTCTTTCGCTCGGCGCATCAACGCACCGCAAGACAAGCCGGAAAAATGGCCATCATACGCCGAGTCGATCACGGACACGCGTCGTGCGCGTCCCTCGCCAAAGCAACGTGCAATACTGTAGCACACCCTTGGAACTTAACGGATTCGGCATACGATTTGGCAGCAGATCTGGCCTTGTGCTGCGATTTGTCTGGGAATCCTCGCATAGACCTCGCATAAACCTCGCATAGACACAATTGCTTCGGTGCTGTGAAATATGACAAGTTCACAGCACCGAAGCAATTACACCTGTACGCGCTAAAGAAACTACTGAATGAGTTCCTTGACCGAGGCTATGATCGCCTGCAGTTCCTTCTTTGCATCACCGAAGAGCATCTGGGTGTTGTCATCGAAGTAGAGTTCGTTTTCGATGCCTGCATATCCCTTGCCTCGACCACGCTTGATGACGACCACATGCTCGGACTTATCGACATCGAGAATGGGCATTCCAGAAACAGGCGTTCCCGGTTTGCGGGCTGCAGGATTGGTGACATCGTTCGCACCAACCACCAGAGAAATCGAAGCCGTTGGGAATTGTGGGTTGATGTCGTCAAGGTCCACGAGTTCCTCATAGGGGACGTTCGCCTCTGCCAGAAGCACATTCATATGACCAGGCATACGACCGGCAACCGGGTGAATTGCATAGCTCACATCGATGCCCCGCTGCTTCAGCAGATCGCCGAGATCGGCCAGTTCTCGCTGAGCCTGTGCCTGAGCAAGACCGAAGCCCGGCACGAAGATGACCTTCTGGGCGTAAACCAGCTGAACGGCAACATCATCCGCCGAGGTCTCCTTCATAACGCCTTCAGGACCCTCTGCGGCCGTTGCCGCGTCCACACCGCCGAATCCTCCGACAAGCACGCTGGAGAGCGGACGATTCATGGCCTGCGCCATCAGCACCGAAAGTGTCACACCTGCGGCACCGACCAGCGCCCCGGCTACGATCAGCGCCACGTTGTCAATGGCAAGACCGCTCATGGCGACTGCCGTACCAGTGCAAGCATTCAAAACAGAAATGACAACCGGCATGTCTGCACCACCGATAGGAAGAACAAACAGCAAGCCGTAGAGCAGTGCGAACAGCGTGGTGAGCAAGCTCCACAACTCTCTATGCTGCGGATCAACGATCAGCAGGACGAAGGAGACAACGGTCAGGATTATGGAAAGCACCATCCATATGTCTTTCAACGGCAGTGCAATCGGTTTTCCTGGAAGGATGCCTTGCAGCTTGCCAGCGGCAACGAGAGAGCCAGTAAAGGTGACGGATCCGATAAGGATGCCCAATCCTGCAGTTATCAAAACGACAAGGGTCGGATTCTTTTCCGATGTCAGAATATCGTTCAAGGCAACGAGCGCAGCAGCGCCACCACCGACCGTGTTGAACACGGAAACCAGTTGCGGCATGTCGGTCATCTTCACCTTTTTCGCGGAATACAGACCAGCAATCGCACCGATGACAATGCCTGCGATCAGCACAATAAGCGCCGTCGTCGAAAGGTATCCGGTGACGAAGAATCGTACGAATGCCATGACCACGGCGATAACCATGCCGATTGCAGAGATCTGATTGCCTCGGCGAGCAGTCTTCGGCGAGTTCATGAAATGCAGACCTACTACGAACAGCACTGCAGAAAGCAGATATACGTATGAGGCGATGACGTCAATCGTGCTCATCACTTTGTCCCCTCTTGGGTCTTGTTCGCCTGAGCGGCATCGGATGCTGACTCGGCGCTTCCCGATTTCGTCTTCTTGGAAGTTTTCGATGACTTGAACATCTCAAGCATCCGGTCGGTGACCACATAGCCACCCACAACGTTCATCGTTCCCAGCACCGCTGCAAGGAAAATGAAGACATAGGCCAGTGGCGTGTGTGCCTGCGATGCGACGATGATGACACCAACGATGACGATGCCATGTATGGAATTCGCGCCGCTCATGAGGGGCGTGTGCAGGGTGGCTGGCACCTTGCCGATAACCTCCACGCCGATGAGCAGAGCAAGAACGAATAGGGTAATCGGTGTAACGAGCTCACTCATTGCCACCATCTCCTTCTGTACGACCGGACACAACAAGGGCATCGTCAAGTGCCTCGGAAAGGTCAAACTTCATGCCCTCTGCAGTTGCGAAATGAGAAACGACATCCGCAAGATTTCTCGCAGCAAGATTCGATGCCGTGGTAGCGACTCCACTGGCCAAATCTGGAGTGCCAAAGATGATCACACCATTGTCGGTGACCGTCTTTCCTGGCTTTGAACCCTCAACATTGCCACCGAGATCACTGGCAGCACAGTCGATGATGACCGCACCACGATGAAGACCCTCAACGCCTGCCTTGGTCAGCAGCAGCGGAGGACGACGACCGGGAACCTTGGCTGTGGTGATGACGACATCGAATGCCGCTGCCTTGGAATCGACGGCAGCCTGCTGCTGCGCCTGTTCCTCCTGCGTGAGCTGTCGAGCATATCCGCCTTCGCCCTGTCCCTGTGAGAAGTCAAGGCCAAGATCAAGGAACCTGGCTCCCAACGATTCGACCTCTTGTCGGGAAGCGGGACGCACATCGTATCCCGTAACGATTGCACCCAGTCGCTTGGCCGTACCGATGGCTTGCAGACCTGCAATGCCAGCTCCGAGAACAAGAACCTTGGCAGGACGAATCGTTCCTGCAGCGGTGGTCATCATGGGGAAGAACGAGCCGTAGCTGTCAGCTGCCAACAGAGCAGCCTTATACCCCATGACTGAATTTTGAGATGTCATCTCATCCATCGACTGTGCTGAACTCAGCTGCCGAGGAAGCCTCTCCATCGCCAGAGCCGTCAGACCAGCCTGATCGAGCTTCTTCACATACTGCTGATCGGTGAAGGAACCAAGCATGCCAACGACCCATGAACCATGAGGCAAAGCTGCCAGATCAGCATCCTGAGGACGATTGATGAACCCGAAAACATTCGCTCTACGGAAAACCTCATCGCGCGAAACAACTGTGGCACCAGCCTTCTCATACTGATCGTCGGAAAATTGCGATGCCTCCCCCGCACCTTGCTGGATAACACAGGCAATGTTCGATTTTTTCAGTCTGGTCACGATTTCTGGCGTTAATGCAACTCTGGACTCCTGCTGATTGGATTCTGTGATGACTCCATACGTCACTGAGCCATGCTCTTGTTGAACCATTTGCTTCCCTTCTCACTGCTTGGTTGAGAATTCAACACTTTCGAATCTAGATAGAGTGTATAGTCCCTTGGCGACAGTCATCCCAACCAAGTTCTCATTCTCCCATCCACAGGATATTGTGTATTGGTACGCATTAAAGGAGAAAAATTGGGCTTGTTCAATTCAGCGAAATCATATCTGGTTTCCACTGCAAAACGTGCAGCAACCCTGGGTCGTTACCACGACAACGGTCTTGACGACGATGGTCTTGACGACGATGTCAAGTCACCTGAGGAAGCCGGTCCTGAATCCGATGAAAACCAGCACGACGCATCCGACCGGTTCCCCGTCATCCATGAATGGTCAGAAGGCTATCCCACAACGACCTTCATTGACGATGCTTCGGGACTGTTGACCACATCGACCGCCGATGCCGGCAAAGTTCCTGAAAGCATGACCTTGTACGACATTTATCGCGAACGTGCAGAGCGCTTGGGCAACGAACCGATGTATCACTTCAAATCCAATGGCGAATGGGTTATGAGAACGGCCGACGAGATGCTGCAGGACATACGTGCGGCTGCGAAGGGCCTGCTTCATGCAGGACTGAAGAAGGGCGATGCCGTTGCCTTCATGTGTCATACGAGTTACCAGTGGAACGTTGTCGACGCTGCAGTGGTGTCTATAGGTGGAGTGGTCGCTACGGTGTATGACACCGATTCCGCTGAACAGATTCGTTATATCGTCAATAACTCGGATGCCACAAGCCTTATCGTCGAAACCCGTGACATGCGTGAGAAGGCTGATGGTGCCATTGACGACTGTCCTTCCCTCAAACGCATCTCATGCTTGGAAAATGGCGCTCTTGAGGAGTTGCAGGCTTATGGCAAGGTCGTCAGCGATGAAGAGCTCGATGCCCGCATCGCTTCGATTTCAAGCAAGGATCTCTGTTCGGTCGTCTATACGTCTGGTTCGACGGCTGCACCGAAGGGTGTCGAGATGACGCATGAGCATTATTGCACGCTCGCGCACAATCTTCGTGAATACATTCCCGATCTGCTTCAAGACCCGAAAGGTTCGGTGCTTCTCTTCCTTCCGCAGGCCCACTCATTTGCACGCGCCATCAACTATGCGTGCGCATACAGTTCAATTCAGATTTACATTGCCGAAGGCATCAAGAGCCTCATCGCCGACCTGCAGGTAGCTCGACCTACCGTCATGATTGGCGTGCCCCGCGTTTTCGAAAAGGTATACAACGCAGCCTCTCAAAAGGCAGGCCACGGCATGAAGGGCATGGTATTCGCCTCGGCAGTCGTTGCAGCGCAGGATTATATGGCTGAGGTCTCCGAGAAGGGCAAGGCAGGTCATCTCGTTGCTGCCAAACGTCAGGCTTTCGACACGCTCGTCTATAGCTCACTGCGTCAGGCTCTGGGAGGTCGCGCGAAGTGGATCGTATCGGGTGGAGCGCCACTGGATCCCTCACTGCTAAGCTTCTTCAGGGGTGCCAAGGTGCCGGTATATGAAGGCTATGGCTTGACCGAAACCACAGCACCTTGCGCCTTCAGCCCATTGGGCACGCCCTTCCATGAAGGTTCGGTAGGCATCGCATTCCCTGGATTCTCGCTTCGAATCTCACAGGATGGCGAAATACAGATCAAGGGCACCAGCGTGTTTGCCAAATATCACAAAAATGACAAGGCAACTGCCGAGTCCTTCACCGAAGATGGCTGGTATGCCACAGGCGATTTGGGCAGGCTCTCTGAGGATGGTTTCCTGTTCATCACCGGCCGCAAGAAAGATCTCATCATCACCGCCGGTGGCAAGAACGTTTCCCCTGGGCCCATCGAAGAAGTGATTCAGCGCTCAGAAATCGTTGAGAATGCTCTGGTCTTGGAAGATAAGCGGCCTTTCATCTCAGCTTTGATCACCCTGGACGCTGAGACTCTCGGACCCTGGCTTGAATCCAAGGGCTTGCACCCCATGACGCCGAGAGAAGCTGCGAACAATGCCATTGTAAGGGCTGAAATCCAGCAGTATGTGGACGAGGCCAATGAGGGCGTTTCACGAGCAGAATCAGTCCGTAAATTCATCATACTGCCGGAATCATTCACTCAGGACAATGGTCTGTTGACAGCATCGATGAAGGTCATTCGTCCGAAGGTCATCGCACGTTACGCATCCCTGCTGAATACTCAGATGTACGTTCCTCGTCGCTAGTCGTTCCTCACTGCCACCGTTTTCGCAGTTTACAGTGTTCCGACCACAGTTTTTCCCGCCCGCAGTTTACCTTCGCCGACAGTCAGGCGTGAGTTGGATACGGCGAGCTGGCTCGCGGCGAGTGATCAGAATCCGAGTCTCTGGAGCTGCTTGGGATTCGACTGCCAATCCTTTGCGACCTTGACATGCATATCGAGCTGTGATTTGGCTCCTATGATGCGGTTCAACGGAGTTCGCAATCGCTTCTTGACATGCACCAGATGCTCGGCACGATGCCCGATGATGATTGGTTTCTGCGAATTTCTCTCCACATAGAGTGACACATGAACGGTCACCTTGCCGGTCGCTGGCTGTGTCGCCTCTGCATCGCCATCTGCACCAAGGTTGAAATCATCTTCTGGATAGATTATTGAATCGACGGTGACAGCCAAGGAGTGCGGCAGTTCATCGTTAAGCTCCTCAAGGAACGCTCCACGAATAAGCTCTGCGATGGTATCTTCAGGCGATTCTTCGCTGATCTGGTCCTCCGGGTACATCTGAGGGCCTTCGGGAGTGACGTTGACCAAAACATCGCGCAGTTCGTCAACATTGTCGCCATCCTGCGCACTGATGGGCACCAATTCCGCAAAATTCGCAAATTGCTGGATCTCAACCAGTTTTGCAACAAGCTGTTCCCTGTCAAGCATGTCAATCTTGGTGATGACGGCGATCACAGGAATCTTCCACTGCAAGGAGGACTTGTCATCATGCTTGTCGTCATGCTTGTCATCATGCTTCTTTGACGCATACTGCTCTTCGAGCCGAGCAAGGATGCGCCTGTCTCCAGGGCCTATTTCCTGATCTGCAGGAAGAACGAATGCTATGACATCCACCTCGCCTAACGATTCATCGACAACGTCATTCAAGCGCTGCCCCAGCAAGGTTCGTGGCTTGTGAATGCCGGGGGTATCGACCAGCACCAACTGTGCGTGATCGAGCGTAAGGATCCCCCGAATCGCCTTGCGCGTGGTTTCAGGTCGTGATGATGCTATAGCCACCTGTTTGCCGATAAGAGCATTAATCAGCGTCGATTTGCCAACATTCGGCCGTCCAACAACCGCCACGAACCCCGAACGATACGGTTGCGAAGCACTCCCCTTGCTGGCTGAACGATCATTCGTCTGTTGCTGTGTCATCGGTTCTCCTGGTCTGATTTTCATACGATGTTTCATGTTGGCTTGGACTGTCATGTGATGCACCAGACTGCGATGCTCGAGACTGTGTTGCTCGAGACTGCGATGCCACATCCGATTCTTCACTGTCCTGATCCGCTCGACTCGTCTGCGTCGCCGGCTCTACGAGGATTGTCGATACCTTCTTGCGACGGCCTGCAGAATCCACGGCCGTCAAGCGCAACCCTCTGGTCACGCCCGTGGCACCGACGATAGGTACGCGACCAAGAATCTTGGTCAGCAGACCATAGACAGTGTCCACGTCATCCTCGTCGATATCTATCTCGAAAAGCTCCTCCAACTCGGCAATGGTAGTTCTCGCAGGAAGCTTCCATGTGTGTTCATCGATCTGCTCGGGCTGCGAGTGCTGCGTGCGGTCATGCTCGTCCTCAAGCTCGCCAACGATCTGTTCGATGGCATCTTCTATCGTGACCAGACCTGCTATGCCACCATATTCGTCAATGACCACCGCAATGTGCTGTCGGGTCTGCTGCATGTGGTGGAAGAGATCGTCCACCGCCTTGGATTCGGGTACCAGCATGGGCGTGCGGCATATTGAGGCGATGTCACGTGATTGCGCTGCTGGGTTGAAGGCGACGGCTCGCACGACATCCTTGAGATAGGCCATGCCCACGAGATCATCGACATCCTCACCAATCACGGGAATTCGTGAGAATCCCGAGCGTGAGAAGAGTTTCATCGCCGTCCCGAGGCTCGCATCCTTCTCGATGCATATCATGTCAGTTCTAGGAACCATGATTTCACGGGTGAGGGTGTCGGAAAGCATCAGCACGTTTCTCAGCATCTCTGATACTTCGGGGTCGAAATCGTTGGCTTCGACCATGCGGTCGATCATTGCACGACCCTGCTCAAGCTGGATCTTGTCGAGTTCCTCTTCATCCGAGAGTGTCAGATCACGATGTCTGCGCTTGCCCTGTGCGAAGCCGCTGGCGTGTGCGAATGGCGTCACCAGTGATGCGATGGTGGTGATGGTCGCATGCTTGAGCATGATGTCGAGAGGTTTCTTGGCTCCTGCGACACGAGGGCGCAGCAGCACTGAAAGCGTTGCGATGATCAATGCGGCGATGATTCCTGAGACGAGCACGAGCCAGAGAGGAGAGTCGAGAACGCCCGCAATCATGGCTACCAGCACGCCATCAAGGACGTTACAGGTTATTCTGAAGAATGCGCAGGCACCCGCCGTTGCAAATCTGTCGGCAAGAAGCCGCTGCACTCGTTGGATGCGGTCGATTTTCTTCATGCGTGAGAACTGACTCAACTCGGCATCGGTCTGGATTTCGAGCATCAGATTGTTCAGGCTGGCACGAGTCACCCGCGACATTGCACCTTCCGTTGAAGCCATCACCAGTGAAATCCAGACGAAAATCACCGCCATGATGACCATGGCCAATATCAGCAGTATCGAATCTACGTTTATTGTCATCACTCCACACTCCCAGAATCGTGGGAATTCGAGTCATTCTTGCGATTGCTCAGCTCCGAGAGATGCTTGGACGCGCGCATCTCGTTACGTGATGGCGCAATTGCAGGCGGTTCCGCTCCCTGACGCTGAGCCAGAAACGTCAACAGCAGCTGCCGTTGAAGTCCGAACATCTCATGTTCCTGCTCAGGGCCGATATGGTCATATCCCAGAAGATGCAGCATACCGTGAATGGCGAGCAGCATCATCTCCTGCATGGTGGAATGACCGGCCGCGGATGCCTGCTGGCTGGCAACATCCGGGCAGATAACGATGTCTCCGAGAATCCCTTCTGCGGCAGACTTTCCATCCCCTGGACGCAACTCGTCCATCGGGAAGCTCATGACGTCGGTTGGTCCCTTTAAATCCATCCAGCGCTCATGCAGGTCCGCTATGGCTGCTGGCTCGCAGAATAGCATCGCCACATCGCAATCGGTGCTGACGCGCATCTGGCTGAGGACCCAGATCCCCAGATCAGAGAATACCTTCGGCTCGATTCCCCACGAGCTTTCATTCGTGACTTCAACGCTCATTCGTAGTCCCCTGAACCGTTATCTCATGATTCCGCTCATGATTCTGTTCATGATTCTGTGTTCCGCGCGCGTTCGCGCCATCGTGCGAACCCGCATGGTCCCTGCGCTTCCTGGAACTGGCTTCATCGGCTTTTTCATAGGCTTCGACGATCTTTGCCACCAGTTTGTGCCTCACCACGTCGGATGCTTCCAACTTGATGAAGGCTATGTCCTCAACTCCTTTGAGAATGCGCTCAATGCCAGCCAATCCCGAGTTGGGAACCGTGAGATCTATCTGCGTGATGTCTCCGGTGATGACCATGGTCGTGTTGAATCCCAGACGAGTCAGAAACATTTTCATCTGCTGTGCGGTCGTATTCTGCGCCTCGTCAAGTATCACGAAGGCATCGTTCAGGGTTCGGCCACGCATGTACGCAAGCGGAGCGACTTCGATGGTTCCATCATCCATATAATGCTTCATCTGGTCTACACCGAGCATGTCCGAAAGGGCATCATAGAGGGGGCGAAGATAGGGATCGACCTTCTCGTTCAGCGTTCCCGGGAGAAAGCCAAGATTTTCGCCTGCCTCGACTGCCGGACGGGTCAGGATTATCTTGCGTATTTCCTTGTTCTGGAATGCTCGCACCGCCTTGGCAACCGCGAGATAGGTTTTGCCTGTGCCTGCCGGACCGATGGCGAAGGTGATGGTATGCGTGCTGATGGCATTGACATAGGCGATTTGCCCCGCTGTCTTTGCTCGCACAGGGACGCCAAGAGCGAATGTGATCACTCCCGGTACATCGTTCCTGTGGCCTTCTCGCTCATGCAGTGCGGCAGCTCTCGCCGCGGTATCCCTGGCGAGTGAAGAAACATTTCCATGGGTTCTATTGTCGTTCTTCGATTCCTCGTGGTCGCCGAATCTCAATGTTCCCTGCCTTCGCAAGCCGTCCCTTTCGAGCATCCTGCGAACCGTGTCGGCATCCATGGGTGCCGTATAGGCTGCTCTGATAATGGTTTCGATAACGTCCTGAGCCTGTTGCGCATCGCGTTCGGTTCCGCGCGTCGTGGCCATGATTGCTATGCGATTGCCTCGGACAATGATCGTCAAATCAGGGAAGGCACGCTCCACCTCTCTGATAACCTCATCGACCGGTCCAAGGACATTGACGGGATTCAACTCCGTAGGAATCGTGATGGTGCGAGTAGTGGTAGCCACAGAACCCTTTCTTCTAGACATTGACTAACGAAGATTCTACTCCGCCATGACCTCGCCGGTAAGCACATGCGCATGGACATGGAACACGCTTTGGCCCGCATCCTCACCCGTATTGAATATCAGGCGATATGCGCCATGAAATTCCTTGTCGGCAATCGATTTCGCGATGCCAACCATATGGGAAAGCTCGTGGGAATCCTGTTCTGCCAATTCTGCAACATTGGCATAATGCTTTTTCGGGACGATAAGCACATGTACCTTCGCCTTTGGATGAATATCGGAAAAGGCTATCGTGGAATCGTCTTCGTACACCGTGTTGCTTGGAATTTCTCCGGCAATGATCTTACAGAATAGACACTCGTTTGCTTCGCTCATCGGATCTCCTCCAACCATGACTGATACCTACCGTTGCTATGGCCATCGTATTGCCTCATTTGGATAAATGGCCCTGAGCTGGCAGCAGCCGAAATGCTGAGATTTCCATGATCTGGCTTGCCTTGTTGAAAACAGGTGTGTCTTCCAGGAAAATGTCTTGTCTCCAGCAACGACAGAACGCCGCTATGCAAATCGTCCGAGCATTTCGCTCAACAGGGAGATCGCGGCTGGTCCCGCCAAAGAAGCCCTCAGAATATTGTGCCCCAGCACGCATGAGACTGCGCCAGCATCGACAAAGGACCCGACCTCGTCTTCCGCGATGCCCCCTTCAGGTCCGACGATGACATACACGGTTCTTGCCTTGCCATCTTCAAGACTTGCGTCGCCAAGCCTGTCCATCGATTCTCGTATCTGAGTCCAGGTGGCGGTCGCATCCTGATGGAGCACAATGACGAGATCTCCGTGAACCGAGGCCCTTCGACATATGGCGATGACATCGTCATCATCAGCCAGTTCGCCAAGTTCGGGAAGCCATGCCCTGCGTGATTGTTCCAGTGCTCCAGCGAGCACGTTATGCCATTTTCTGTCGGTTCTCCCCTGCTTCCACTTGGCAATCGAACGGTGGGCCTGCCAAGGAATGACGGTGTCTACTCCCAGCTGCGTTGCCATGTCAATGGCCTGTTCATCATGTCCCGTTTTTGCGAGAGCCTGAATCAAGGCAAGTCGCGTCACAGGCTTCGGCTCCTTGCCGACCGAAAGAACCTCGACCAGTCCGGCATTGGCGTCGTCGATTGCGGCATATATCCGCAGCCCCTGCCCATCGGAAAGCTGAAGCGTGTCTCCGGTCTTCAATCGCATCGCCTGCAATGCGTGTCGCCTCATCCCCTGCGGCAGCGTAATTTTCCATCCCGTATGCACCTCGTCACAGTTCAACGGGGTGTCATCGCTGTTGGAATCGAAAAGAAAGAGTGGATCGGTCATGCGGACAAGACTACCGCGAGGCATGCGACACACCCTGCGTGCAACGTGCTGAAGTTGATTTTTCCTTGAAAGACAGGCTTTCGCGTCAAAAACACGGGAGAGGAACACTGAAATCCTCAAATGGTGTTATAGTTTTATCCGTTGTCTTTTTGCAGCATTGTCCGGGTGGCGGAATGGTAGACGCGCTAGCTTGAGGTGCTAGTGCCTATTTTAAACGGGCGTGCGGGTTCAAGTCCCGCTCCGGACACTATCAGGGAGTCGTACTCATGGTTTCATGAGTCACGTTCTCCCTTTTATTTTTTTGCAATCAGACGCTGATGATGCCCGCCGTGGTGACCTATTCACGCTCTCGGATACCGACAGATCAGCGAACACTGAACGATTGCAGGCAAGGCTGGAGGGCTGCGCGATTGAAATTCATCGGTCTTGAGGATCTCAACGATACGCGCGTGGCGGCCTACACCCATCTGACGGAATTACAGCTCAGAAATAGGCTTGAGCCTGCACAAGGACTGTTCATAGCCGAATCTCCCAAGGTCATCGTCCGGGCTTTGCATGCCGGGGTAAAGCCGTTATCCTTCCTCGTTGAGGAGTCATGGATCGATGGCATGGCTGACACCTTCGCTGACGTCGACGCACATTGGGGCAATGAGGTGCCCGTGTTTGTTGCCAAACCTGAACTGCTTAAGACCATCACCGGATACAGGCTTCATCGAGGAGCGTTGAGTGCCATGCACCGATGGGCTTTGCCAAGCGTGGAGAGCATCTGTGCCAATGCCACCCGCATTGCAGTCATGGAGAACATTGTGGACCACACCAACGTCGGTGCCCTGATGCGTTCTGCCGCTGCGCTGAGCGTTGACGCGGTTCTGGTCACTCCCTCATGCGGCGATCCGCTCTACCGTCGTGCAGCTCGTGTTTCCATGGGAACTGTCTTTCAGGTGCCGTGGACTCGCATCTGCGATGACGATGACGAACGCTGGCCGACTGATGGCATCAAGGCATTGCATCGGCTCGGTTTCGTCACCGCGTCCATGGCACTGTCCGATGATTCGATATCCCTCGACGAGCTTGTTGCACGACTCGACAGCCCTGCCGAGAAATCCGACCATATCGACAAGCTGGCGCTGATCTTCGGCACTGAAGGTGACGGGCTCTCTCACAGAACGATTGCGGACAGCGATCTCACGGTGAAGATTCCGATGAGTGCAGGCGTGGATAGCCTGAACGTTGCCGCTTCCAGCGCTGTCGCATTCTGGGCTACAAGGCACCAGTCCACCGCGAAGCATTAGTTCACAGCGAAGCACTAGTTCACCGCGAAGCACTAGTTCACAGGCGGGTATGCGAAGGCACTATGCGAATACCCCCCATGCAACTACCCCATGCGTGCAACCGGTTACTGCAAGCAATGAGAAAGTCCACTGCACGGCAGCGATATGTCGTAGGCAGTGGACTTGAGTTTTTTCAGGCGCACACTGAATGAGTGTGACATCATGAGTGTGGCATCAGCCGTCACTTGTCGTAGGTGGTTCCTGTGGCCTTTCCAATGGCGGTGAGACCGTGATACAGCACCAGCACGGCAATGGAGCCAATCGCGATGCCGTTGAAGCTGATACCTGAGAAGGTGAAGGAGAAGTTCGCGATGCCAACGATCATCGTTATTGCAGCTACCATGACGTTGATTGGCTTACTGAACTCGACCTTGTTCTCAACCCAGATGCGCACGCCCAGCATGCCGATCATGCCGTAGAGCAAGGTGGTCACTCCCCCAAGCACACCAGTGGGAATGGAATTGATCACAGCTCCAAACTTTGGGCACAGTGAGAGGATGAAGGCAAAGATTGCGGCACACCAGTAGGCGGCAGTCGAATAGACTTTGGTCGCAGCCATGACGCCAATGTTCTCAGCGTATGTTGTCGTACCTGAACCTCCGCCTATGCCGGCAAGGATGGTTCCGATACCGTCTGAGAAAAGAGCCGAACCAATCTGACCGTCATAGTTTCGGCCGGTCATCAACGCAACGGACTTTACATGGCCAATGTTCTCTGCAATAAGAATCAAGACGACGGGCAGAAACATGGCTACAATGCTCATATCTGGCTTGGGCGTATGGAATTGGGGAAGACCAATCCAGGCCGCATCCCTGATGCTGTCCCACTTGATCTGACCTTGAGAGGCAGCGAAGGCATAGCCGACGATCACGCCAAGAAGAATGTTGAGTCTTCCAATCATGCCTTTGAACAGCACCGCGATCAGTACCACGGCAAGCAGCGTCACGCACGCCGTGACGGGGAAGGTCTTGAAGTTAGCCCAAGCCGATGGAGCAAGATTGAATCCAATGATGGCGACAACCGCACCATTGACGACTGGAGGCATCAGCATGTCAATCCACTTTGCCCCCGCAAAGTGGACAATGACGCCAACGAGCGCCAGCAGAATGCCGGTGATAAGAATGCCGAAGCTGGCAACAGCCAAACCCTTGTGGGCCGATGTCACCGCCGCTATTGGGGCTATAAAACCAAAAGAGCTGCCCAAGTAACTTGGCAGCCGATTTTGATTGATGAGCAGGAACAAAGCCGTTGCAATAGCAGTAAAGAACAGTGTTGTAGAGGGATCGAACCCTGTGAGAATTGGAACGAGGAATGTAGCCCCAAACATTGCTATGACGTGCTGGGCTCCGATGCCAACGGTTCTGCCCCACGTTAGTCGTTCATCGGGCTCAACCACCTCGCCCGGTGCAAGGGTCTTACCATCCCCATGTAATTTCCAATTGACCAACAATGCCATTGTCTTCTCTTTCTCCCGTGCATGTGCCAATCACAATGCGCTCAGCTTAGGGTAGCCGCCGTTTGTAACACCTAATGTGACGAGAGGCCGACTGAGACGAACCCCACAAAAAATGAACGCAGATCGACCAGAAGTTACATCAGTGAACAATTATGACTCGCCGGAAATAATAGTCACCCAATTCCTGAACTCTATGCGATGATGGTGATGTGACTCGAAGCGTGATGGCGCGCTCAATGCAATGCGACAGAAGTCTCAATGCATTATAGCTGAGGAAAGGATGGCAACCATGTCTAAGAATCCTAAGATACTATCCATTGTTTTGGCAGGTGGCGAGGGAACGCGCCTGATGCCCCTCACCAGAGATCGTGCCAAGCCAGCGGTTCCTTTTGGCGGAGTGTTCCGCCTCATCGACTTTCCTCTGAGCAATCTGGTAAATTCCGACTACCGTCAGATCGTGGTTTTGACACAGTACAAATCACACTCCCTTGATCGTCACATTTCGAGAATGTGGCGATTCTCGCCAATGCTGGGCAGCTACGTCTCCCCTGTTCCTGCGCAGCAACGACTGGGAAAGCATTGGTATCTTGGTTCGGCTGATGCCATCTATCAGACGATCAACATCATCGAAGACGTGAAGCCTGACATCGTGGTGATTCTTGGCGCAGACCACGTCTACCGCATGGACTTCGAGCAGATGGTTCGTCAGCACATTGAATCAGGAGCGGAGTTTACCGTTGCAGGAATACGCCAGCCTGCAAGCTCTTCCAATCAGTTCGGCGTCATCCAGGTGGATCCGAATCAGCATAATATGATCAGGAGTTTCCAGGAAAAGCCCGAACACACCGATGGACTGCCCAATGATCCGCAGACGATTCTTGCTTCGATGGGCAACTATGTAGCAAACACCGATGCGCTGTTCGACGCGTTGGCCATCGACGAGAAGAACGAAGACACCAAGCATGACATGGGTGGCGACATCGCACCATTCTTCGCCGCAAAACATCAGGCCGGCGTCTATGACTTCAACGAAAACGATGTGCCCGGGGCAACGCAGCAGGATCATGCCTACTGGCGTGACGTGGGAACCATCAAGCAGTTCTATGATGCACACATGGACTTGATAGCATATGTGCCAGATTTCAATCTGTATAACACCGACTGGCCGATTTACACCGATTCTGGTTCGCTGCCACCTGCTAAGTTCGTTCATTCCGGACAGGACAGACTTGGACATGCGACTGACTCCATCGTTTCGCCCGGAGTCATCGTGTCAGGCGGCGAAGTGCATCATTCCGTGATATCACCCAATGTGCGCATCCACTCGTGGGCACAGGTGATTGATTCGGTGCTGTTCAACAATGTGACCATCAACCGTAGAGCGCGGGTGTACAAGGCCATTCTTGACAAGAACGTGGTGCTCACCGAGAACGCGACCGTCGGCATTGACACGCAGCATGACTTGGAACGCGGCTTCACCGTATCCCCGGAAGGCATCACAGTCGTTCCCAAAGGCACAATTGTCGAAGACTAACCCCGCTGACCCCGCTTCACTGGCAACATTTCCATTCATTGTGAACTCGTTCAAGTACATGAACCGCAAATGAGCCAATTTGGACCCGAAATCGGTGCAAAACTGGCCTGTATACTTGAACGAGTTCACAATGAGCAAACGGCGACTATGTGTTGGGCATAGGAGCGTTGAAATTGAAGCCGATTGCAGCCAACTGGTCTCTTCCGTCTGGTGTGATCATCTCCATCGTCCACCTTGGGGTCCAGGTCCAGTCGATTCTAAACTCTTCCACCAACCCAGCCAGCATACTGGCGCACTCGTCTTCGAGCAGATCGGTCAGCGGGCATGCGGGCGTCGTAAGGGTCATCGTGATGATCGCACGTTGCTGTTCGTCAATTTCAATCTTGTAAACGAGTCCCAGATCTATCACATCGATGCCCAGTTCGGGATCGATCACCTGATGCAGCGCTTCCTGAATGTCCTTGGCTGTAGAGAGACCAATGTCATTCGTCGCAACCAAGGGAATGTCATGTTCCTCGCGTTCATCTTGCTCCGCAGTGGATGAACCATCAGCGTCATCCATGCTCGCCTTGTTCAGCAATGCTGCCCGTTCAGGATGAGCGAGAACCTGTTGAGCCGTCTCTTTGCTACCAACGGCTTCCTCCACCGCATCGAAAATAGAATCTGCGGGAGGGACCAACTGTGACTGATCTGTCATCTCACTCCTTTGCCTGTGAGAACGCTGGTTGCCGTAGCAAAGCAGGGGAATCGGTGCCCTGAGCTTCGGATCCGCCCATGCTGGCCAATGCCTGGGCTATCGAAGCCTTCAACCCAGCCCAACCAAGCAGCGCACATTTGATGCGCATGGGATAGCGCGAAACACCCTGAAAAACTATGGCATCACCGAGCTTCTCCTCGACGGATTCATCGGCTATGCCTGCCCCGCGAGATTCCATCAAGACATGAAAATCATCGCTCAGTTTCATTGCCGTCTCCACGGTCTGATGTTCGACGAGATCTACCATAATCGAGAGGCTCGCCTGGGAAATCGAACAACCCTGACCATCCCAGACCACCCGTTCCAGCCTGTGAGGTTCTTGCTCCGACACTTCGACATGAACGGTGACTTCATCACCGCAGGTTGGATTGAACTGATGCGATTGCGCGGCAAGACAGGCCTCATGCTCAGCGAGCATCGACGCATCTCCGGATATCTGATGCGATTCGCTATCACCATCCTTGCCACTGTCACTGTCAATGCCATTGGTAATGTCAGCACGCGCAGCCTGAATTGTGGCACCTTCTAAGAAATGCTCCCTGCCATGTGGGGCCCTTGCAGCGTCAAGGATGACCTCCTGATACATCTGTTGAAGATCGTCGTCACTCATATCCATCACCATGGTGCTTAGCCTACCTGCTTACCTCTCTGGTTTCTATTTTCTCTGGTATCGAAATCGAACGTTGCAATCGCGGGGAGCTCACGGTCGAGCGACTGCATTATTGAGCCTGAAAGAAAGGACGAACCTTCTTGACCGCCTCAACCAGTAGCCGAGCCTCGTTTGCGGTGTTGTACACGCCTGTGGATGCTCTGTTCGAAGCGAAGAGACCAAAGTGACGGTGCACGGGTTGAGCGCAATGATGGCCAACGCGTATTGCGATGCCCTGAGCATCGATGAATTGGCCGACATCGTGCGGATGAACGCCCGCGACGTCGAATGCCACCGTTCCGATTCTCTGATCGCCATCTGTTGGACCGAGGATTCTTACGCCTTCTATATCACCGATTTTCAACAGTTCCTGAGTGATGGAACGCTCATGTTCGGCAACATGTTCCATGCCCAGCGACCTGAGCCAATCCGCCGCAGTACCTGCAGCAACTACCTGGGCAACGGGCTGAGTGCCCGCCTCGAATCGCGCAGGGGGCATACTGTATTCAGCAGGCTTATCGAGATACGCCAGATCAACCATTGAGCCGCCAAAACTTGCTGGCGGCAATGCCTCAAGCAGTTCACGCTTGCCATAGAGGAACCCAACGCCGGTCGGACCATACATCTTATGGGCACTCCAGGCTGCGAAATCAACGTCAAGGGCATGAAAGTCCACGGGAATGTGGGGCACGGATTGGCATGCGTCAAGAATCATCACGGCACCGACCTCATGCGCACGCTTTACAATCGGCGCAATATCGGTGATTGCGCCTGTCACGTTCGCAATGTGTGCGAGGGCTACGACCTTGGTGTGTTCAGTAATCACCGTTTCTGCCGTGTCTGCACGAACGCGACCCTCCGGATCAAGGTCGAACCAGCGCAAGGTTGCCCCGGTCCGGTATGCAAGTTCCTGGAATGGCAGTAGCACTGAATGGTGATCGGCCTTGCTGACGACGATTTCATCGCCAGCTTTGAGTGCGAATCGTTTGGCCGCCGCTCCCCCACGGCCAAGAGACGCGTTGGAGAAAGCGGTCGCCAACAGATTCAACGCAGCCGTTGCGCCCGCCGTCACCACCACTTCTTCGCGTCCCTCTTCGCTGTCGGCACCAACGAGTCTCGCCACCTTGGCACGCGCATCCTCGAAGGCAACCGTGCTTCTCGCTGCCAGCTCATGTGCTCCTCGATGTACGCCAGCGTTGATGGTGCGATAGAACTCAGCTTCTGCATCGATCACGCATTCAGGCTTCTGCGCGGTGGCTGCAGAGTCAAGATAGACCAATGGATGGCCGTGAATCTGCTGATTCAGAATCGGGAACTGACTACGGATAGCGGCGAAATCAACCATGCTGCACGGACCTTACCTTCATTGACATTTGCACATGCTTCGAGGAGCTTTACCTTTGCGAAACTAGGCCAGAGCCGATTCTGAGTCGGCTCCCTGGGGAAGATAACGGTCGTAACCCGTCTCTTCAAGCTCATCCGCCAGTTCCGGGCCACCTGTTTTGACGAAGTGTCCATCAGAGAAAACGTGCACGATATCAGGTTTGATATAGCGCAGAATTCGGGTGTAGTGGGTGACCATGAGAATGCCAAGATTGGTATTCTCCTTGGCGCGATTCACACCTTCGGAGACGATTCGCAGAGCGTCGACATCGAGGCCTGAATCGGTTTCATCCATAATCGCGAACTTTGGCTTAAGCAATTCAAGTTGCAATACCTCTGCACGCTTCTTCTCGCCGCCGGAGAAGCCTTCGTTGACGGAACGCTGGGCAAATTTGGCATCCATGCGCAGACGCTTCATGGATGAGCTGAGATCCTTGGTCCACTGACGGATGGCAGGAGCCTTGCCATCGATCTCGGTTTTCGCGGTACGCAGGAAGTTGGTCATGGATACGCCTGGAACCTCAACCGGATACTGCATGGCAAGGAAGAGACCGGCCTTGGCTCGTTCATCGGGCGTCATCTTAAGAATGTTCTGACCGTCGAGCAAAGCCTCGCCCGAGTCGACCTCATACTTGGGGTGACCGGCAAGCGTATAGGCCAAGGTTGACTTTCCCGAACCGTTGGGCCCCATGATTGCATGGGTTTCACCGGAGTGAACTGTCAGGTTCACACCTTTCAGAATCTGTTTCTTGCCTTCCTTCGTTTCCACGGAAGCGCACAGATCTTTGATTTCCAGGGTTGCCATATCAGTTTTCCTCCAACACATGTCGCATTTGTTCGTCTTCTCCACGGGAGAGACGCCGGTCGATGACTCCCATCAGATGGTCACGGATGGCCGTGATTCCAATCTCCTCAACAAGCTCTCCGAAGAATCCGCGAACCACAAGCTTGCGTGCCTCTCGTTCGGAAACGCCTCGTGATTCCAGATAGAAGAGTTCCTCGTCATCGAAACGACCGACGGAGCTTGCGTGACCGGCTCCTATGATGTTGCCGTTTTCGATCTCAAGGTTTGGCTCAGAATCAGCAATCGCACCGGGCGTAAGCACCAGATTGCGGTTAAGCTCGTAGGAGTCGGTAACGGGAGCCGATGGCAGAATCAGCGCGTTGCCAACCCATGTCGAATGCGCTCCCTTGCCGTCGAGGGCACCTTTATAGACCACACGCGACTTGCATTCCGGATAGTTGTGAACAACCATCGTGCGATGTTCGACATGTTCGCCAGGATCGACGAAATAGATGCCGAGCATATTCAGGTCACCCTTGTTGCCGCCGAATTCCTGATCCATGCGAACGCGGACGAAGCTTCCACCGAGTGTCACCATGGAATGACGAAGGCTGGCTCCCTCACCCACATGAATGCGATGATTGCCGACATGCTTCGAATCAGAACTCCACTCCTGAATGAAGGTGGTGCTGACATGCGAATCCTTGCCAGTGGTGATTTCAACGCCTTCGGCTATGCGAGCCTGTCCCTCGTGCTCGACAACGATATCGGCATGCGTTCGATCGTCGGCGACAATGACGAGATGCAGGGCATCCAAGTCCATTCCTCCACCAATAATCTTCACGAGGGTTGGAACGGGATTCTCTCCCTTGACATGCACGACATGAGCGGTGTTCTGGCTGGCCCATTCAACCGCTGACACACGGTCGTTCGGCTTGAGCACAGAGCCGCTAGGCATCTGCGTCTTCGGAATTTCGCTGACTTCAACGAGTTTTGGATCGATTTCAGAACCGTCAATGCCACTGACTTCGATCTTGGTCTTTCCGCTGGGTTCAAAAACCTGGAAGAACTCCTCTATGCGATCAATCGGCGTGAAGCGCCAATCATCCTGTGCTCGCGTAGGAATCTGGAACGCATCAGGCGAGAAGGATCGAACGGCCTTGTCGGCGCTCGAAGGCATCAGGGCCGGGAAGGCGTAAGGGTTGTTCGGATCGCGGTGAGGAATGTTGACTTCCCTCTCCTCGATGGGAGCCTGTGGAACCGTGCGTGAATCCTGTGCTGTTTGTTCTGTGTTGTCGCTCATCACCCGACCGAACCTTCCATCTGAAGCTCAACGAGTCTGTTCAATTCCAAGGCGTATTCCATGGGCAGCTGACGCGAAATAGGCTCTACGAAGCCTCGGACGATCATGCCCATGGCTTCCTTCTCTTCAAGGCCACGACTCATCAGATAGAAGAGCTGATCCTCGGAGACCTTGGAAACCGTGGCTTCATGCGCCATTGAAACGTCATCTTCACGCACATCGACATGTGGATAGGTATCGGAGCGAGAATAGTCGTCGACAAGCAACGCATCGCAGACCACGGACGAACTGGAACCCTCCGCTCCCTTGAGAATCTTCACGAGACCTCGATATGCTGACCTTCCACCAGAACGGGAAATTGACTTGGCGACGATGGTCGAGCTGGTGTGCGGCGCAAGATGAATCATCTTCGCACCGGTATCCTGATACTGACCCTTGCCTGCGAATCCAAGAGACAGCGTCTCACCCTTTGCATACGGTTCGGCAAGAATGCATGCCGGGTATTTCATGGTGGCCTTTGAACCGATGTTGCCATCGACCCATTCCATCGTGCCGCCTTCGCGCACATATGCACGCTGGGTGACCAGGTTGTAGACGTTGTTGGACCAGTTCTGAACCGTGGTGTAGCGTACGCGAGCATGAGGCTCGACGACGATCTCCACGATTGCGGCATGCAGCGAATCCGTTGAGTAGATTGGTGCCGTGCATCCTTCAACGTAATGCACGTATGAGCCTTCGTCGGCAATGATCAAGGTACGTTCGAACTGTCCCATGTTCGGCGTGTTGATACGGAAGTAGGCCTGCAACGGTATGTCTACATGCACGCCCTTCGGCACGTATACGAAGGATCCGCCCGACCAGGCGGCAGTATTGAGCGCTGCAAACTTATTGTCTTCAGGAGAAACGACGGTTGCGAAATATTTCTTGACCAGATCTGGGTAATCACGAACTGCGGTATCAGTATCGACGAAGATAACGCCCTGTTCCTTCAGATCGTCTCGAATGGAATTGTAGATGACCTCTGATTCATACTGGGCGGCAACGCCTGAAACCAGACGCTTCTTCTCAGCCTCTGGAATGCCAAGGCGGTCATAGGTGTTGCGAATGCTGTCGGGAAGATCCTCCCACCGCTTCGCCTGCTCCTTCAACGGCTTCACGTAATATTTGAAGTCCTGAGCTTTGAATCCGCTTAAATCCACGCCCCAGTTGGGCATCGGCTTCTCAAGGAAGGCCTTGTACCCACGCAGGCGATATTGCAGCATCCAGTCAGGCTCATGCTTGTCAGCAGAGATATCGCGGACCACCTGCTCGCTGATGCCCTTCTTGGCGCTTTCGCCAAAGGAATCCTTGTCATGCCAGCCATATTCGTAGTCACCGAACTGAGAGATGATGTCGTCATCCTTCTTGATTTTCTCTTCGTTGACCCGCTCACGGTCGGCCACATACTGGCTCATCTCAACATCTTGAGATGACTGCGCAGCATTCGCGGATGCTCCCGCTGCTGCATTGCCTCCAGCTTTGCCAGCAGCTGTTGTGTCAGCTGCCCTCTTATCAGTTGCGGCATTCTCTGTCACAGTGTCATCGGCCATTGATGTCCCTCCTCTCAATGTTCGCTCATTTCGTATACAAGTTCCGACAATAACCAAGCGTGCCACGAAGCGCCAGACAAGTCTTCATGCTTCGTAAAGAGCGAAACGAGGGTTGACATATCCGTGATGTTGCTCACGAATATGCGTCAATCCTAGAAAACCTGCTGGCGCTTGAATGAGAACATGCCTTTTTCTGAACCTCGACCCAGAATTCGAAGCTAGCTTAATGCACTTCGAAAGATGAGCTTTGGCTCATTATTTGGCTTCGCGATGATCGATGGCAGCCTTGACAAGTCCTGCGAACAGTGGGTGGGGCTTGGTTGGGCGTGACTTGAACTCAGGATGGGCTTGAGTACCGACGTAGAACGGGTGGACGGACTGCGGCAGCTCGATGAATTCAGTGAGTTCGCCGTTCGGACTGGTTCCCGAGATATGCAAACCGGCTTCATTCAGCCGATCCTTATAGGCAACGTTGACTTCATAACGGTGACGATGACGCTCGGTAACGTTCGTGGTGCCATAGAGCTGCGCGACAAGGGACTTCGGTTCAAGCACTGCCGGATACGAGCCAAGTCGCATGGTGTGTCCCATATCCCCATTGCCTTCAACGATTGACTTCTGCTCTTCCATCGTTGCAATGACGGGATTTTCGCAATCTGGCTCGAATTCAGACGAGTTGGCATCTTCAAGCCCAAGAACGTGACGCGAGTATTCGATAACCATCGATTGCAATCCCAGGCACAGTCCCAGGGCAGGTATCTTGTTCTCTCTGGCCCAGCGTAGCGCTCCTATCTTGCCTTCGATGCCTCGAATGCCGAAACCTCCAGGAATCACGATGCCATCCATCTGTCCGAGTGCAGCCTGCGCGCCCTCGTTGGTTTCGCACACGTCAGCGGTCACCCATTTGACATTGGCCTTTGACCAGTTGGCAAAGCCGCCGGCCTTGATCGCCTCGGTGACGGAGAGATACGCATCGGGAAGATCGATGTATTTGCCAACTATCGCGATATTGACCTCGTTGCGTGGATGGTGCACGCGTTCGAGCAGGTCTTCCCACTCGTTCCAATCCACATCGTGGAAAGGCAGTCCAAGCTCACGAACGACATATGCGTCAAGACCTTCGGAGAAGAGAATCTTCGGAACGTCGTAGATGCTGGGCGCATCGACGCAGTTCACGACTCCCTCTTCATCGACATCGCACATCAGCGAAATCTTGTCCTTGATGGACTGGTTGAGTGGCCTGTCCGAACGAAGCACCAGCGCATCGGGTGTGATGCCCAGCTGTCGAAGCATCATGACGGAATGTTGCGTTGGCTTTGTCTTGAGCTCATGTGCCGCAGCGATGTACGGCACCAGGGAAACGTGCACGAATATGCAGTTCTCCGGGCCGATGTCACGACGAACCTCACGCGCTGCCTCAAGGAATGGCTGGGATTCAATGTCACCAACGGTTCCACCTATTTCAGTGATGATGACATCGACATCATCGGATGCCTGAGCGCGCATTCTGCTCTTGATCTCATTGGTGATGTGGGGAATCACCTGAACGCATTGGCCAAGATATTCACCGGCACGCTCCTTGCGAAGCACGCTCTGATAAATCTGGCCTGTGGTGACATTTGCCTTCTGGGACAGGAAAACGTCCAGGAATCTCTCGTAGTGTCCAATGTCGAGATCCGTTTCTGCACCGTCTTCAGTCACGTAGACTTCACCGTGCTGGAAGGGATTCATCGTTCCTGGATCAACGTTGATATAGGGGTCGAGCTTCTGCTGAAGCACGTGGATGCCACGGCTTCGAAGTAGTCTTCCCAAAGAAGAAGCGGTAAGTCCCTTGCCTAAAGAAGATACAACACCGCCGGTGACGAAAATATGTTTTGTGATGTGTTCCTGTGATGTTCCATGTTGTCTAACCATGGAACTTCAGTCTATCATCACCGAATGACGCGTTGCATTACGAGACTCGTCTTCGACTATTGCTGGAGTTCGCTGACTGCCTCAAGCGCAAGTTTGTAGCCGAAAAAGCCCAAACCGGTGATTGTTGAAGTCGCTACCGGCGAAATGACGGAGTGTCGCCGGAAAGCTTCGCGTGAAGCTGGATTGGAGATATGCACCTCGATCAGAGGAAGCTTCGCCGTGTGAAGCTGCGCTGCGGCATCGGCCAGGCCATAGCTGTAATGGGTGAAGGCGGCAGGATTGAGTATCACAGGATGGTGATGGTCAACGGCTTCGTGGATCCAATGGATCACCTCGGCCTCGTCGTCGCTCTGGCGCACTTCGACATCGAGACCGAGTTCGCTCGCCCAACGCGCGCACTGCTCAGCAAGCTGGTGAAGGTCCTGATGCCCGTAGACATCGGGTTCTCGAACACCGAGACGACCTAGGTTAGGTCCGTTCAACACGAGTACTTTCATTGTTGCCATATCGTTCCCATCGTTTCAATCAGCCATTCTTATCACGTCAATCAAGTCAATCAATTCAATCGCATACAGTCGCATGCCATCTCACAGGCATCCCTGCCAGTGAGGAACAATCCCTCACAACCCGTTACCGACCATTGCTGCGAATTCTTTCGAACGCTTCTTTGACTGCCGATTCGGGTGGATTATCGAGATGGATTGGATGGCCTATGCGATCCAAGATGACAAATCGCAAGGTATTGCCACGAGCCTTCTTGTCTCGATGCATGAGTGCGAGCACCGAATCGAAGTCCCCTCCGTCCCAACTGGTTGCGAGACCTACCGAAGCGAGAATCGAACGATGGAATTCAACCGTATTGTCATCTAGGTATCCAAGAATGTTCGCAAGCTCGGCTGCGTACACCATGCCTACGGCAACGGCCTGGCCATGCCGCCAGCGGAAGTGCTCAATCTGCTCGATTGCATGGGCTAGGGTATGACCGTAATTGAGGAACTCTCGCATGCCGGATTCCTTTAAATCCGCTGAAACATGCTTGGATTTGACGCTCACCGTGCGTTCTATGAGTTCGGCAATGACATCATGCATCTGAGGGGTAATGTTGGCGCAGTCAATGCTTCGCAGCTCCTTTGCATGCTCTTCGACAATGTCGAGAATATGCGTGTCCATGATGAATCCTGACTTGACGACTTCGCCCAGACCTTCGATGAAAATATCATTCGGAAGCGTGGCAAGGAATCGTGTGTCCGCCACAACGCCCAGTGGCGTGTAGAAGCTGCCGACCAGATTCTTGCCTTCAGGAATATTGACCCCGGTCTTGCCTCCTGTGGAGGCGTCTACCATGGCGAGCAGCGAAGTCGGGCAATTCACATAGGCAATTCCCCGCATCCAGGTTGCTGCAACGAATCCAGCAACATCAGTGGCGGCACCTCCCCCAAGACCGACCACGGCGTCCGAACGGGTAAATCCCTCATCAGCGAGTCGCTTCCAGATGCCGCTGGCGACCTGGACTGTTTTGCCAGCCTCAGCATCGCGAATGCTGATGTCGAGCACCTGATAGCCCCAGGTTCTCAACTGTGCTCGGGCGGCATCGCTGTGGCGCTGCACCGGTGCCGTATGAATCAACGCAACCCTCACCGGCTTGCTGCCCAGCAATTCTCGTACATGATCCAGCACACCGTCGCCAATGCGAACATCGTATGGATCCGCGCCGGAAACATGCACTACTCGCTCTTGGATGGCATTGATCAATTTATGTGCTCCCACTGAAGGCGCCGCTCTGTGAGTGCTAATCACAATGTTTGCCAACTGTTCGAAAACGGGTCTACGTTCATCATAAAGCCTGAGCCATTCACCACGCGCATCGCCCGACAATAGCGGCCTGTTCTGCGATCGTAAGGCACGCTCCATCATCTCTTCGGGATCAGCATCCAGATAGGCGATCAGCCCGCCCTGGTCACGATATCGTTCCAACGCCTGTCTGGTACGCCTCTGCATGGGTGCGCCACCTCCAAGCGAGAGCACCCCTTGGTGATCGAGCAGGGCCTTGGTGATCAGATCGCTCTCTATGCTTCTGAACTCGTCCTCGCCGCGATCCTTGAAGATCGAGGGGATGCTGGCACCTTCCTGCCGTTCGATTGCGACATCGGAGTCCATGAAGGAAAGTTTCAACATATTCGAAACTTCCTTGCCAATACGGGTTTTTCCTGCCCCCGGCATGCCGATGATTACGACGAGCGGCCCCCGGTATTGTTTCTTCGGTGTCACGCTACCGTTCACCTTGTTGTGGTTCATGTGATGTGTTCTCTTCCCGCTGCCCTTCGACTTTACGTAATGCGCTACCTGTTACTGCAGGTGTTCAGGCCACGATTTGAGGTACTGCTGCGCATTGCGCTTCGTCTCTTCCAGTGAATCACCACCGAACTTCTCGATCACGAATCGAGCCAGAGTGAGCCTCATCATGGCTTCTCCGACCACCGCAGCCGCGGGAACCGCCGTTGTGTCCGAACGCTGATGAATCGCTGTGGCCTCTTCGCCGGTCGAGACATCGACGGTACGCAGCGCTCGTGGCAGGGATGAAATTGGCTTCATGACCGCACGAACGCGAATGGGTTCACCATTCGACATGCTGCCCTCAACTCCTCCTGCACGGTTGGAAAGCCTGCTGATATGGCCTTCCTTCTCAACGATTTCATCATGGGCCTCAGAGCCGAAACGCATCGCCTCTTGGAAACCGTCACCAATTTCTACGCCCTTGATGGCCTGAATGCCCATGAAGGCAGACGCGAGCGCGGCATCAAGTCTTCTATCGGATTCGACATAGGTGCCGAGTCCTGCTGGAACGTTATACGCGACGACTTCAATGACACCGCCGAGGGTGTCCCCCTGCCTGTGCGCCTCATCGATGCGCTCAATCATGCGCTGCTCCGCCTGCTTGTCAAGTGTGCGGACGGGAGATTCGTCGATGCGCTCTCCATCTTCCGGTTTTGGCAGTGGCGCATCTTCGTCAACGCTGACACCGCCCAACACAACGACCTGAGATACGACTTCGATGCCAAGCACCTGTTTCAGGAAGTTTCCAGCGACCGCGCCCAACGCTACACGCGATGCCGTTTCGCGGGCACTGGAACGCTCGAGAACCTGACGTGCATCGGTAAAACCATACTTGCGCATGCCTGTAAGGTCAGCATGACCAGGACGAGGTCTGCTCAGCGGTGCACTTCTACTGGAATTACGAATCTGGGTACCTTCTGGCAAGGGGTCTGCACTCATGACTTCAACCCACTTGGGCCATTCCGTGTTGGCAATCTCGATTGAAATTGGCGATCCCAGCGTGCTTCCGTGCCGAACGCCGGTAAGCATGCGAACACGGTCACGCTCGAACCTCATGCGAGCGCCACGGCCATAGCCAAGACGACGTCGAGCCAATGCGTCGGATATTTCATCCGAGGTGATCCGTACTCCGGCTGGAAGACCTTCAATCATCGCAACCAAGGCTTCTCCGTGCGACTCTCCTGCCGTTTGCCAACGCAACATGCTTGCTCCTTTGATGTTCGTGAGGTACTGCGGTATATCTTACGGAATGCCCTACCTCGTGATGCTTCCCTGTCTCATAGTAGGCCTTGCCCTGAGCGTGCATGATGTTCGGTTTCGGCGAATACCGAGACTGTGGGTCGTGTGCGGGTTTCTTGCGCAACTGTTGGCCTATGCGGTGTGGGCGATGCAAGGTGGCAGTGTGGGTGTGATCGTGCAGGCACTGTTTATTGCCCTGCTGAGTGCGCTGATTCAGCTGGTGCTCGCCATACTGCGTCCAGGAACGCTTGGTCTCGGCGATGTGACGTGCACGCTGCTGGTTGGACTGGCAGTGGGTTCGCAGGGATTCTTCCCATTTGCCTTCTGGTGGCTGATTATGGGATTGTTCGGATGCTGCTGCCTTGCCTGGGCGCATTGGCGTGGAGCGGATTCCATTGCCTATGCGCCGGTCATCGTGTCATCAGGGTTTATTGCCACGGTGCTGCATGGTTGATTGCGGAAGCTCCGTGGCCGCTGGGAATCTTCCCCGTCAGCCGTTCTTTGCTTCCCAATCCTTGTATTCGCTGACATATTGCTGGAATTGTGCGGCATCGTTGGTGAATTTCGTTTCTCCGGTATCAAGATTTACGGTAACGAAGTAAAGCCAGTCTCCTGCCTCGGGGTTCAGAGCCGCCTTGATTGCGCTATCGCCGGGAATTGAGATAGGCGTTGGAGGTAGTCCCTTATGGATGCGCGAATTGTAGGGATTCGAAGCATCCTGGAGCATGGCGTTGGTCAGTTCGGAAGCAGAGACTCCCTTGCCGTATGCAATCGTCGAATCCATGCCTAATGGCATGTCCTGAGCCAATCTGTTGTCTATGACCCGGGAGACTTTGCCATAGTATTGTTCCTGATTGACTTCGGCTTCCGCTATGGAGGCGACTTCCAGTATATTCTCGCGCTGGCTTCCTGTGGGAACTCCGAGTTCATCGAGATGGCTGATGCGCTTGTTGACGAGGTTCGTGACGATGTCCTTCGCCGAGCCTGCGTTCTTGACGTTGTAGCTTCCCGGTTCGAGCCAGCCTTCGAAGCTTCCGTTAGCCTCGGCGGGCAGGATTCCGGCTCCCTTGTCGTTGACCAGCGCGGTGAAGTCCGATAATGGCAGGCCGGACATGTTTGAGGCCTTCTTGAAGGTATCGGATGCTTTGTCTCCAGCCTTGATCTCAAGGAATCCGCCAGCCTTCGTCTGGTCGGTGAGAATGGTCAGCACATCTGCTGCCTTCATGCGAAGCCTCAATGTGAAGGTGCCGGGATACAACGTACTCTCTGCACCCTTTGCAGCCACTGCCTGAGTGAAGGCAGCCTGCGACTTGATGATTCCTGCCTTGACCAGTCCCGCTGCGACCTTTTCTGCACTATCGCCGTCGTTGACGGTGAAATCGACGACAACCCTCCCCGGTCCGGGGTAATCGGCAGCGTATTGACGCGAGTTTTCGATCTGCGGAGCCAGATTCCTGACTTTCATCGTCACGAAGACTGCGGCTACGACTATGACAACGACTATTGAGATGGCGAGGATGATGGAAATAAGTCTGCGCTGTTTGACGCGACTGCGTTTGCGACGCATATCCTTGCGAGATTTCGGTGGCTTTGGCGGTTGAGCGATGAACAGCGAATTCTCAAAGACGTCGCTTTCGTCGAGATCATCGTCCTCTTGGGGTTGATTGCTGCCCGGCAGCGATTGTCTACCTCTAGATTCTTCAGCGTTGCCTGACCGTTCACTGCTCCCAGAAGCTCGACCGTCTGCTGAAGCCGTTTCATCCTGAGAAAGGCGATCTTTGTTGTCCTGCGCTGGTTGTCTGTCAGCATCGTCAGAGAACAAGTCCTCAAATTTCTGATTCACGCGTTTCTCCTTGTTGACGGAGGGCAGAATTCGCATCGATCGCTGCCTGCAGGATCACTACTGCTGACTGCTGATCTACTTTTGGACGATGGGCACGACTGCTCACATGCGCATCCAAGAGCATCGCATGCGCGGTTACGGTTGTCAGCCGCTCGTCAGAAAGCGTGATCATCGGCGCCTCATCCAAAGCAAAGTCGTCATCATGCATCAATGACTCTATTCTTGCACGGATTGACTTGACCCAGCGCATGGCCTTCTTCGCACTTTTTCCAGCCTTGCCATCGAGCAGCAGCGGATATCCGACGATAACACGCGCAACGTGGTGGTCTTCTATGATCTGGATGATCTGCTCAATGGCTTCAAAGCTGTCACCTTGGACCTCAACGTTACCCGCCGGGTGAGCGAAGCTCACTTCCGGATCGGATAACGCGAGCCCTACGCGGGCATTGCCCAAATCGACGCCTAACCATACGGTATTCGTCATGAATCAGGCTCTCGTTGCCTCGTTTTGCAACTGGACAAGGGCGTTGTCTATCGCAGTGGCATCCTGGCCGCCACCTTGAGCAAAGTCTGGCTTGCCACCGCCGCCGCCGCCAAGAACCTTCGAGGCGCTGCGCACAAGATCACCGGCCTTGATTCCCAAATCTCGGGCCGCCTGGTTGGTGGCCACCACGATGATTGGTCGACCTGCATCATTCACACCGGCAAGTGCGACGACTGAAGCCTTGTCATCACCGAGTCTGGCGCGAATGTCCGTCGCTGTCTTGCGCAGTGTTTCGACGGTGCCGAAATGGCCTACGTTCTTCAGCGCCAGCTGCACGGAAAGTGGTGATTGCTTCACTGAGGACACGAGTTCAGGAACAGCCTGTGCCAGCTGGGCCTCATACATCGCCGTAAGTCTGCGATCGGATTCCTTCAGCTTGGCAAGCAGCGTGCCGATGCGCTCCTGAAGCTCGTCCGGACGTGCGTTCAACTTATCGGAAAGCTGCGAAACAAGGGCATGTTCGCGTGCATTGTACTGGTATGCGCCCTGCGCAACCAGAGCATCGACGCGGCGAACGCCCGTTCCTACTGAGGCTTCGGAAATGATGGAAAGCGAACCAATCTTGCCCACATGATCGACGTGCGTGCCGCCGCACAGCTCACGGCTCCACCCGTCTTGGCCGATGGACACGACCCTGACCACATCGCCGTACTTTTCACCGAACAAGTGCATAGCCCCGAGAGCGATGGCATCGTCGAACTTCATCTCTGTGGTGGTCACGGCAAGATTCTCACGCATGCGTTCGTTCACACGCGCCTCGACTTCCTCCATGGCATTCCTGCTTGGAGCAGCCGACCACTGGAAATCGAAGCGAAGCCTATTCGGAGCATCCTCCGAACCACGCTGAGTTGCGCGTGGCCCCAGCTCTTCTCTCAAAGCCTTGTGAACCATATGCGTAGCGGTATGGGATCGGGCGATGGCGCCACGGCGTTCGACATCGATGGTTGCGGTGACTTCAGCTCCGACACTCAGCGTGCCTTCTGTCAGACGGCACTGATGCACGGTCAGCCCCTTGACGGGATGCTGGACGTCATCAACTTCGAGCACAGCACCATCATCGGCAAGAATCTCGCCTTGATCGGCCAGCTGTCCACCGGCCTCCGCATAGAACGGCGTACGGTCCAGGATCACTTCAACCGTTGCGGGAGCCTTGACGACCGGGACACCTCCCTTACCTTCCTCGATAAGGCCGATGACGCGCGAGCGGCTTGAAAAATCGGTATAGCCGAGGAATGCAATGGGCTGAGTCAAGGTCTTTTTGAAGTCGTCGTATACGCTCAAGTCGACGTTGTGACGCTTCTTCAGCGCATCGGCGCGTGCACGAGATTTCTGCTCGGCCATAAGCTCACGGAACTTGGGCTCGTCGACCTTGACGCCCTGCTCGGCAGCCATTTCCAAGGTCAGCTCGATGGGGAACCCGTAGGTATCATGCAGCGTGAACGCGTCCTGGCCGCTTACCACGCCACCATCGGCAGAGTTCACGGATTGCTTGGCCTTCTTGACCGCAACATCGAGAATGGACGTGCCATTATCCAAGGTGCGACGGAATGCGTCTTCCTCGCCATAGGCCACTTCGGAGATTTCCTTGAAGCGGTCGTTGAGCTCTGGATAGCTCGGAGCCATGGCATCCTTGGACACGGGCAGCAGATCAGGCAGAACCTCAGTCTGCACACCGAGCGTGCGCATGGAACGAACGGAGCGGCGCAGCAGACGGCGAAGCACATAGCCGCGACCCTCGTTACTCGGACGCACGCCATCGCTCATGATCATCAACGCGCTGCGGACATGATCGGCCACCACTCGGAAACGAACGTCATCCTCTTCACTGTCGCCATAGCTGCGCCCTGAAACACGCTCGGCTGCCTCGATGACAGGATAGACCTCGTCGGTTTCATAGATGTTGTTCTTGCCCTGCATCAGATATGCCAGGCGTTCGAGACCAGCACCGGTATCGATGTTCTTATGCTGCAGCTCACCGACGATGTGGAGATCGGTTTTGGACTTGACGTTGTCGACCTCGTAATTTTCGAACACGAGATCCCAAATCTCTATGTAGCGACTTTCATCAGCAGCCGGCCCGCCCTCGATGCCATATTGCGGTCCACGATCCACATAGATCTCAGAGCACGGTCCGCCCGGGCCAGGACCACCGGTAGTCCAGAAGTTGTCTTCCATGCCCATGATCTGCATGTGTGCAGGATCCATGCCCTCGTTGCGCCACAGGGATCGCGCCTCTTCATCATCGGTGTAGGTGGTCACCCACAGCGTTTCCGGGTCGAAGCCGTAACCGCCCTTGTCCTGAGGGGTCGTGAGCAGTTCCCATGCATAGTGGATGGCTTCTGCCTTGAAATAATCACCGAAGGAGAAGTTGCCTAGCATCTGGAAGAAGGTGCCGTGACGAGTGGTCTTGCCGACCTCGTCGATGTCAAGGGTTCGGACGCACTTCTGATTGCTGGCCATTCTGTGGCTCGGAGGAGTCTGTTCACCAAGAAGATAAGGAATGAAAGGAACCATTCCAGCTATCGTGAAAAGTGTTGTTGGGTTTGGCGATATCAATGATGCCGATGGCACCACCATATGACCATGATTGGCGAAATAATCCAAATAGCGCTTCGCTATGACTGAAGTGCGCATACTGCTGTTGACTCCTTATAAATACATGGTTAAAGCCGCCTGTAACAGGGCGGCTTTGCACTCACGCGCGTCCGCTGTTAACTCCTTGCTATGCGCGGAAACGCTCTGCATACTGCGCATTCAACTGATTCTCCCGCTGAATGCGAGTCTGCTGAAATTCATGGAACAAACCGTTGAGCGTGCGAGCCGTGACATTGTTCTGGTCAGGGCCGAGAATGAATTCTCTGGCAGCTTTTGGCGTATTCGCCTTCACATAGGACTGGGCCTTGCTCACAGCCACGACCCCTATTGCGACGCCTACGCCGATCCAGAATAATCGTTTGACCATGTCTTACTCCTCGGTAACGTGTGTTGCTGCTGCGGGTGCATCGGCAGCGACATCTGGTGTAGAAAACGTCGGCTGCGATGCGGAAGACTTGCTGTGCTTGTTGCGGGACATGAACGATGCAGCCGTCGTCTTAAGAGCGTAGAAGGCTGACGCAAGCTTGATAACCGGCTTTCCAAGCATGGACGTGTAAAGATCGGTTAAAGCGCCAACATTGTTCACTGTCGTTGATGCAGCCGATGAAATCTTGTTCACGTCTTGGAGCGTATCATTCACCTGTTTCACGGTTGTCGTCGTCTCATCGATGGTCGGCATGACATGATCACCAGCCTGCTTCACGGTGTCAGCTATTTGATCCAACAATCTCCCCAGCCGAATGAGCGGATAAATCAAAAAACCTGCCAAAACCGCAAAAGCGATGGCAGCAATAAGACCGGCGATTTCACCAACACCCATACCCCTACCTCTTTCTCAGCTATTCCTCGTACTCGCTCAAGGCTACCACCATGAATCGAAGTAGCCCGCTTTGACTTGTCCATTTCATGCCTGAGCGAGATATGTTGGCCGTGCATGCGGGTGGATGGCGAACTGTCCCACTCGCTTGGTTCACCGATTGTATGAAATGATCGACAATGCGTGTTCAATGTTCTTGGATGTGTCGAAGTCCAACTGGGTCACGCTGCCGTTAAGCGGTCTTTCGCTAAGGTCGTAGCCTTCTGGGGCAAAGCGGTGCATGATGCTCAGCAGGGTGTTGCCATGAGAGATCAACAGCACATGGTTGCCGTCGTGCAGACCGGGATGGTCAGCAATAAGAGAAAATCCGTCTTCAATGCGCTTCCAGTACTCGACATCGGATTCTGCATCATGAAATGGATCTGCCTGCTTGAGAAAGTCCTTCGTTGCCGCAAGCCCGAACTGTTCGACAATCGCATTGTATGTGCCTGCCCCATGAGGAGCGCCCGCTGCCCACCATGCCGTTGCCATGTCCTGACCTTCAAAATAGCCGTAGAACTGCTCACGGAAATGCATGTCCTGAACTACTTGGGGCTGATTGGCCTGAGCCGTGTTTCTCTCGAGAATCGTTGATGCGGTCACTACGGCTCGTGTCGTATCCGAACAGAATGCAGCGGCGAAGTTCACGTGCTTCAGTTTTTCCGCAGCTTTTTCTGCGTCCTGATAGCCGTGGTCAGTCAGCGGAGAATTAGACCAGCCCTGAAGACGGTTGTATCTGTTGAAATATGTTTGGCCATGTCGAACGAGATGTAAATGAAGAATCATACGTCCATTATTGCACCGTAGGACCTGTTTATTTGGTGAAGTCATGCCGAAGTGGCTGTTATCGCGAGACGTCATCGTGCACAATGACAGATATGGGACATTTCATAGGACGTTGGTTCGCTCTTACCGTTGCTGCTGGTGTTATGGCTTGGCTGTTGCCTGGAATCGTCATCATCGGATCGAGCAAAGTGCTGGCCTTGCTGAGCTTTGCCTTGTTCATGGCACTCATCAACGCTTCAATCAAGCCGATTGTGCATGTTCTTGCCCTTCCCATTACAATTCTGACTCTCGGTCTCGCTGCACTGGTGATCAACGTCATCTTTATGGAACTGGCTTCTTGGCTTTCTCTGGCAATCTTCCAGACTGGCGTGTACATCGAAGGTTTCTGGTGGGCAGTCTTCGGGGGCTTCATCATGATGATCGTCAACGGCATCGTTGGTGCCATCATCCACGATTAACAGCACATATACTGTACTACTACTGCAGTAGTTCGAGTTTTGTTGCCTTTTCCAAGTATAAACGCCCCAAAAGCTTGATATGACGGACGAATTTAGCCAATACATGGCTCTGATACATTCACATTGCCGCAAAACTCGCAGACTCTCAAACGCAATAGGCATCTGAGGGGCAAAAGAGACTACAGAGGGGCAAAAGAGCTCAGCATTGGGTTGAATCATCGCTGAAACTGCCGCATACAACAAAGGCGTTGGCATGGAGCAGGGCCCCAACACCAACGCCTTGATTGATCGCAGCAATCAGCGAGCGTAGTACTCGACGACGTACTGGATGTTGACCTGAACTGGAATCTCTTCCGGTTCTGGCTGACGAGTCAACGTTGCCTTCAATGAAGCGAGATCGACGTCAAGGTATCCTGGGACCGCAGGAAGCACATCGCGGTGGACGCCTTCGGCAGCGATCTGGAATGGAACGGTGGTCTGGCTCTTTGGCTTGACCTGAATGGTCTGGCCAGGACGAACGTGGTAGCTAGGACGGTCAACGATGTTGCCGTCAACGAGAATGTGACGGTGAACGACGTACTGACGAGCCTGAGCTGTGGTGCGGGCGATGCCTGCACGCAGTACAAGAGCATCGAGGCGGCATTCGAGGTCACGCATCATGGCGTTACCAGTCTGACCTGCCTCGTGAGTACCCTTCTCGTACACTGCACGAAGCTGCTTCTCCGACACGCCATACTGGGCGCGCAGACGCTGCTTCTCGCGCAGACGAACGGCATAATCCGATTCGGTGCGACGACGTGTACGACCATGCTCACCTGGAGCATACGGACGCTTCTCAAAAATGCGCTGAGCCTTTGGCGTCAGTGCAATGCCCAGTGCGCGCGACAGGCGAACCTGACGGCGTGAACGCTGTACTTTTGTCATGTTATTCCTTATAACTTCTGTCGTTATCTGAACGAAAGGAGGATCACTCCCCCGAGTCGGCCTCTCCAATGCTTCACCGTGACAAGCACGAACGGCGCGAAACGCCGCCGACCCATTGATGGGCTATGACTCCAGATAAGTTTCCGCTGATGCGGACACCGAGAGAACAGCATACACGAATGCATGTATAACTTCTCACATGTCGATCAAGCACGCGGCATGTGCGGCATGCAACGTTCTGCGGCATGCAAGGTTCTGCGTTGTGAACATTCACAGCTGGGATTGTTCACAGGCGGGAACGTTCACAGCTATGAGCATTGGCAACCGCGAGCATTCGCAGCCCGAAAGCTTCGCAGTGCTTGAAGCTCAGAGCTTTTCGATTGGTGCCATTCTCAGAAGCAGACGCTTGACTCCTTCGCTGCCGAAATCAACGGTGATGATGGATTTTGGTCCCTTGTCATGAATCTCAGTGACCGTTCCCAGCCCATACTTGTCGTGCACGACCCTGTCACCCACAGCAAAGTCAGCCACATTCAAACCAGACTTATTGGCCAACGCTGGATTTGCAACGCTCGAGTGCACGCCGAGAGGCTTCGATTGCGAAGATTGTGACGACTGCGACGAGGAACGACGTCTTGTCTTCACACCGGAAGAATGACCTGACGCAGACCCTGAAGACGCATGACCATACGAACCATATGAACCATATGAACCGTACGATCCAGATCGCGACCCAGAGCCTGAGCCATATGCCGAGCCGTGTGCAGAACCATACGAAGCACTCGAACGCGACCCATAGGATGATCCGAAGGTGGAACCGCCGCTACGAGAAGCCTCCCGGCGTGATGAAGATCCGAACGCATTCGAAGATCCAAAGGCTGGAGAGAAGTCGTCGTCCTCGAAACCACCGAACTCATCATCGCTGTCGCCATGATTCCAGGAGCTTTGCATTCTCTCCATGCTTGACTCACGACGCTTCCAGTCAATGAGCTTGTCGGGAATCTCGTCCAGGAATTGGCTCGGCAGCATGTCATTCGACTGGCCCCATTGCGAACGGACTGAAGCACGCGTGAGATACAGGCGTCTTCTGGCTCGGGTTATGCCCACGTATGCGAGTCGTCGTTCCTCAGCCAGCTCGGAAGAATCCTCAAGACTTCGCGAATGAGGGAAGGTGCCCTGTTCCATGCCCGTCAGGAACACCACGGGATATTCAAGGCCTTTGGCGGTATGCAAGGTCATCAGCGTAACCTTGCCAGAATCCTCAGATTCCGAGGGAAGCTGATCCGAATCGGCTACCAGCGCGGTCGTTTCCAAGAAGGACTGCAGGGTGGCATCGGGGGTGTTCTGTTCGAATTCCGCGGCAACTGACTGCAACTGAGACAGATTCTCGACTCGCGAGGCATCCTGCGGATCTTCGGATTGCTTCAGGGAACTCAGCAGACCCGATTGATCCAGCATCTCACCAACGATTTCAGAGGGCTTTCGTGAAGCCTGGGCCATTGTCTGCAAAGCAGTCATCAAGTCACGGAACTCGCGCAGCTTGGTGCCGGTCCGTTTCGGCACATCCGCGATCTCTTCGATATGAGCCACGCCTGACCAGAAACTCGTACCATGCAGCCCAGCGTATTCCGTGACGATGCCTTCGGCTCTCGGCCCAAGTCCTCGCTTGGGAACATTCAGTATGCGCCGCATGTTCACATCGTCGTCCGGGTTCTCGATAGCCTGCAGATATGCAAGCGCATCCTTGATCTCGCGGCGTTCATAGAAGCGCGTTCCGCCCACCAGCTGATACGGAATACCCGCATTGATCAGTGCTTCCTCAAGGGAGCGGGATTGTGCATTGGCACGATACATGATTGCCACATTCGAATAGGAAATTCCCTGTTCACCTGCCAGTTGCGCTATTTCAGAGGCGATCCAAGCAGCCTCCTGCTGAGCATTGTCGGCAGCATAGCCAACTATCTGGTCGCCCTTGCCTAGAGCCGTCCAGAGCTTCTTGGGTTTGCGATCATCATTCTTGCTGATGACGGCATTCGCCGCGTCAAGAATCGTCTGTGTCGAACGATAGTTCTGTTCGAGCATGATGGTTTTGGCTTGGGGAAAATCCTTCTCGAAATCACGGATATTACTGATATCTGCACCGCGAAACGCGTAGATGGACTGATCGGAATCTCCAACGACCGTCACCCACGCGGGGCCGGTCTTTCCTGCTCCGATTGCGGTGGAAGATGCCTGCTCATTGCCATTAATGCCTGCAAGTTCGCGGATCAACACATATTGGGCGTGGTTGGTGTCCTGATACTCGTCCACGAGAATATAGCGGAACTTATGCCGATAGTATTCAGCGACCATGGGATCGTTTCGCAGCAATTCTACGGTTCTGACAATCAGATCGTCGAAATCCACGGCGTTGGCCATGGCAAGACGATGCTCATATTCCGCATACAGCACGGAATAGAGTTCTTCGACATTGCCGAAACGACCGATGGAATGTGCGCGCTCCCCCGGATGAAAGTCTGGAGCGTATTCCTTGAGCTGAGTCTTCCAGTCCTGCAGGTTGTTCTTGTAGTCCGAAATTCTACTGAGCACTGCACGCGGCGTGTAGCGCTTCACATCCACATTGAACTCGGTCTCGATCATCTTGATCAATCGTTCAGAATCTGCAGAATCGTAGATGGAGAACCCTGATTTTAAGCCGATTGACTTGCCATCACGACGCAAGATTCGCACGCACGCCGAATGGAATGTCGAAACCCACATGCGTTGCGCGACGGGGCCTATCAGCTTCTGCAGACGTTCGCGCATTTCTGCGGCGGCCTTGTTGGTGAAGGTTATGGCCAGTATCTGGCTTGGCCATGCTCCTATCTGGCTCAGTATCCAGGCTATTCTGCGCGTAAGCACACGCGTCTTGCCCGATCCTGCACCAGCGCCGATCAGCAGCGCTCCACCGCGATACTGCACCGCCTGCGCCTGCTGAGGGTTGAGGTCTCCAACGAGTTCCTCGGCCTGGCGTTGAATTACATCGGGGTCAGAAATCACAACATATTCCTTCCAAACAAACAGTTCAGTCCAGTCTTCAACTATTCCCATTCAATGGTTGCCGGCGGCTTGGATGTCACATCGAGAGCAACGCGGTTGATGCCTCTGCATTCATTCGTGATGCGGTTGGAGATTTCCCCCAGCACGTCATAGGGGACGCGAGACCAGTCGGCTGTCATAGCGTCTTCGGAACTCACCGGTCGCAGTACGATTGGTGAGCCATAGGTTCGTTCATCACCTTGGACGCCCACGGAATGAACGTTGGCAAGAAGCACTACGGGGCATTGCCAGATGGTCTTGTCAAGGCCAGCCTTGGTCAACTCCTCGCGAGCAATTGCATCCGCCTCGCGCAAGGTCTCAAGCCTTTCGCGCGTGATGTCGCCGATGATGCGAATGCCTAGACCTGGCCCTGGGAACGGCTGACGCCAGACGATGTCATCAGGCAAGCCCAATTCGGTGCCGATGGCACGCACTTCGTCCTTGAAGAGTGTACGAAGTGGCTCGATGAGCTTAAAGTCGAGGTCCTTGGGAAGACCTCCGACATTATGGTGTGACTTGATGTTTGCCGCACCATCGCCGCCACCCGACTCGACGACATCGGGATAGAGCGTACCTTGCACGAGGAACTTGACCTTTTCGCCTTTCTCACCGGCCTTGGCAACGATGTCTCGTGCTGCCCTTTCAAAGGTACGGATGAAGCGTTCTCCAATGATCTTGCGCTTGCGCTCAGGCTCGCTTACGCCTTTCAAGGCCGAAAGGAAGTCTTCGGAAGCGTCGACGGCTATGAGCTTTATTCCCGTGGCCTCGACGAAATCGTGCTTGACCTCTTCGACCTCTCCCTTGCGCAGCAGACCATGATCCACGAACACGCAGGTCAGCTGGTCGCCTATGGCGCGATGCACGAGCGCGGCCGCAACCGCAGAATCGACTCCACCGGAAAGACCGCAGATTACCTGGTGCTTTCCAACCTCGGCCTTGATCTTGGCAATCTGCTCGTCAATGATGTTGGATGCGTTCCAGTTCGATGGAAGATTGGCGCAGTCGTGCAGGAACACGTTGATCAATTCCTGACCATGAACCGTGTGCTTCACCTCAGGATGCCATTGCACTCCATAGAGCTTGCGCGACGTGTCTTCCATTGCAGCCACAGGTGCAGAGGCTGTCCGAGCTAGTACCTCAAAGCCCTCTGGGGCCTTCTCGACTGCCACGCCGTGGCTCATCCATGTCGTCTGCACTGCTGGCGAGTCATGCAGCAGACCCTTGGAAGAGTCCACGCTGACCTCTGTCTTGCCATATTCGCCCGAAGCGGCGCGATCAACGCTGCCGCCGAGTTCATGCGCCATGACCTGAAATCCGTAGCAAATGCCCAGCACTGGTATTCCTGCATTGAATATAGAGGAGTCGATGTCAGGAGCGCCTGGTTCATACACCGAGGCCGGCCCCCCAGAAAGAATGATCGCCTGCGGATCCTTGGCCAGCATCTCGCTTACCGGCATTGAATGTGGCACCAACTCGGAATACACATGTGCCTCACGCACCCGGCGTGCGATGAGTTGAGCGTACTGTGCTCCGAAATCCACAACCAGAACTGGGCCCTTAGCCATAAACCACTCCAAACCGTTAACTGTTATATATACAGGTGTCCCTTGCACAAACTACCCATACCCAATGTCGGGCAGCCATACCGTAAAAACCTTAGCTGCATGCGAATCCACAGACACAACCGTGTCGAAATCAGCCCGAAATCCATGCACCAGTGCTTACGTATTATGCTAATCATTTGGGACATACGACAAGCTTGTTCGACAATCGCAACATTTTTGTTCGAAAGTGTTCACTCCTCCGAACAATGAACTCAACACGCCGTCTTCACATGGAATAACCTCTGGAGTTTCAGGTTTCTCGCACAGTAAAAATGTGCGATATCCAACGAGTTTTGGTCATTTGCCGCCATTATTTGAACTGAAGAAATATAACAGAAGTTAGCGTTTTGCGAACAATATCTAACATTCGCGATAAAAAACGTCCAGAAGTCTTCTCTACCTCGTAGCATTGTTGGCAATGGGAATGAGAGCTTCCTTGCTCATGAGTGAGGCCGCAATCAATGCCCACAGATAAATAATCAATCGCACAACACAGTGCAGGAGTACAGGAGTACATATGACGAATCCTGTTATTGGCACCCCTTGGAAGAAGCTGGAAAATCCAGTGTCCGAGGGGACTTTGGAAGCCATAGATAAGTATTGGCGCGCAGCCAATTACCTCTCCATTGGCCAGATTTACCTTCGCAGCAACCCGCTTATGAAGGAGCCTTTCACTCGGGACGACGTGAAGTACCGTCTCGTTGGGCACTGGGGTACGACGCCAGGTCTTAACTTCCTTACAGCGCACATCAACAGACTTATTGCTGAACACCAGCAGAACACTGTAATGATCATGGGACCGGGCCACGGCGGCCCTGCAGGAACTGCCCAGTCGTATCTTGATGGAACGTACACCGAGTACTACCCGAAGATCACGAACGATGAACCAGGCTTGCAGAAGTTCTTCCGCCAGTTCTCTTATCCTGGCGGCATTCCTTCCCACTTCGCACCTGAGACACCAGGCTCGATCCACGAAGGTGGCGAACTCGGTTACGCTCTCTCACACGCCTACGGCGCAGTGATGAACAACCCAAGCCTGTTCGTCCCGGCAATCGTCGGCGACGGCGAGGCAGAGACTGGCCCTCTGGCGACCGGTTGGCAGTCCAACAAGCTCGTCAACCCACGTACCGACGGCATCGTGCTCCCGATCTTGCACCTCAACGGCTACAAGATCGCCAACCCTTCCATCCTGTCCCGCATCTCGGATGAAGAGCTTCACGACTTCTTCCACGGCATGGGATATGAACCATACGAGTTCGTCGCAGGCTTCGACGATGAAGATCATCTGTCGATTCACCGCCGCTTCGCTGATCTGTTCGAAACCGTCTTCGACGAGATTTGCGAGATCAAGGCCACCGCGCAGACCGACGACATGACTCGTCCGTTCTACCCAATGATCATCTTCCGCACGCCAAAGGGCTGGACCTGCCCGAAGTACATCGACGGCAAGAAGACCGAAGGTTCATGGCGCGCACACCAGGTTCCACTGGCATCAGCACGCGACACCGAAGCTCACTTCGAAGTCCTCAAGAACTGGCTCGAAAGCTACAAGCCTGAGGAGCTCTTCGACGAGAACGGTTCCTTGCGTCCAGAGGTCACCAGCTTCATGCCTGAAGGCGAGCTGCGTCTTGGCCAGAACCCGAATGCCAACGGTGGTCGCATCCGCGAGGACCTGAAGCTTCCTAACCTTGACGACTATGCAGTTCGCGAGGTCGAGAAGTATGGTCACGGCTGGGGACAGCTTGAGGCGACACGTCGTCTCGGTGTCTACACCCGCGACATCATCAAGCTGAACCCGGATTCATTCCGCATCTTCGGCCCTGATGAAACCGCTTCCAACCGTTTGTCCGCCGCCTATGAGGTGACCGACAAGCAGTGGGATGCAGGCTACCTCTCCAAGCTGACCGATGAACATATGGCCGTAAGCGGACAGGTTACCGAGCAGCTCTCCGAGCATCAGATGGAGGGCTTCCTCGAAGGTTACCTGCTCACAGGCCGTCATGGCATCTGGAGCTCATACGAGTCCTTCGTGCACGTCATCGACTCGATGCTGAACCAGCACGCCAAGTGGCTTGAAGCAACCGTTCGTGAGATTCCTTGGCGCAAGCCAATCGCATCCGTGAATCTGCTCGTCAGCTCCCATGTATGGCGTCAGGATCACAACGGCTTCAGCCATCAGGATCCAGGCGTTGTCGATATTCTGCTCAACAAGAACTTCAACAACGACCATGTCGTTGAAATCTACTTCCCTGCAGATTCCAACCTCCTGCTCGCCGTTTCGGAGCGCGCATACAAGTCAACGAACAAGATCAACGCCATTATCTCCGGCAAGCAGCCAGCCGCCACATGGGTGTCACTCGATGAGGCTCGTGCAGAGCTTGAAAAGGGTGCCGCTGAGTGGAAGTGGGCTTCCAACGTCGATAACAATGATGACGTTCAGGTCGTTCTTGGTTGCGCAGGCGATGTTCCAACCCAGGAAATCATGGCCGCTGCCGACAAGCTCAACAAGCTTGGCGTCAAGTTCAAGGTTGTCAACGTCGTAGATCTCCTGAAGATTCAGAACGCTTCCGAGAACGATCAGGCCCTCTCCGATGCAGAGTTCACCGAGCTCTTCACCGCCGACAAGCCTGTTCTGTTCGCCTATCACGCCTATGCGCGTGAGGTACGAAGCCTCATCTGGGATCGTCCAAACCACGACAACTTCAACGTTCATGGTTACGAGGAGCAAGGTTCGACAACCACTCCTTACGACATGGTTCGCGTCAACAACATCGATCGTTACGAACTCACCGCCGAAGCACTGCGTGCAGTCGACGCTGACAAGTACGCCAACGAGATCGACAAGCTCGAGAAATTCCGTCAGGATGCCTTCCAGTTTGCCGTTGACGAGGGTTATGACCACCCTGACTACACCGATTGGGTATGGCCAGATGTTAAGACCGAAGTTCCAGGAGCTGTCACCGCTACGGCGGCAACTGCCGGAGACAACGAGTAGTTTTACCAACCACTCACCAGAAAGCCCCGAGTCCTACGATTCGGGGCTTTCCCGTATGTATTTCCTACCAAATCCCATCCATCAGCAGAAAACGCAATCCGTATTCAATCTCGACATATCAGTAAAAAGGTACAGCCGTGCAGCACCCAAGATAGACTGGGATGAATCGTAACGCTTGAAACGCAACGCTTGAATACGTCAATTGAGATTATTCGATTACAATGTGCTGTGGAACCATGCACGTGGTAGTCATGGCTTAACCTAATCTCGAAGAGGAGAGACCATTGAGTCTTACAACCAGTTTCACCATACTGAGTCCTGAGTCGGCAAACGGTCGCAATGTTGTTGCTTATGGTTTGGTCAATCTGTTGTCACAACATAGAAGAACTGCTGTTTTCCGCCCGATAGCCTGCCGTCATGAACTGTTCACCAACGATCTGATTGCGGCCACAGGGAACGATATACCGCTTGACATCGTTCGTGCTACCTGCCCGAGAGAAGCGCGAGAAGACAGAGACAAGGCAAGAACAACCATCGTATCGGCCTATTTTCATCTCATGAGCACCTTCGCTCCAGAAATTACCGTTATCGTGGGCACAGACAAATCAAAGATCGCCGATCCGACGCTGTTCAGCTTCAATGCAGAGATAGCGGCTGATTTGAAATCCCCTGTGGTACTGGCCGTCTGTTCCATCGACAGAACCGCCAAGCAACTACTTGAGACGGTCAAGGCACATGTCAAGGCTGTGCGGCAAGCGGGCAGCTCGGTTGTGGCATTGTTCATCACCGGCTGCACCGAAGAGAATCTCGACGACATGAAGGAGGCCGTACTCCCCCTCGGTATTCCCACATGGTCCATTCCTGCCGTTTCTCTCGAAGCGGGCAACAGCGAGGATCTAAGCAAGGCGCTCCAAGCATTCAACAGCAATGTCGATAGCGACGCGATTCTTTCAGCCCTTGCACAACCGGCAGCGCTTTGCGAAACTCCACGTTCATTCCAGTTCAGTCTCCTGACCAAGGCTCAGGCAGCCCGTAAAACAATAGTCTTGCCAGAGGGCGAAGATGACAGAATAATCCGATCAGCTGATTTGCTGCTATCACGCTCCATCGTCGATCTGATCATTGTCGGCGAACGAGACGACATTCTTGCTCGAGGCAAGAAACTGGGACTGATGAATCTTGACCGTGCGAAATTCCAGTCCATGAACGATGAATCCATGCTCGAAACCATGACATCAACACTGTGCAAGCTTCGCGCAAGCAAGGGCATGACCGAAGAGAAGGCTCGGCAAGCATTGAAGGATGCCTCATATTTCGGCACCATGCTTGTCATTCTTGGACTTGCAGATGGCCTTGTCTCAGGTGCCGTCAATTCAACGGCTAATACGGTACGTCCTGCTCTACAGCTCATTAAGACAAAGCCAAAGGTCTCAATGGTTTCCGGAGCATTCCTGATGTGCTTCAAAGATCACGTTGCCGTATTCTCCGACTGTGCCATCAACCTCAATCCAAATCCCGAACAGTTGGCCGACATTGCCGCTCAATCCGCCGAGACGGCCCGAGCATTCGGCATCGATCCCAAGATTGGCATGCTCTCGTATTCAACCCTTGGTTCAGGCAAGGGACCCGATGTCGATCTGGTCGAGGAAGCCACGGCGATCCTTCACGAGAAGGAGCCGGACCTGCCAGTCGTCGGCCCGATTCAGTTCGATGCTGCATGGTCACCTGAAGTCGCTGCATCAAAGGCCAAAGGCAATTCCGTGGCCGGTCATGTGAATGTATTCATCTTCCCGAATCTAAGTGCCGGCAACATTGCATACAAGGCAGTGCAGCGCTCTTCTGGAGCCGTTGCTGTAGGACCGATTCTGCAAGGTCTCAACAAACCAGTCAACGACCTTTCCCGCGGCGCTTCGGTGGAAGACATCATCAACACGGTCGCCATCACAGCAATTTCCGCATGAATCAGCGTTCACACTGCAAGCACTCAAATCGTGGCAGCAAAGCGTTCCCCGCTGTCACAGCAAGTGTGAACTTTAGTCACAGCGACTCGACTTGTTACCCCCAGCGAGTAACCTGAAACAGCAGGGAGCAGTAGCTCCATCTCATCACATCAGGAGGATGCCACAATGGCAAAAACCGTCCTTGTTATCAATTCAGGTTCGAGTTCCATCAAATATCAGCTCGTTGACCTTGAAAGCGGAGAGGGACTTGCCTCTGGCCTCGTCGAGAAGATTGGCGAACCGTCAGATGGTCATTATAAGCATGAATACAATGGAGAAAAGCACGAGCTCGAAGAGCCGATTCCAGATCACGAAGTCGGTCTGAAGCGCGTTCTTGGCTTCTTCGAAGAGTATGGCCCAAGCTTGCAGAACTCAGGGATTGTTGCAGTAGGTCACCGTGTGGTTCAGGGCGGATCCGTATTTCCAAAGCCAGCATTGGTCACCGACAAGACCATCGCCCAGGTCAAGAACCTTGCCGTTCTTGCACCCTTGCACAATGGTCCCGAGGCAACAGGCGCCGAAGTGATGCGTGCTCTTCTGCCTGATACCCCACAGGTATTCGTATTCGATAGCTCCTTCTTCTTCCAGCTGCCAAAGTATGCCAGCACCTATGCGCTGAACAAGGACATCGCTGACCAGTACCACATTCGTCGCTATGGAGCCCACGGCACCAGCCACGAATATGTCGGTTCACAGGTTCCAGATTTGATTGGCAAGCCTGCCGAAGGATTGAAGCAGATCGTGCTTCACATCGGCAACGGCGCTTCGGCATCCGCTCAGATTTCCGGAAAGCCAGTCGAAACATCCATGGGTCTGACCCCACTCGAAGGACTCGTCATGGGTGGACGCACAGGCGACATCGATCCTGCAGTCGTCTTCCACCTCATTCGTAACGCTCATATGAACGTCGACGAGCTCGACACTCTCTTCAACAAGCACTCGGGCTTGATGGGCATGACCGGTCACGGCGACATGCGTGAGATTCACAAGATGATCGCTGCAGGCGACGAAAACGCCAAGCTGGCTCTTGATGTCTACGTGCATCGCATCGTTGGCTACATCGGCAATTACGCCGCACAGATGGGTGGCTTGGATGTCATAACCTTCACTGCCGGCGTTGGCGAGAATGACGAAATCGTGCGTCGCATGGTTGCTCACAAGCTCGCCCCATTCGGCGTGAAGCTTGACGAGAAGAAGAATGATACCCGTTCCAAGGAAGCTCGAATCATTTCTGAACCAGACAGCACGATCACGCTCTGCATCATTCCAACCAATGAAGAGCTTTCCATCGCCCGCCAGTCCGCAACGATTGCAGATCAAGGCGACTCCTACGGCAACACTTTCACCAAGTAAGCTAGCCAGCAAGTCATATAGCAACCCGTTTCCGTGCATTGTACAAGCGCGGAAACGGGTTTTGCATGCTGCACGAAGTTCTACGCCGCCATTACCCTGAAGCCGCCGAGTAAAAACTACGAGGGACTGGGACGTATGTATCCCTACGGGCTACGCCTTTGCATCTGCGATTGGTGACTTCATCGGAGAATGAAGCACTTCGCCTAACCCTGCGTCATTTGAGGTAAGCATATTCACTGCGAGTTCAGCCAGATCACTTGCGATGGGAGACAGCTCCCAATTGCTTCGCTGGACAAGCGCGAAAGTATCGTAGATTGGTTCCTCGAGTCGCGTAGTGTATACACCTGCCGGGAAGGTGTCTGATTCGGCAACGGCTTTGGGCACAATGGTATCCCCCAGTCCACTGGCAACCAGAGAAACCGCTGCATCCACCGATTCAACCTCCATTTTCGGTTCAAGCGTGACTCCATGCAACTGTGCCAACTGCGCAAGCTGATGTCTGGTTGGATCATTCCAGCCGTGATGTGCGTCATACAGTATCAGTGGTGCCTTGGGGATATCGGCAATAGCCATTGCTTTGGTACAACGTTCGGGGTTGGCACTTGCCCAGACAATCTCATGGCGCATGAGTGGCCGTATTTGCAGACCTTCAGCAGGAATAGGCAGACATAGCAGCCCAGCTTCCAGTTCCCCGTTGCGCACCGCGTCGGCCACCTCAAATGAATTCTGACCCACCAGACGCACACGAACATTGGGGTATGACCTGTGAAACACCGTGGCCAAGTCGGACAGCAGGTAATAGCTTGCATTCTGAAGAATGCCGAAGGAGACCGTTCCGCCTTCACCTGTGTTCAATGCGGTAAGAGCACTGTCAGCTCCCAGTTCGGCGTCAAGCAGACGTCTCGCCCAAGGCAGCAAGGTCTGTCCAGCCGTGGTGAGCACCAAGCGTCGTCCTCCTCGCACGAAAAGTGTCACCGAATAGGCCTCTTCGATTTTCTTTACCAATTCAGAAACGGTTGGCTGAGTCAACCCCATGTATTCTGCAGCTGCGGTAAAGGAGCCCAAGGTCGCAGCAAGATAGAAAGCTCGTACTTGCGTTATTGTCATAGGTTAAACCTATACGATACAAAGGATATCCCCGCCTTGTGCAATGGAAGACATCTGCATAGTCTTACTCGTGGCGACAGGATCGGTCACATAATACACAGGCCAACACTGCCAATCCTCGAGATGAGAAGGAATATCAATGGCGCACAGCGTACCGCAACCAGCATTAGGAAGCACAACAACCCTTGACGACTCAGAACACGTAGCTGAGCAATCTGAGCAATCTGAGCAATCTGAACAATCGATGCATGGAATCCAACAGTCAGACGCAACCCGAATCGAGCATGACTGCATAGGTGCACTGCCTGTGCCAGCGGAAGCATACTGGGGTATTCACACAGCTCGCGCACTCAAGAATTTTCCTGCAAGCTGCATGCCAGTCAGCCATCACCCCGAGCTCATCCATTCCTTTGCAATAGTCAAGCGGGCCTGTGCCCTTGCCAACCGCGATCTTGGCGGCATCAGCAAAGAGCAATGGTCCGCTATCGACGCAGCATGTGCAGACGTCGCATCAGGAGATTTTGATGACCAGTTTCCTATCGATGTACTTCAAGGAGGCGCAGGCACCTCGACCAATATGAACACCAACGAGGTCATCGCCAACCGCGCCTTGGAACTGTCCGGCCGCGCCAAGGGAGATTACACGCACATACATCCAAACGACCACGTCAACAAGTCCCAGTCCACCAATGACACCTATCCTGCCGCTGCAAGATTGGCAATCATCGAAGCATTGGACACCATTATCGACAGTGCCAGAAGATTGAGCAGGTCATTCCGTGCGCTTGCACAACGCACCATGCACGATGTGACCATCGGACGCACACAACTGCAAGATGCCGTCCCCATGACTTTTGGTCAGGAATTCATGGCTTTTGCCAACATTCTTGAATCCGACATCACCGCGTTTACAGATTACAGAAAGCCACTGTCTACGATGAATCTCGGAGGAACGGCCATAGGAACAGGCATATGCTCGGATGCGCGCTTCCGCGGCTATGCAATAGATCATCTGGCCAAACTCACCGGATTACCGGTGACGGCTGCGCCTGAGCCGATAGCGGCAACCTCCGATGTGTCCGATTTTGTCATGACCTCATCGTTGTTGAAACGCAACGCCACGCACCTTGGCAAAATTGCCAACGATTTACGTTTGCTATGTAGCGGTCCACGTGCAGGCCTCGCTGAAATCAACATCCCTGCGCGTCAGGCAGGTTCCTCGATTATGCCGGGAAAGGTAAATCCAGTCATTCCAGAGTGCGTCAACCAGAGTGTGTTCATGGTGATGGGCATGGACTCCACGGTTTCCTTCGCTGCCGAGGCAGGGCAGTTGCAACTGAACGCCTTTGAACCGGTTATTCTGCATGCCATTCTTGAGTCAATCAGCATCTTGAGCAAGGCGATGGACACTTTGCGCGAGAACTGCGTCGAAGGCATCACCGTCAACTCAAAAGCAGCCAAGGAGAAGGCACAGCGCTGCGCATCGTTGGCAACATCGCTTATCGGACACATTGGCTACGAGCGCGCGGTGGAAATTGCCAAAAGTGCCATGGCAGAGAACATCACCGTCCATGAAGCCGCCGAACGCGAAGGTAGCATCAGACCGGAAATACTTGAGGATATCCTAAACCCTCTTGAGCTGGCTCGAGTGCAGAGCAAGGCGTAAGAGTCGATTGTCTTCACACTCTGTTGCCTTCTTAGCGTAGGGTACAACGCCATAACCCAGTCCAAATCAGCTACACCATAAGCGCTACATAACAACTGCTTCATGCAAGCAGCGAATCGCTCGTCTTGCGCCATTGCTTGATGCCGAATTTGAGGAACAGAACGAAGACGTAGCACACTATGACTGCTGCAAGCAGAGTTTCCAGCTTCTGCGCGGTGAACAGCCATGCAGGAACCTTCCATCCGGCACTTTGGAAGAGTACCAACGCCTTCAGCAAGGCGGTCGCGGTTATGACGAAGGGGAATGTCATCGCGGCATATGATGGCGCGAATGGCAGGCGCAACAGGCCGGGCATCTGTGTCAGCACAAAGGCGAAAAGCAGTTGCGCAGCGATAACCATGATGAGCACGAACAGAGCGTTTGGATGCGCTTCAGCCGCCGTGTATCCGGCAATCGAGAGGCTCATAGGGGCCGCATAGATGGCTATGGTGGGGCGAGTGGCCGGTGCCAAGGGAATGGTGAGCATACGGGCTGTCACCGCAACGAAGGTGAACGCATACAGCACAAAACCGCACCAGAAAATGATCAGACCAAAGGCTTGTTGTCCAACGGGCTGCGATGTCGCCGATGCCACGACGATGCCGACAAAACCTACGAACCAGGTTGGAAAGACCTTCGCGAGGCTACGGTTCTTGATCACGAATCGGCTTGCAACATGAACCATGAGCACGATATTGCAGCTGACCGCAAAATACCACAGCGCCACAGCAAGCGTCTTGAAGATGCCTCCAATCGGAGCAATGTACGAAGCATACTGCATGAGCGACATGAGGATAGTCGCGGAAACGGGTGCAACGACCGGATTCGACATGTCTTTCGTCAGAATCACAGCAGGATGCACGAGGAATTTTACAAGAATCGCCATGAAGAGCGGAAGCGGCAGAATCCCAAAGATGATGTGGATGGCTATACTCTGCCCGGGAATCATCACGGCAAGTAGATTGCCCAGTGCAAGCACCGCAAGGGTGAGCCCGCCCTGTGGCAACGGAATGCTGCGATGATATGCAATGATGCGTGATTCCTTGCGAATTTCCTCGACAAGCGTTGAGAGGGGTTGATGGCTTGTTGGGCCTGCGGATTGAATGGCATGTGTTGAACTGGACATAGTGATACTGTGCATCACATGTTGATATTCTTCAAATTACTAATAAAGATATAATATATTCGATATTTGAATATCATGATGTGATTGCAGTCTGGCTTGATTGCAGGCCAGCTCGATTGCTGGTTAGATTCGATTGCAGTCCAAATTCGATTGCAGGAAAGGCCCCCTATGATTCAGGCGAACGATCTGAGTTTCACCGTGTTAAATACGCTGATTGCCGTGTTCGAGACGCGTGAATTTACTGCAGCAGCAGATGAATTGCAAGTCTCGCAATCCACCGTTTCCAAGCGCATCGCTGGATTGGAGGCTGTGTTCGGCAAGGCGCTGTTCATTCGCCGCACCAAAGGCGAACTGCAAGCTACCGAAGCTGGCCGCTCTCTGTATGATGATGCGACGCATCTGATTCAGATGTGGAATGCGACCGTATACCGCATGACAGAAAAGAACGCTCAGAAGACTCCATTCACTCTCCTGATGTCGCACACCGCATCAAGCACACTGCTGCCACGACTCATGCTCGGGCTGAAATCCCGGCTGGATACGACAAGTTTTTCCATACGCACCATGAATTCCGATCACATCATCAATGCCATACTGAACAAAAGCGCTCATATGGGCATCATCGAAAAGCCGGTAACCACCGATCTGGTGAATCTGAACGTGCTCTGCGAGGATCAGCTGGTGCTGGCCGGTGACATCTCCAGCGTTTCCCAGACAGAGCATGGAGACGTGAACGCCAAGAATGTCCTCAACACCACTGAATCACTGCAACAGCAGAGGCGCGCGTCGCTTGGCATGGAAACGCTGGACAGTAGCGATTCCGAAAAGAGCGATATCTGGCTGGTGCGAGAGCCGGGATCGGGAGTCAGATACTTCACCGACCTGTTCCTTCAGTCAGCAGGAATATCGCCGCGGAACATCGTGGAGCTCGACAGCAACGAGAAAATCAGAGCGGTGCTGTCCGCTGGCATAGGATGCACGGTGATGTCGCAGAACTCAGTCCCGGCAGGTGTTGCCGTGCGTAGGCTCGGTGCACCGTTCATACGCAATTTTTATGCTGTCACACCAAAAAGCGGGCTGAACCCGGCACAGCACGACATAGCAGATTCGATTATTTCCATATTGCAGACGCGGCTGCCATAACTTTCGAAACACTACCGCAGATAGTCGAGAACCTTTGCATGCAGACGACCGTTCGTTGCCAAGCCGCAGCCCCCCCAAGGACCGGGATTGCCTTCGAGATCGGTGAACTGACCGCCAGCTTCCGTGACGATGGGGACGAGAGCCGCCATGTCGTACAGGTCGAGTTCTGGCTCTGCCGCAATATCGATAGCTCCCTGGGCTACGAGCATGTATTGCCAGAAATCGCCAAATCCGCGCAGTCTCCAGAGCTTGTCGGTAAGGTCGATCAGTTTGTCCCTGTCGCCGCGTTCCTTCCATCCAGAGAGAGACGACAAGGACATTGACGCATGTTGCAGCTGGCTTACATCCGAAACGTGAATCCTCGAAGCATGGTCGACATCCATTCCCATATAGGCACCCCCACCCCGAACCGCAAACCAGCGGTTATGCAAGAATGGCGACGACACGACCCCGACGATCAGCTCATGGTTGACTTCAAGCCCGATCAGCGTTGCCCAGACAGGGACGCCACGAACGAAATTCTTCGTCCCATCGATGGGATCGAGGATCCAGCGACGGCCCGTTGATTCAGCCTTGCCAAGTTCCTCGCCATAGACGCTGTCTCCTGGTCTATGCTCGGCGATGATGCTGCGCAATGTTCGTTCTGTTTCACGGTCAGCATCGGTGACCGGCGTGTGGTCCGGCTTGTCTTCGACATGAAGATCCAGCGCGCCGAAACGGGTGGAGCTTACCCTGTCTGCCGCGTCTGCCATGGAAAGAGCAAGAGTCAAATCATCGTAGTGCGCATTCTTTGAGAGTTCGTTCACGAAGGATTCGTGATGATAATGAGGCCTAAAGTATTCATCGTCAATGGATGCGCTGTTTGGTGAGGTCTGTGACATATTCGCTTTATCTCCAGAGGTTGGGACGATATATACGGTTTACGCTGCATGCACTAGCTACGATAGTGCACTGAGTCGGATATCGTGTCGGCTGAATCGCAAGAGAGCATGTTCTCCCACATTCCAACGAAATCAGGCAGTGTTTTGCGCGTGGTTTCAATGTTTTCGACCTGTGTTCCACTGATGCGAAGCCCAAGCATAGCGCCAAATGTCGCCATGCGATGATCGTGGTAGCTTCGAATGACCGCGTTGTGGAGACGTTGTGGCTCGACCGGACGAATGATGATGCCGTCTTCGACCTCTTCCGCATCGCCACCAACTCTTCGAATTTCAGCGACCATGGCGGCGAGACGATTGGTTTCATGTCCTCTTAGATGTGCAATGCCAAGCATCGTGGTTTTGGAATCTGCAAAAGTCAGCAGAGCTGCAAGAGAGGGTGCCAACTCCCCTGCCGCTTCAAGATCGAAATCGCCCAAACCGTGTATGTCGCCATGTGAGACAACGCGGCAATATCTGATGCCTGCTGCTTCCGGAAAATCAACGGTGGCCCCCATGCGGCTGAGAAAGTCCGGCAGAAGCCCGCCAGGTTGCGTTGTTGTTTCAGGCCAGAATGGAACCTGCACAGTGCCGGTCGCCAGCAGAGCGGCTCCCAGAAACGGGGCAGCATTGGACAGGTCCGGTTCCACAGTGACTGTCTCGGGCAGTTTCAGCTTGGCCGGTGAGACAGTCCATGTGTTTGTCTGAGCGTCAAACGAAACGTGACCGCCTGCGTTGACGATATCTGTCATGGTCATCCTGATATGGGGCAAACTTGGCAGCGTCGCGCCGGTGTGTTGCAGCTTCAAGCCGTCAGGAAGGCAGGATGCGGCAAGTAATAAGCCGGATATGAACTGCGATGATGAGGATGAATCTATGCGTACCTTGTGTTCGGAGGGCTTATCTGGGGCGGTCACGATGAATGGCAGAAAACCTGGCTTGCCTGTGTACTCGATTTTGGCTCCAAGCTGCTTCAGGCCATCAAGCAGAGGTTGCATAGGCCTTGCATACGCTTGACTATCACCATCGAAGGAAATGGGGCCGTCTGCGAACAATGCGAGCGCAGGGAGGAATCTCATCACCGTTCCCGCCAGACCGCAGAATATGGTGGTGTTGCCATGAAAGCGAGGATGAAGACCATTCCTACTCTCAAGAGTGCCAGTTGTCTGTTGATGATTGCCGAACTTCGGCGGAATGATGCGAACGGTCGTTGACGATGCCGACTCCTGTTCTATACGCACGCCAAGCTGTTGCAGCGCTTCGATCATGAGATTGGTGTCTCGTGAGCGCAGCAGACCGTGAATGGTGATGGGTTGGGAACTCAACGCTGCCAAAATGAGATATCGGTTTGACAGGGATTTGCTGCCCGGAATGGAAACGGTCGCATGTAACGGGTGCAAGGCTGTGGGAGCCGGCCAGAGCGTCTGCTGTTGATTGACGGGATTGGCGTGTTGCTGGGTTTCATGCGAGTGCTCGGTCATGAATGTCATCGTAATCGACAATGGAGATTTTGTTTTACGGCACCGGTGTGCCGTACAACGGGGTGATATTGGAGATCGGAAGTATTTTGCATTCGAGATAAGCGGATTTGTGGTGGTGAAACCGTGGTTGTGGCCTTCATGCTGCATGACATTGCGAGTTTTGTTGCCTTTTTGAGAATACTTGGAATTTTGCCCTGCTCTCTGACTGCCATGCAGCCATTTCTTCCTGTTTTTTTGACTCTCGGTTCGAAGTTTCCCAGAAAAGGCAACAAAACTCGTAGCTTGCTCTGAAAATTGACGCGAAAGGCAGAGTCTGGGTAGCGTTGCCACTGTCGAGCTACATCGCATGCAGTGGAATTATTTGTCGGATGCCAGACGTGATTCCGGCGCACGGGCTGGCTGAATGGCAGAGGTGTCAATGGATTGCAGGTAGATGATCTGGGCTTGGACTCTGTCGGCTTCGATCGCTGCGATATGGCGAGAGAATACGATGAACCAGCCCAGAAAAATGAGACCGGCTAGAGCTTCAACATTGGTCAGGGTGTTATCGCCCTCCAGCCAGAATCCCCCAGCTATCGCACAGGTGACAATGCCTAGATCGGATACGATGTAGATCGCCTTAGACAGTTGCGGTGCAATCCACGGAAGCCCGATAAGCAGCACACACATGATCCCCGGAAGACCTCGCGAAAACACATTGTGCAATATCGGGTGAGGAGAATATCTGAAGGTTCCGATTCCCATGAATGCCACGCCAAGCAAAACAAGCAAGGTCAAAAGGATTCCCGCACGTAATCTGAAACGTTGAATACTGTCCACATGATCATTGGAATCACCAACTTGCGGTGCCGGTAGATGCGCCCTACTCCAATCTGCTCTCATGCGGTGCGTGGTCAGCAATTCCGAAACCGCAAAATAGCTGATGATGATAATGCAAATTCCAGCGAGAATCAGCGTTGCATTGAACATGGTGGCAGCGAATGTCGTTCTATCTCCAAGCTGAGAGAAATTGTTATGCCACCAGTTCGGATCGTCCGTCGTCAAACCTGCCGTGGTAACACCTGAGACCACGAATAGCGGTAGCAGCGATGCGATGGTTTTCGCATCCATGAGGTCGGCCTGCACGAAGGTTATGTAGCCGACGATCCCGGCAAAGGCTGCACTCACCCAGGGAAGGTATCCGAGGAAGATTCGCACGCCCATCATATCGGTGATGATGCCGAAGATGGCAAATACCGCGAGAAAGATTGTCGCCGCGTACACAACCGAAAGTGCGACAATCTCTATGCTGCGGCGCACAGGCATCCACCAGCCACGACGAAGATTGAGCGAATTCGAGTTTCGCGCGTATCCGACAATGAATGACGACACGCCGCAGAAAGTGACGATACCGGCAGCCACCGTAAACATTCTTCGGGTGACTTGCCAGATTGGCGGCGCTACCTCGACATATATCTTGACCATGATTGCTGCTGCAATGGCGCAGATTATGAAGGATATGAGTCCAGAATTTTCAGCGTGTTGATGCCGACCCATAACCCCCTCCTCAGTTCATCATCAGTACCCGTCGATTCTAGCCAAAGGACACTACTATGCATTATGTCCGATGATGGGTTATACTGTTCAATTGTGCTCGCTTGAGCATCGGGCCGTAGCGCAGCTTGGTAGCGCGCCTGCTTTGGGAGCAGGATGTCGCAGGTTCAAATCCTGTCGGCCCGACAAAAAATGGCGGAATTCCAACGGTTTCAAGGTGTTGGATTCCGCCCTTGTTTTTTTTCAGTAGGACTCAGTAGGAATGGCTGGGACAAGGTCGGTTTCAGGGCAAGGTCGATGGCCTGGGTGACATCGTCGAGTCTGTGCGGCCACAGGTTCGCGTAGATGTCGAGCGTCATGGCGGCCGATGCGTGCCCCATCGCGGCCTGCAAGGTCGTCACGTCGGCTCCGTGGGCGATGGCGATGGACGCGTACGAGTGGCGCAGACTGTGGATGCTGACACCGGGGATGTCCGCGTAGCCGGATGCCTGCAACGCGACCGACCATATGCGGTTGCGCCATGTGTCCAAGCTGAGCCGTGGGGTTTGCTGCAATGTTGGTTGACTTTGGGTCTGGTCGGATATGATGGTCTGACCGGGAAGAAGCCAATGATGGCAACCACGTATAGTGACGAGTTCAAGGCCGATGCGACCGCGTCGGTAGTTACTGTCTTGCTCACCGTGCCGCTGCGCGCGTTCATCGCCTGCCGTCCCGGGTCTTCTCATGCTTGGCGCGTCCGAGGTGCTCGCTCATCTCCTCGTCCAGCGCGGTCTCGAGCACCGTCTTGGTGAACTGCTTGAGCAGACCGCCCGGCCCGGTCAACGCCAGTCCCTGTTGCTTGGCCAAACGCACCAGCTCGACGGCGGCGTCCATCTCGGCGGAACACTCGTTCTTGGATTCATTCTCTTGGCTGCCATGACAGCCATTGTCTCAGTCGGCATGTTCACCGGCTCCTTCCCGCCAATCCAAAGAATCAGCGATCAAAGCCAGTTACGCACATTTCAAGACAGTCCCAGACGGTCCTAGAGAGACGGTTATCTGACGGCTGGTTCCAGCAAGTATTACGACCGTGCCACAAAGTTCAATCAGGGTCTTCCAGGAGGCATCGAAGGAACAGATTCGGGCATGATACCCGCGTATCAATTTGCTTTTGCGGTGACACGATTCAAGGAGTTCAAGTCGAATACGGATACAGATGGTCATTTCATGCTCAAAGTTGCGTGGCCGGATTCGGCAAGAATGGCACTTCCCTACACTGGAGGGGCTAAGTCGTTCGTTTGGCTTCCGGCTTTGATCATGGCATCGGTGATGATGTTTGCCTGGTATGTGGATCGAAAAAGAAAGGATCTGCCACTGCGAATGGCGGGGGCCGTTGGAGCAACAAGCCTCAGCGCTGCGTTCGGAACGATGATCAACGCGCACATTGATCGTATCCGTCCAACCGTCACAAGAATCGTTGATGAAATTCATGAGCTTCTTCAACGATGGTTCAGATAGACGGTTCACATTCGGTGAGCTCAGATAGAACACACATCTGAGCTCACCGATGTTCTCTACCAATGACCTCTACCAATGAGTGTCGGAATCAACATGCTGCATGCGATGTGATTCGGACACCCATTTCCTATGCCTTGTGTTCCTGGCCGATTGCGACACCCTGTTCTGGTCGGTCGTTGAGAAATTCCATGGGAACAATGCTCATGGAATATATGATTTGCGCAATCTTCGTGTATGGGGTTCTCAACCCTGTTTTCAGCCAGTGCCGGATGAGTCCAATGGCTCCGTTCACGGCGAACTGCACTTTCAGCCGTTTTTCCTCGGTGTCGACAATATCCTGCAATGTCGGCTCCTCATAGATAAGACTCATGAAGCGGTATTGAAAGTCAACGTTCGCGTTTGAATTCATCAATACGCCGAGATAGCTGCTGTTGCTCGCAATGTATTGGCACGTCAGCTCGATTCTGCGCAGCTTCTCCTCGTTGCCGCCCTGGTTGGCCGTTGAAACGATCACGCCACGAATCCATTCAAGGGTTTCGCCCTCAATATGTTCCATGAGTTCCATCACGTTCTTGTAATGCGCGTAGAAGGTGGAACGGTTGATTCCTGCGCGCTGGCATAATGCCGTGATCGTTATCTCGTGGAGTGGGCGGTCTTCAAGCAATGCGATAAGACTGTCACGAATCATGGTTTCTGTATAGAGTTTTCGCGGATCACCTGTCGCCGAATTCGTCATGATCTCCTTGTGTCATTGAATCTTCACACAATGTTACCGTCACATCACACCCGTGATGTTGCCGATACGCACATTACCTCCTGCATCCGTGGGTTTGCCCAACAACATGCGGTGCTGATGTTCATTGAACACTACACGCTGTTGGATAAGAATCGTATGCGGACTGCACGACCGGTGCCGCTGCCCAACATTTGCGGCGCATACCAATACGAGGAGGAATTCATGGCCAAACTGTTGCACAGAATCGGGGGGTTCAGTGCACGCAAACCCTTTGTGGTGATTATTGCGTGGTTTTTGGTACTTATTATGGCAGGCGTCGGATACGGGTTTGGGCATGGCGCACTGTCTGACGTCATATCAATACCAGGCACCGAAACGATGCGTGTGGCCGACGAACTGTCGACGCGCATACCGTCCTTGAGTGGCGGCAGCGGAACCGCAGTATTCACCACCACCGACGGCAAGGCGTTCACCCCAGCGCAGAAAAAGGCGATACAGCAGGAGCTGCGCCAGGTCGCCACCCTCAACGGGGTGAAGAAAACAGTCGACCCCTTCACCGCACAGCAGGAGAAGGATGATGGCGTCGCCAAGGTAAACGACGGGGTAAGTTCCATAGCCAACGCGGAAACCACGCTGGCAACGAACCGGCAGAAACTCAATGATGCGCAGCAGCAGCTTGACGATGGCAAGAAGAAGCTTGCCGACGGTAAAAAGCAGCTCGCCAGCGGACAGCTCGCCCTCATCACCGGTGAGCAGAAACTTGCCAACGGACAGCAGCAGATCAACACCAACAGGGAGAAAATCCTCTTAGGACAGTCGCAGCTTTCGGATGCCAACACTCTGATTGACAGCAAATCACAGCAGATCAGCGACGGCCTTGCCCAGGTCTCCGCCAAGCAGAAGATGCTTGATGCCAACAGGCAGAAGGTTGTCAGCGCAAAACAGCAGCTTGATGCTGCGAGCGCCACCATCAATCAGGCCAAGGCTAAGCTGGACAGCGCGCAGATACAGCATGATTCCGCCAGCGCACAGATTGCTCAGGCGCAACAGCAGCTCACCCTCATGCAGGAGCAGCGAGACAAGGCGCAGAACACCATCACTGACGTGCAGCAGCAGCTTTCGCAACTCGGCTGCCCCGCATCCTCCACGGCGGACTCCTCTCAGGAATGTGCGGCGCTGCAACAACAGTTAACCGCCGCTCAGACCAGTCACACGCAGGCAACGTCGAGAATTGACAGCATTGTGGCAGGGTTCCATGTCAAGAATGGCGGCATCACTGACGAGCGCACGCTCACTGCCTATCTCACGAATGTGCGCAACAGTCTTGACGCCGCTCAGCAGCAGATTTCATCAGGACGTGCAAAACTCAACTATGATGCGGTCTCGCGGGAGATTGCACAGCACCGTTCCGAACTCAACTATGACAGCACCATCGCAGCCTTGATTGCGGGTCAGCAGCAGCTTAACGCAGCCAGCACCCAGTTGACTTCCGGCCAACAGCAGCTCAACGCGGCCAAAACCACGATGCAGGGCAAGCAGTCGGAAATCACCTTGGGCCTGCAAAAGCTGGCCGCCGCGCAGGAACAGATCGACACAGGTCTGGCACAGTTGCAAACCGGGCAGCAGAGTCTCAACAAGGCATCGCAGACCATTGCCGATAATGAGAAGCAGATCGCAACCCATCAACAGCAAATCACCGATGGTCTGGCAACGATCAACACTGCGGAAAAGGAATTGCCTGCCAAGAAGGCTGAGCTGGCGGATGCCACCAAACTCGTTGATCTGGCCAAGGGTATTTCGGTGGTTTCGGCCGACCGCAGTACGGCCTTGGGAACGGTTATCTTCAACGATGACACGCTGAACGTTCAACCGTCGGTGAAACAGGCCGTCATGACTCATATTTCCAAGAACCTACCTGCGGGCGTTGCGGTGGAATACGCTTCGGACATTTCACGTTCCGTCCCAGAAATGGGTTCCACGGAAATCATTGGCGTCATTGCAGCAGCCGTCGTGCTGTTCATCATGCTCGGCACCTTGGTGGCCGCGGGTCTGCCGCTTATTTCAGCAATCGTGGGCGTGGGCGTGGGCACCTTGGCTTCGCTCTCCTTCTCGGGCATGGTGTCCATGATGTCAGTCACGCCTGTTCTTGGTCTCATGCTTGGCCTTGCCGTGGGCATCGACTATTCACTGTTCATTCTCAACCGTCATCGCCGGCAGTTGTTGAACGGCATGCCCACCAAGGAGTCCATCGCCTTGGCGACAGGAACCTCAGGCAGTGCGGTCGTCTTTGCGGCAAGCACCGTGGTCATAGCCTTGCTGGCGTTGAACGTGACGGGCATAGGATTCCTGGGTCTTATGGGTGATGTGGCCGCCATCTGCATCGTCATGGCCATGCTGCTGTCGGTTACCCTTGTACCGGCGCTGCTCTCCCTGCTGGGTATGAAGATCCTGCCAAGACGCAAGCGTCGTGCCGTGACCGAGCTGCGCAATGGCGCATCCCAGACGGCACAGGCTGTCAAGCCCATGAGCACGGTCCGCGCCGCAATAACGCTGGTGGCTGGTCTGGTCGCCCTTATCGTGATTGCGCTGCCTGCGGCTTCCATGCGACTGGGCATACCGGACGGGTCTTCCGAACCTGTTACATCCACCCAATACAAGGCATACAAAACGATGGCCTCACAGTTTGGCGAAGGTTCGAATGGTCCGCTGGTAGTGACGGCAACCCTTCCGAAATCGGTTGCGCAGGACGATGTGAACGCCACAAAACTCGCCATCGCGCAGCGCATCGCATCGGTGAACGATGTCAAGGCGGTCGCGCCGGTTGGCGTGTCTGCAAATCGTGACTATCTTGCCTTCCAGGTGTATCCCAAGACCGGGCCGACCAGTGCACAGACCGAACAGCTCGTCCATGACCTGCGTAATATTTCACCCACGCATCTCACCGTCACCGGGCATAGTGACACGGGCAGCGCACGCCAGGCATTCTCGGGCACAGTAACGCTCGGCGTATCGGGCAATGCGAGCATGAATATCGACATGTCGGAGAAGATCGCCAGCGTGCTTCCCACCTATCTGATCATTGTGATTGGCTTGTCGTTCCTGATTCTCATGGTGGTGTTCCGCTCCATTCTGGTGCCGCTGATTGCAGCAGGCGGTTTCGCGCTGTCTGTGCTCTCCACCTTCGGAGGGTTGACCGCGCTCTTCCAATGGGGCTGGTTCTCCAGTCTGAGCGGCGTGCACGATCCCGGTCCGGTCCTCAGCTTCCTCCCTGTCCTGCTCATCGGCATTCTCTTCGGCCTGGCTATGGATTATCAGCTCTTCCTGGTATCTGGCATGCGCGAAGCCTATGTGAAGGGCGCAGACCCTCGAAGCGCGGTCACCCACGGGCTGAAAGCCGGCAGGACGGTTGTTATTGCGGCTGCCATCATCATGGTCGCCGTGTTCATGGGATTCGCGGGAAGCATTTCCATCATGATTAAATCCATTGGTTTCGGCCTGGCCTTTGGTGTTCTTGTGGATGCCTTCGTGGTGCGCATGCTGATTGTTCCCGCTTCCATGCACCTCTTGGGTCATGCAGCATGGTGGTTCCCCTCATTCCTTGACCGGATACTGCCGCACATCGACGCTGAGGGCACATCTCTGGAACCCGACACGACCGAGGAACTCCCCGCCGTCTGAAACAGTCGGTAATACCACCGCAATGAGCCGGTATCTGTCCGTCCGGGTTCGAACACCGGGCGGACAGACGCCAATTCACCACAGGATACGAGTTTTGTTGCCTTTTTCAAATATCTTCGAAAAACAAGCCATCAAACCGTTCAGAACGGCCGCATAACAACACGGCAGCAGGGTCATACTCAGAGAATCCCCAAAAAAGGCAACAAAACTCGACATGCCGCGAAATATGAAGGCATAAACCCCCAATTTCACCACCCAAAACCCACATCGCAACATGAAAAGCCGCATTTCTGCAATATGAGCATCTCAACAACACTGCATTGCCGAAACATGAGCGTTTCAACACTACGGGCCTTTCAATATCACGGTCATTGGGATGAGCTTGCACTCCGACTCAGAGAACGCCACGACCCGGCACGCGTATACAGGTAGCCGGCAAGAAGCAATATTCCTCCTGCAAGCAAGGCTATCAGCCACCAGAAGTGAGCACTGCCTGTATATGGCAGGCTGGTGAGCGAACCTTGCAATGTCACCGACTGCTGGTGAGGCACCGTGGCCTTGTTCGACCAGCCTTTCGCAGCGGTTCCATCCTGCTGCCCCCAATACCAGAGCGTATATTCACCGTTACGCACATCGTCGGGAACGGTCATGGTCCCGGCAGAGGAACTGCCCAAAGCCACCACCGTGTTCGAGGCATTGACCAGCTTCCAGCCATATTCATTGCCGCCCAGACTGTGCGTGCCGGATATGACAACCCTGTAGTCAGCAAGTGCTCCCGACGGGTTTGACAGCGTTTCCTCGTCCATCCACAAAGGTAAGGCGCAAATCATGAGCATTGTTCTGCGTCTGATCCACATGCGATGCCGACAGCACCAGAGGCTTCAGATTCACGCGCGTAGCAGGACGCAAACCATAGTTTTTAATTCCAACAGAGATGTTGTCTCGAATACTCCCCCACTCGTCGACCACCATGGCATAGGTTAGGTTCTGGTGATCGTTGCAACATCTGTCCTTCTGGGAGGTGTGGATGTCGCAATACGAGTATCGGGGCGTGGTCTATGCGACCCGGCGTGCGATGTGCCGGGCGAGACGCGTCCACTATGTTGAGCTGTTGAACCAAGGCATGAACTTCACCCAGGCTGCCCGCATGGTCGGGGTATCCAAACGCACGGGGAAAACATGGCGCAACGAGCGAACCAGAAGCACGGGCAGGAACGAACGGCCCTTGGTTGACTGGTATCGTCATGACATGGACCAGCCCAAGCCCATCAGCACACGCTATCTGAGCCAATCCGAACGCATCAGCATCGCCGACCGACTCCACAATGGAGACTCGATACGCATGATAGCCCTGCTGCTGCAACGCAGCGCCTCGAGCATCAGTCGCGAGCAGACCGACGGTCGGCTCAAACGCGAGCACGGGGATAACAGGAACATGCAAGCATGCCATGAAACCATCTACCAGGCCATCTACGTGCAAGCCAAAGGCACTTTGAAACTCGACCTGCAACAGGCACTGCGATCGGGACGCACCACACGCAAACCCCAGGAGAACACCAACGCGCGCACCCCACGATTCCGCGAACCCATGATCATGATCAGCGAGCGGCCCGCCAGCATCGAGGACCGGGCCGTGCCCGGCCACTGGGAAGGCGACCTGATCTGCGGCACCGGCGACCGTTCCGCCATCGGCACCCTGGTCGAACGCGCCACCCGGTTCACCATCCTGCTGCACCTGCCCGACCACCACGACGCCCAGAGCGTGCAGCACGCCATCATCGCCAAGATGCGCCACCTGCCCAAACTCCTGCGCAACGCCCTGCCCTGGGACCAAGGCAGCGAACTCTACGCCAATACTTTTCCAAAGACACAGACCTGAGCATCTACCCCGAGGACTACCTAGACGCCGTCGCCGAAGAACTCAACGACCGACCCAGAAAAACCCTCGAATATATGAAACCCAGCGAGAAAATCATGCAACGAACATGACGAGCAGCATCGTATATAGTGTAAATATTTCGACCATTACCAACGAACGAACCAACGAAACACAGCCGAAACAAAACAAGCAGCATAAATCCACGCGATACAGATAACTCTCAGAAAACATACAGGGACCTTTACGTAGGATTGAATGGAACAATGATGATGAGTGAAGCAAACAACAAGAGCGTGGTTGTTCTATACCAGTATGGACAACAACAATGAGACACATAGCAGGCCGGTAGACGTCACACCGCACGGTGTCGGCAGCGAAATCGCACAGCGATGCGGATATTCACGTCACGTTGATGCCGATATCGTGATTCCCGTCTACAACGAGGAGCATACGCTCGCACGCTGCATCACCACGCACAACGGCTACCTTTCCGAGCAGCGCCAGAGCCGGAACAGCCATCTATGCCAGACTCACCCACATTGATGTCTCACACATCGAAGACTCAATTCAGCTCGTCGGCAGAGGCTGCAAATCCACGCAGAGCAGGGACATCAAGAGACTTCCCAGACAGGCTTCACGATGGAAGGAACCGCCCGACAATGGACACTCATAGATTCGACATCAGCGAGCACCTGCATAGCGAAAAGGACATCGCGGACTATCTCAACGCCGCCACGGACGAGGGAGGCACGCGCCTCGTGCAGGCCGCTCTCGGCAATGTCACCAAGGCGCGCAGACGAATCAGCCAGACATCCAATGACACCGGCACAGCAGAAGCGGACTATACAAGGCATTGACAGAAAACGGCAATCCCTCATACGAAAACATTGTCAGCATAGCCAAAAGTCTGGGAATGGACATCAGATTCGTCCACTCACACCACTGACCAGACACGCAACAAGCCCAGCAGAACGACGATTTTTGGCGCAATATCAAACGTGAAGCTCAAGAATTATATGACTGCCAGGCCAAGAACATCGACACTTTCCGCTGCTCACCATGCACAAGAGCAAGTTCAAAGCGATATGATGTCTTAGATATTTCTTGACATTGTTGGCTTGCCCGTATGGTTGCGGTGCCAACGTAGTGTGCTTCTGGCAGTGGGTTTGGGGCACTGGCGGCAGATGTCCTTGCTGGTCGAAGAACTCGAAGAATACTTGCTCTCAATTCGTTCTGCATCCCAATTTTTCCGTAACGCTCTTCCAACAACACGAACTCTTGATGGACACATATCGGGGTGTGAGTCGCATCGACCATCTCTTTGTCAGGAATAGCTCGGTAACGATCACTGACTTTCATAACCCTGTGCTCCATGCTGCCGCCACAAGAGCGGTGCAATGTCTAGACACCCGACATGGTACCGTATGTCTGCCACGCATATCCACATATTCGAACCAGCAGACCCCACTGAGCTGCAGAAACTGTCAGGAGAGGCTATACTCTGCCTGATTCATGGCGCTGAGGATTCTCTGCGGGGTTATGTTGGGCACTGCTCTGCAGAACGAGAAGGACGGATCTGCAGCAGCTTCCGCCACAGTCCGCCATTTCTCAGCAGAGGGTGTCATGCCCATGTCTGCGAATGAATGCGGTAGCCCGATCGAATCATAGAATGGTAGGAGTCTTCTAGCTTCACCGGTCTTGTCTTCGACCAGCAGCTGCACGATTATCCCATAGGCGACTTTGGCACCATGCACCACAGGCGATGATTCTGGAAGCAGAGTGAGCGCATCGTGCATCGCATGAGCTCCAGAGGCTCGGGCACGCACTCCTCCGAAGCCTCCGACAGTTCCCCCGAGACCGATGATGGCATCGATGACGTTGTTCACATGCTCATTGATTAAGCCCGTCTGCAGAGAAGATACGGCATCCTTGCTTTCCTCAATGATGACGGAGCGAACGATGGAGGCAGCTTGCTGTGCGAGCCGATCGAAAGTACTCAGCTGCTCGCAACGAGCAAAAATAGGCGCAGATTCATACCATTTGGCCAGAGTATCGCCTATTCCACCTATGAAATATTCAACCGGACTCGTCGCAATCAACTGCGGGTCGACTATCAGAATGTCGCTGTTGCTGGCGTGCATGGGTGCATTCACATACCGGTGCTCTTCGTCATAGTTGACCGAGAACGCAGAATATGCGGCACATGTTGCCGCCATTGTGGGGACCATGACGATGCTGCAATGCAAGAGAGCGGCAACGTTCTTGACCGTGTCTGAAAGCTTGCCAGCACCGATGGCAACAACGACGTCTGCGCCTTCAACCTGCTGAGCCAGCTGATGAGCGTTACGCAAGGTGGCGCTGCCGTCGTAATGAAACACCGGGTAATGCGGTTCGAAGGTATCAGCATACCTTCTGAAGGCTTGCCATGATCGTTCGCCGGTGATGATTGCCGGATGATGATACTGCTGAAGATATTCGTCAAGGTTGCGAACCTCCCCCGCGATGTTGACATATCGGTCTGGGCCGGAACGGATATCGCCATCATGAACGCCAAAAGCCACTGTTTCTCACCTTGTCTCATTGTTCAGGCATGGTCTGTCAATTTCGCTGATTCTGCCTAGTTTGTCTAGTTTGCTGATTTTACCGATTTTGCCGATTCGTGCAGCAGCTTCCTGAAGCCTTCGCTCGTCCGTGAGCAGGCTCAGACGAACATATCCCTCGCCATATTGGCCGAAGCATTCCCCAGACATCGCCGCAACATGCGCATGCGAAAGCAACTCCTGGGCAAATTGGCTGCTTGACTGATTCTCAGGAACTCGCACCCATACAAACACCGATCCTTTGGAATCGAACACCGATAATCCAGCAGCTTCGAGCCCTTGCATAAACAGCTTGCGCCTTCTCGCATATATCAGCGAAAGTTCATGAACCGAATGCTGGTCACTGAGCAGGGCTACAGCGCCAGCATCCTGCACTGCTCCCGTTGGACTCGAACAGAGTTGATGATGATATTCCCGTATCTCTCGCATCAGCTCTGCAGGACCTGCACAGAATCCTAAGCGCCATCCAGCCATGGCATACATTTTTGACATGCTCACGATTTCAATCGCACAGTCCGATGCACCGGGCGTAGCCAGCAGACTGATAGGACGATTGCCTTCTGATTCAAGTCCCGCATAGGCGAAATCGTTGGCAATGATGACATGATGCCGATGTGCGATATCAACCAATCGTCGGAACAGGTCTCGGGTTGCGAGCGCGCCCGTGGGATTATTCGGATAGTTCAGCAGCAGCAAGGTCGCAGCATTCCAGGTTTCTTCGTCAACGCTGTCGATATCAGGAAGAAAATCAGTTTCAGCAGTACTCGCGATGGTGACCATCCGAGCACCTGCAGCATCAGCCAAAGCCTGATACGGCGGATAGTATGGCCCGACCGCAAGCATCACGTCGCCACGCTTCAACAGGCATTGCGTCACAGCCGTCAGCGCTACCCCAGCTCCACAGGTGGCAAGAAGCTGCGTGTCCCATTGCACGCTTACGCCATGCTGACTCTTGTACCATTGCTGTGCCGCTTGGAGCAGAACCGGTTTGCCGTCAAACGCTGAATACCTGTTGTTTTCAAGCAAATGCAACGCTTCCTGACCTGCTTTCACAATGAATGCAGGTGTTGGCAGATCAGGGTTCGCCTTGCTCAAGTCAATGACATCGATGCCTTGCGATTGGTATCGCTCAATCTGAGCGTCCATCACCGAGAAGGGATTGGCCGGAAGATTCGACGAGGAACCCAGCGTGAAGTCTAATGGAGAATCCGTCGTGGAATCATCGTAAGTCTCACGCAACGCCGGCTTTCCCTGTTGTTGCGTGAGAATGTGCTCATCGTAAGTCATCGAAAACTTCTCCCTTTCGCCTTGCTGTTCATGCTGCGAACCTAGTACTGTGCTTCATCCTCAGGCGACTGCTCGCCTGCTGTTACCGCGAATGGCAGATGGTTTCTTTTGGATGGGATCGGGCATGTGCAGAATATCGAAAAGGCGCAGGGATAGTTGATTGCATAGTTGAAATCGATGGCTTCCAGATCATCCAGGCTGAGCGCGTCAAGCTGAAGGACGCGCCCTATCGCGTAGCTTTCATTTCCGCTGGTTTCGTCGGAAAAGAATATGCTGGCATGTCCGAAGACGTTGGACACGACCAGGGAATGCTGCTGGCCTTCATGGCTGAAGTTCACGTAGCCGAGAATCGGATATGATTGCAGCACCGTGGTGACGACCGAATCATGAATGTCAAGATCCCTGTTGTGGTTTCTCGTAAACGATGCTTCGATACGCCATTTTCGATCCAGAGGGAACTGGGGTATTCCTCGAAAGTCACGCCGACTGGGGCTTGCAGGATCCTTCACGCGAATCCAGAAACGGTGAGCGTCCTGGTGCACCAGATCAGTCTGTGAGTTCACTTCGATTCGAAGATCACGATAGTGGAGATAGGCAAGCGCCTGTTCGCCGAAATTCTCCGGTGTGAAGGCAATCGCCTCGCGGATTGTTGTGCCGGCATTGATGACGGGAACGGAGGCTGCAAGATCGGGTTCGTATCGGAGCACATCATCATGAGCCGACCATCGGCCCGGTATGCCTTCGATTGTTTTGTTCTCTCCTTCGGCAACCCATGTGATCGAGGTCGGTGCGAGATAACCATGTGGGGATGTCAGTTCCTCGATTCGCTGATCGTGCCACATGTTCCATTGCTGAACATAGTTGTCTGCCAGCACTGCGCTATGAATATCGAGACTCATGATGATCTGCTCCTCTTGTTGATTTACGATTGCTTGACTGGACGCTTTTTCACGAAGACGCTACTTGCTGAAGAACGGAATGTTGCTGTTCTTCTTGATTTGCTCAGCCACCGCTGAAGTGTGGTATGCATCCACGATTTTCTTATATGTTGCATTGTTCTTCTGGTCCGTGTTCGCAACGATCACATTCACGTAGGGTTTGAAGCTTTTCGAAGTGGCTGATATCTTCGGTGCGTACAGTGCGTCGCTTGGTTTTTTGCCTGCGTCCAACACGAAGTTGGTGTTGGTGATGCCCGCTGCATAATCAGGGAGCAGGTTCAGAATCGATGCCGGATCATTCGGCACGATCACGATGCCGCTGGGATTGCTTGCAACGTCATCGACGGTTGGGTTGTCGGCTGAGCTGTCTTGTAGCTTGATGAGCCCTGCTGAGTCAAGCACTTTGAGCGCTCTCCCTAGGTTCGTTGCATTATTGGGTATGGCAACCTTGTCCCCTGCTTTGAAGTCCTTCAGGCTTGAGTATTTGTCCGAATAGAGATTGAAGGGAGAAATGTAGGTGTTGCCAATGACCGTGAACTTATAGCCCTTGTCTTTGATCTCCTGATTCAGGAAGGCATAGTGCTGGAAAGCCGTGATATCGAGCTCTTTGTTTGACAATGCCTGATTGGTGTAGATGCCATCCTGGAAGGTCTTGTATTCCAGCTTGATATTGGCATGCTCCTTGTCGAGCTGCGCTTGCACTGCCTTCCAGACGTTGTCGTCCGAATTGCCCACCAGTCCGACCTTGACGACCGTTTCTCCGCTCGCCTGTGAATTCTGATAGGCAAAGGCACTGCCGATTATTGCAATGACCACTACTACTGCCGCAAGAATCACGTACAGGGTTCGTTTCGCACGCACTTTGCTGCGATCTTTCGTTGTTGTTGCCATGATTGTCTCTTTCTTCTCTTCTGTATTGCTTGTGGTTATGAATGGTTACTTAGATTATGAAAAAATGCCTCGGTACTGAATAGCTGCTTGATGATGAGATGGCGCTGCTGGCTGTCTGCATGCTCGCTGCTAGTGCTGCGAAATTTCGACCAGCAGCCTTCCAACCCATTCGATAAGTCCGATAAGCAGGACAAGGACGATGATGGTGGCATAGGTTGCATCCAACATGTATCGCTGATACCCGTATCGGATGGCGAAATCTCCGAGACCGCCGCCGCCAACGATGCCCACTATTGCCGTCAGACCTATCAGACTGACCAGCGTGATGACGCTCACTCGGATAATCGAAGGGATTGCTTCGCGCAAATAGATGCGGAAAACGATCTCACCCGTTCCCATTCCCATGGCTTCTGCAGCTTCGATGAATCCTGCGTCTACGCCAGCGAGCGCCGACTGTATCTGTCGGGTGAAGAATGGCGTGATGCCGACGACCAATGGAAATATGGCACCCTGCGTGCCGATTGCAGTGCCCACAATCGCTCTGGTGATTGGAACGAGCGCTGCGGCCAGAATGATGAACGGGATGGAGCGGAATGTGTTGACGATCTTATCCAGAACATTGAACACCACGGCGTGAGGCGTAAGCCCATGTGGCTGCGTAAGAATCAGTATCACGGCAAACCCGCAGGCCAGAACGAATGAGATGATCCCGGCCACGCCAACCATGACGAGTGTCTGCACGAAGCTGTCGAAGAATTCCGGCAATCGCGCCATGACATTGGGAAACAGGTAATCAAGCCAGCTCAGCATGTTTCAGCACCTCAATTCTTATATCGCGGTTTTTCAAGAATGTGATGGCTTCGCGTATGTCAGCCTGTTCGCCTTTGAGAATGACGACGAGTCCTCCCAAGGGAGCATTGTCAACCACGTCGATATCTCCAAAAATGATGTTCGCATCAATGTTGAATTGGCGAGAAATGGTTGAAATAAGCGCGAAGGACACCTGTTTCGAAACATATTGCATGCGCAGCAGCATCTCTCCGGGATGCAGGGCGACCAGCGGGGAATCATGCTCGATAAGCGAGCTTATCTTCTCCAGATTCGATGTCGTTTCGATGAAGGATTTCGTCAAGCTTGCCTGTGGATTCACGAACAGGTCAAATACCTTGCCCTCTTCGACGATGGAACCGTCGGCGATTACGGCGACTTTATTGCAGATCTGCTTGATCACGGCCATCTGATGGGTGATGACCACAATCGTGAGTCCGAGACTGTCGTGCAGCTTGCGCAGCAGATCGAGTATCGACTGTGTCGTATTGGGATCGAGTGCGCTTGTTGCCTCATCGCTGAGCAGAATGCTGGGATTATTCACCAAGGCGCGGGCTATGGCGACTCGCTGCTTCTGCCCACCTGACAGTTCGCTGGGGTAGCTGTGTGTTTTGTCGGCCAGACCGACGAGATCAAGGAGTTCAGCGACTCGGCTCTCGCGCGTGGTCTTGTCCTTGCGGTCGCGAAACGCAAGCTCGACGTTGCCTGCAACGGTTCTTGACGGCATGAGATTGAATGATTGGAAGATCATGCCAATGTCTCGTCTGAGCAGACGTAGATCGCTGCGGTTCAAGCTGCCGACCTCTTGCGAATTCACGGTAACCGTGCCGGAGTCATAGTGTTCAAGGCCGTTGATGCAGCGGACCAAGGTGCTTTTGCCAGCGCCCGATAGCCCCATGATTCCATAGATGTCGCCCTGTTCAACCCTGAGGTTGACTGATTGGAGCGCTGTCTTCTCCCCTTCTTCACTGGAAAAGGTTTTGGTGAGATTGCTGATGGCTATTGCTGGTGGCACTGCCATATCCTCCTTCATTGTGCTCTCGGAAATCAGCGGGCAAGTTCTAGAACGTTGAGCACATCATCCCCGTCGAGCGGCGAATAATTGCCGACGGTTTTGGTATTGCCATGTGTCAGATGTTCTGCGATGCCTGCAAAGTCGTCCGGTTCAATGCCGAGTTGCGAAAGTCTGGTAGCGAGGCCGAGTGAGCTGAAATACTCTTCCAAGGTGTTTGCCAGAAGTTCCGCCAGCTGTTTCTCGTTCGCATCGTAAGGGTCCGCATGCAGTGCCCGAACGGCGAGTTGCGCGTATCGTTGCGGCTTTCGGTTGGAGACATATCGGATGATGGAGGGCAGAATGGCTGCGATGCCTTCTCCATGAATGACGTCGAACTGACCGCCGATCTCATGTTCCAGGCGATGCGTGGTCCAATCGTTTTCAGACCCCGTGGCGAGGAAGCAATGGTTGTACATGACGGCAGAGAGCCAATGCAGTTCGGTTCTGGTCTGCAGGTCTTCCGGATTGCTTGCGAATCGTCTGCCGGCATTGAGCGCTGCAACGAATCCGCCTTCCAGCAGGCGGTCAGCAGATTCTATATGCGCCTTGTCGGTGAAATAGGGTTCGAGGAATCCCACGGCAAGATCAGCGACGGCTGCTGCCTGAGAGCGATACGGTGCGCTGCGGGAATATGCGGGGTTGACGATGGCGAACTTTGGCACTATCACGTTCGTTTCGAGAGCACGCTTATCATGTCCCAGTTGCAATACGGCACAGTCGGACAGTTCGGAGCCGCTGCCTGGGATCGTGGATATGACTCCAACGGGCAAGGTGTCGTGTGGCTGCGCTTTTCCAACGAAGAAATCCCAAACGTCATGGTCATAGAGAGCGCCGACCCCAACGGCCTTTGCCGTATCGAAGGAACTGGCCCCACCTGCAGCAAGAACGAAATCGACATGGTGTTCGCGGGAAGTCTGAATCAATTCACGCACCAGCTCTATGCGCGGATTCGGAACGACGCTGCCGGATTCAATGAGCTCGGCACCGATGCGAGACGCTGCTTCGACGACGAGCTGGCGAATGCCCAGATCAAACACATAGTCACCGCTGTACACAAAAAGAATCGAATGTGCCTGATTGGCTCTCAACAAACGTTCCAGATTGGACTCAGCACCAACTCCGAACACCAGTTCTGCCTTGCTTGAGAATGTGAACGCCATGGAACGAAACCCCCTTGAAACCGACAAGCTTTGTATTGGTGCCTGAGTGTATTCGGGGCGTAAGTTGCACTACAAGCTCAGCGTTATACTCACAATCGATAGAGGGTTATCATGCCAAGTTCCATAGCCGAAGGATGGCTCAGAACTCGAGGGAAATCGTATACGGAAACAGCAAATTATCTCACTATTCGGACATATTTGTGAGACATAGTGACCCACACATCGTTGTGACAGGGCGCTGGGACAGACCGTTGGGACAAATCGTTGTGATAGATCGGTGGTGTAGATTGCCGACATAAATCACTGAAATTAATTGCGGAACCAGCTTGCTGAGACGACTGCTGCTGGTGTGGCCGTGCAAAAAAGCACTCACCTATGCGCAAAGGAGCTACACACGCCCCGACGCGACGTTGGGTATCGAGTTTTGTTGCCTTTTTCAAGTATCAGAGTGCAAAAACCGCCTACTGCTGACGCGAATAAACCGAATTCAGGCACTCATACTTCAAAAAGGCAACAAAACTCAAATCCTCATCCCAAACTGCCGACTTTTGCCTCGTCAGATGGCAAGAATCAGATCATTTTCGATGCTTTTCACGAATATTGACCGAAATTTGCATCGGCGAACCTTCGAATCCAAATTCTTCACGCAGGCAGCGCTCAATGTAGCGGCGATATCCATGCTCGAGGAATCCTGTTGCGAAAATAACGAAACGAGGAGGCCGGGTCGAAGCCTGCGTGGCAAAAAGAATCCTAGGCTGCTTTCCGCCTCGCAACGGGTGAGGGTGCGCGGCCTGAATCTTACCCAGAAATGCATTGAGCTTACCGGTTGGAATACGCTTGTCCCACGATTCCAAAGCAGTGTTCATCGCATTGGTCAGGCGATTCGTATGCCATCCGGTCAAGGCGGAAAGATTCACACGCTGAGCCCAGGTAACACGCTCAAATTCAGTCTCCCACAAGCGTTCCAGTCGTTTTCTGCCAAATTCATCTAGCAGGTCCCACTTATTGAACACGAGTACGATTGCTCTGCCGGCATCAACTGCCTGACTCATGATCTTCAGATCCTGATCGGAGATTGGCTGCGAGACGTCGAAGAGGACAAGCGCAAGTTCGCTTCGTTCAAGAGCAGCCTGAGTGCGCAGACTTGAATAGTAGTCAGCACCAGAAACCTTATGCATGCGCCGCTTGATTCCAGCCGTATCGATGAAGAGCCAATCCTCGTCATCGATGTTCACGACTTCATCGATGGGGTCTCGCGTCGTCCCCGCCAAATCGTTGACAACTGCCCGCTCTTCCTGGGCAAGCTGATTCAGAAGCGATGACTTCCCCACGTTGGGACGACCGACAAGAGCCACACGTCGCAGATGGGTTGGAGTGAGCAATCCCGAAGTGTGCTTGGTCTTGGCCAGCGTATCCATGGCAACGTCGAGCAGTTCGCCGATGCCACGCCCATGCATGGCTGAAATCGAGTACGGCTCCCCCATGCCAAGTTTCCAGAACTCAGCGGCAAGATATTCTGAATCGCCACCGTCGATCTTATTGACTGCCAGCACGATTGGCTTGCCTGAAGCCCGCAGCATCGTGACGATTCGTTCATCGCTTGCAGTCAGACCGACCTGGCCATCCACGACAAGCACGACGGCATCTGCGAGGTGAACCGCTATCTCGGCCTGAGAGGCAACAGCCGAGTCAATGCCCTCAACGCCGGTTTCCCATCCCCCGGTGTCGACAATCTTGAAATTCGTGCCCGCCCATTCTGCATCGTAGCTGACTCGGTCACGGGTAACGCCTGGCGTATCTTCAACCACGGCGACACGACGGCCGAGTATTCGATTGACCAGCGTTGACTTGCCGACATTCGGTCGTCCGACGATGGCAAGCACCCCAACCTGCTGACGCGTCTGGCTTGCAGGAGCTTCGCCAGTCCCCGAGGATGCAATCAGATCACGGTCAGCATCTTCAAGGTCGTAGCCTTCAAGATTCGACGCGTAATCCTCATATGAGCGTGCTTCCTCGGCATCTTCGACAAGCTTGATCAGCACCTGCAAGGTCTGTTCGAAGTCCATGTCGGAATTATCGACGGTTGTCACGCCATCGGAAGCCTTCAGGAAGCTTGTGACCTTGGAATCCGCCTTGTCGCGCGCTAGAACGTCATCATTGCCAACGCCCTGAACTGCCTGTCCGAGTCTACGGGCTTCGCGAACATCTTCACGGGCGGTGAGCAGAACGCGCACTTCGGCGTGTGGAGCAACAACGGTGGTGATGTCACGACCTTCGGCCACAATTCCCGCGCCATGAGAGAAGGATTCCTCATCGGCTTCACCCGCGATATATGCTTTCTGAGCTGCAATAAGCACATGTCGGACTGGTATGATGCCGGACACCTTGGACACACGGGATGACACTTCCGAGGAGCGAATCGCCTCTGAAATATCCTGCCCATCGCAATGGATTCCGGGATTGTCAGGGTCGAGACTGATGTCGATATGGCTGTCTGCGAACAGTGCAGCCACGGTCTCGGTCACCTGCTGTTCATCGAGTTCCGGGCTGTCCAGATCAAGACCTTGATCCATGCACCACCAGGCGCTTGCACGATACATGGCACCGGTATCGAGGTATGCAAAGCCAAAATGCTTCGCCAACGCCTTGGAAGTCGATGACTTGCCGACTCCTGCAGGGCCATCGATTGCTACGCGAATCATAACTCAACCGCCTTTTCCAAAGACTTCAGCTCAACCTGTGACATGACTCTGAAGGATCCTGGTTTGACATCGCCCAACTTGATGGGTCCAATCTGCACGCGCACGAGTCGCTTTACTGGGAAACCGATGGCGGCGAACACCCTGCGAACGATGCGGTTCTTCCCTGAATGCAGAATAACCTTGATAATCGTATGCTCGCGATTCTGATCGATAATCGCGCAGTGGTCGAAGGAAATCACGCCATCTTTCAACCGCACGCCCTGAGTGACGAGTCGACGGCAGATATTGCCGCCGATTTTGCCCTCAATCGTGGCAATATAAGTTTTCTTGACCTGATATTTCGGGTGCATCACATGCTGTGCGAGTTCCCCGTCATCGGTCATCAGTATCAGACCTTCGGAATCGTAGTCCAGCCTGCCCATGTGGAATACGCGCTCGTATTTGTCGCCTATGATATCGCGCAAGGTAAAGCGTCCCTTGGGGTCATCCATGGTTGACAGTACTTTTTTGGGCTTGTTCAGAATGAGCGTGATGTGACGGTCATTCAAGTGAATTCTTGAACCATCGACTCGAATCTGCTGGTGCTTGGGATCAACGCGAGAACCGAGCTCGGTTATGAGTTCTCCATCGACTTCCACGCGACCTTCGGTGATGATCTGTTCGCATTTCCTGCGCGAACCGAACCCGGCTTGCGCCAGAACCTTTTGCAGACGAATCCCGTCTTCGTTTTGATCGTTTGCCTTGAAGGCATGTTCATATGAGTGAGGCATCGTTCTCCCAACGTGGCCACTTGGTGATGCTCGACAAGCATCATTGACTTGTCAACAATACCGATAGAGCAGTACAAGTTGAGACTGCTATCATGACAAGCGTACCTTTCTATGAATTTATACAGCATTAAGGAAATGTAATGTCAGAAAACCTCAATCAGGTTTATTCCACAAGCACTCCTGCGCCCAAGACCCATATAGCCGTTCGCGCTGGTGCTGAATTCGTCGGCACATACTTCGTATGCGCCATGCTTTTCATCGTTGGCACTCTCGGTCAGGTTCTCTACGGCGCAAACACACTACTCATCGCCGTTGCCACAGCCGCTTCGTACGGCATTGTCAGTGCGATTCTGGGCAAGCTTTCCGGCGCTCACTTCAACCCGGCAGTCACCGTGGCGGCACTGTTCACTGCGAAGATCACCTGGCTTGATGCGCTGCTCTATGTGGTGGCACAGCTTGTTGGCGCAATCGCTGCAGCTGCAACTGTCGTGAGCATTCTGCCATCATCGTCGTCGATTCCCGACAAGACATGGCTGACTTACGTGGTCAATGGCTTCGACAAGGGTTCAGCGTCCAACAGCATTCTTGCCCAGACAGAAATCTCATTCAACATCACGATGGCAATCGTCGTTGAACTGATCGCAAGCATTGTCGTCATTGCCGCTGCCATACGAACGCTTCATGCCGATGGCGAGCCAAAGGCCAACCATTCACTCGTCATGGGCATCGCATACGGCATTGGCGCTGCAGTGACCTTCCCCATAACCGGTGCAAGCATGAATCCTGCTCGTTCAACCGGCATTGCGCTGATTGCACAGAACAAGGGTCTGACACAGTATCCATTGCAGCAGCTTTGGATTTTCTGGGTATGCCCACTGCTTGCGGCTGCCATCGTATCCCTTGTCATCATTTTGCTCAACATGTTGAATGCTGCTCAGACCAGCGAGTCGATTGCTGATGGCGTTGCCGATGATGACGTGGTCGATGATGATACAGCCTCAGAAACAGCGGAAGACTATGCAGATGAAGACGAAGCCCCTGCAGAAGATACTGTTTCAGACAGCACAGTTTCAGACGACTCAGTTTCAGACGACTCAGTCTCAGACAGCACAGTCTCGGAGAACACTAACAGTGCAGAGACAGAGTCTGCCGAGGCTGAGGAAACAGCGCAGGAGTCAGAGCATGAGCCAGACGCTGAAGAAGGTAACGAGGAGTCCGATTCCCCAGAAGATACTGATAAAGGCGTCAAATCCAACTGAACGCACTTTCCAGGGGCTGCGCTGACGTAGCGTGATTCTCATCAGCCCAAGCATGATGGCCGCAACCGATATGATTATCGTTGCGGCCATTTGATATCGCAAAACAGCTGCAATCATGCACATCGCTACGATTGCAGCCACAATCCATTCAAAAAATGGCTTTCCTTCGTGACTTTCGGAAACGAATGGGTGCTCATGCAGCGACACCGGTTGATTGCCATGAGAATCATCTTGAGATTCATCGCGAAATCCATTGCGAGATCCATCGTGGGAATCATCGCGTATCTTGGCATCATCCTGTGATTGGAAAGCACTCATAATCTCTCGTTTCCTCATATTGAAGGTTGGTCCCTCATTGATGGTCAGTGGAAGAAATGACGAGTTCCTGTCACATACATCGTGACTCCTGCCTTCTTGGCAGATTCGAACACAAGTGCGTCTCGTATGGATCCACCTGGCTGAACGACAGCCTTGACACCGGCATCGGCCAGAATTTCGAAGCCATCGGGGAATGGGAAGTAGGCGTCGGATGCCGCAACCGCATTCTTTGTGCGGTTGGCTCCATCAGCAAGCGTGTTGGCTCGTGTCACGGCCAATTGGCTCGAATCCACACGATTGACCTGTCCCATGCCAATGCCGACCGTGGCCTGATCGCTGGCGATCAGAATGGCGTTGGACTTGACTGAACGAATGGCGCGCCAAGCAAATTCTAGATCACGCATCGTGGCATCGTCTGCCGCTTTTCCGGCGACAAGCTGCCACGAGTCTGCGCTATCACCAGGGGCATCGCTCATATCCTTGCTTTGAACCAGCAATCCCCCGTCGATTTGACGGAGCTGGTGTTGGACCTTCGGCGGGTTGGCGACCTTGAGAATACGAAGATTCTTCTTGGTCTGCAACAGTGCCAACGCTTCTTCGTCGTATGCAGGCGCAACGATGACTTCTGTGAAAATCGGTTTGATCTGCTGTGCCATCTCCAGCGATACGCGGGCATTCGCAGCGATGACGCCACCGTAGGCGCTCATGGGATCGCAGGCGTGGGCTTTGCGGTGTGCCTCTGCAACCGTTGCGCCGATTGCGAGACCGCAGGGGTTGGAATGCTTGACGACGGCAACGGCGATTGCTGGGGCAAAGTCCCATACGCTGCGCCATGCAGAATCAGCATCGACATAGTTGTTGTAGCTCATGGGCTTGCCGCCAAGCTGTTCGGCGTGTGCAAAGCCAATCTGATCGAGAGGGTCAACATACAATGCGGCTTGCTGATGCGGGTTCTCCCCATATCTCAGGGTATGCGCCAAATCCCAGGTACGAGAGATGGTCGGGGCAAATTCCGCGATTGCATGGCCTTCGCCAGCATCGGATTTCAGCGTCTCTGGCTTTGTCCAGCGCGATGATGTCCATTCGGCTATGGTCGCGTCGTAGGAAGCTGTCTGCGCGAAGGCCTTTGCAGCAAGCCATTCGCGTTCCTCAAGACTGAAGCCCTTGCCATGCTGCACGCGGTCCGCAGCAAGAGCGTAATCCTCAGGGTCGGTGATGACGGCGACGGAGCCGTGGTTCTTGGCTGCACCACGAATCATGGATGGCCCGCCGATATCGATCTTCTCGATATCATGGGCTTCGTCCGCACCGGATCGCACCGTGTCGGCGAATGGGTACAGGTTGACCACAACCATATCGAATGGTTTGATGCCGAGCTGTGCCAGCTGACTGCGGTGTTCAGGGTTGGTCATGTCGGCAAGAATGCCTGAGTGAATATGTGGATCGAGTGTTTTCACACGACCGTCAAGGCTTTCAGGGAATCCTGTGACCTGTTCGACGGGGGTGACGTTGACACCAAGTTCAGCAAGCTTCTTGGCCGTTGAACCGGTGGAGACCACCTCTGTTTCGGCTTCCTTGAAGGCCTGTGCAAGAACTTCGATGCCTTCCTTGTGGAAGACTGAGACCAAAGCTCGGTGAATTGGACGATAACTGTCTGGCATTATTAATCCTCCTTGGCGTTGGTATCAGCTTCCTTCTTGCTGCTACCCAAATTCTCTGCATGTACAAGAACCGTCGTGGACGTTTCACTGCTGCCATAATCCTTGCTGCTGATAACTCTGGAATGGTCCCCGATGGATGCTGACACGTTATTAGTGTCATGCAGACTTTCGACATCAATCTCTTTCGATGCTTCGGCACGACGTTGAATGCTCATCAGCACGATATGTATGCCAAATTTGAACGAAATGATGACGACGACGAGAATCCACGCCACTGTGAATCCCAAAAAGGTAGGTTGAGCGACGCTGCGAGTCGCTTCGAGCGTATTCACTCCAACGTGCGCCAGACGATCCTTGCCCAAGGGCCCATTGGTCACGCCAAAAAGGCTCAGAAAGCTCAAGACCATGAGCGTAGCGGTGATGCACAGGGCACCTATCGGATAGCTCAGTCTGATAATCGCCTGTTTCCAAGTGATGTCATCGCATTTGCCGGTGATCAGTGTCCATGCGTCGCAGCTTCGTGGATGAACAATCACGACGAGCGCAGCGACAAAGCCCAAGGTCATCGGAAGCGTAAGCAGCATCGTGCGAATCACATCATTGCTGACCTGATCGGGAAGCAGACCGAATGCTGGAATTGGTGGTAGATCAGTCGACTTTCCCAGCCACATGCTGAAGTATCCAGCATCTCCGATCTGAAAATTCGATCCGCTCACCCACGCAAGAGCCCACATGCACAGATTGGGAATCCACATCAGTGACGCGATGCTCGTCAGTATGCGCGATCCCATGCCCATATTGAGCAGCGCGAAAAGGCGCGCCATCACCTGGTGATTCACCACCATCCAGTAGATGCAGGTACCTAGCGCTATGGCTATGAAGAGCGCGGTTACCGCCAACCAGGTGATGACACCGATACGAATGATCAGACGAATCTGGCTTGGAACATGCTCGCGATAGAACGAGAGAAGAGCTTGTATCTCTTTCCAATTCGAAATGTCTGCAAGCAGATAGCCAAGGGAAAAGACCAATGCTGTACGTATAACATGCGATATCGTCGAGCCGCTCAAGTTCACGGCAGTGTTCTGAACCAACAGCAGATTCAACACTATCCATGTCAGCAATCCAGCGCAGTATCCCGGCAGGGATGTACCAAAGCGCTGTGCCAGCTGCCGTATCAGAGCGATCAGCAACAGTGTCAGCAGCAGCGGTACTACCCCAAGCGTAAAGCTGCCCGAGTTGAACCCTATGCCTTGGGAGAGTAATACCACTGCGCCGGTAAGCGACACGGTGCTATCCGAAAGATTGGCTCCGCCCTCTTCCATCGAGATGACAAGCAGGGTCAGAGAAATAAATGACACCATGGTTACGGCGAATATGGCCATTGCTGCTACAGCAACGCCTATTCCCCGCGCCCATATGTGTATTCGTTTCGTCATATGAGCTTCTGCGTCTTCAGTACCTGACGCATGATATTCGCCGTTTCGCCAGGGGTATGGCCGACGCGAATGCCTACGCTTTCGAGTGTTTCCTTCTTGGCCTGAGCTGTTCCCTTGTGACCGGAGACAATTGCACCGGCATGCCCCATCTGTTTGCCTTCCGGGGCGGTGAAACCGGCAATGTATGCAACGATGGGTTTGCTCATATGCTCATGAGCCCACAGCGCAGCCTGCTGCTCAGCATCGCCGCCGATCTCTCCAATCAGTACGCAAGCCTTGGTACGTGCATCGTCGTTGAAAGTCTGCAGAGCTTCGAGCAGGGTCGTGCCAACGATGGGATCGCCGCCGATACCGATGCACGCGGTAAAGCCAATGTCGGAAAGCTCGCCCATAAGCTGGTATGTCAACGTTCCCGACTTGGAGATCAGCCCCAACGGTCCAGGCCCAACGATGCCGTCTGGAATGATACCCAGATTGGCGCCCTTCGACTGTGCCTCGTCAGGATCGGGCAGCGTCATCAGACCGGGGCAGTTGGGACCGATGATGCGAGCTCCTTTTTCGGCTGCCTTGGCTACGCAGTATGCGGTATCGAAGACTGGAACACCTTCGGTGATGACTACAATCAGTGAGATTCCAGCATCTATGGCCTCAAGCATCGCACTTTTGGCAAATCTAGGTGGAACGAAGATAACGCTTGCGCTCGCTCCGGTTGCGTTTTTGGCCGCGGCGCAATCGGCGTAGACAGGAACATCGACGCTGGATTCAGCATTCAGACGGAAGCTGACACTCATTCCAGCCTTGCGAGGATTGACTCCCCCGACAATATGCGTCCCCGCCTTCAGCATTCTTTCGGTATGGGTCATGCCCTGATGACCTGTCATGCCTTGCACTATGACGGGAGCACCATGTTCAACGAAGAGTGACATCACAGACCTTCCCTTCCAGCAAGAGATACCGTTGTCGACTGCTGAGCCGCCAGTCTGGCTGCCGTGGATGCAGCCTCCTCCATCGTCTTGGCCACATGAATTCGTGGATTGCCGGATAGAGAGAGTATCTGCAATCCTTCTGCCGCCTCGTTGCCATCGAACCGAACGACCACGGGCTTGGGTGAAACAATCTCGTTCAATGCGAGAATGATGCCCTCGGCAACCTGCTTGCAGGATGTGATGCCGCCATAGACGTTGACGAGAACCGAAACGACCTGTGGGTCTGAAAGCACGATGGAAAGGCTCTTGCTCATAACCTCCGCCGAAGCACCACCGCCTATATCAAGGAAGTTTGCAGGCTTCACATCGCTGTTCTGCTGTTCGCCCGCTCCTGACACGGCATCGAGCGAACTCATGACCAATCCCGCTCCGTTGCCTATGACGCCAACCTGACCATTGAGATGTACATAATGCAGGCCGTGCTCCTGCGCCTGCTGTTCAAATGGGTCAACGAGAATCGGATCGGCAAAACGCTTCCAGCCATCGTGTCTAAAAGCCGCATTGTCATCCAACGAGATTTTTGCATCCAGGGCGCTCAAGGACTTCGAGGATTCGTCGTCTGGATCGCCGATCTTGGCAAGTGGGTTGATCTCCACAAGCGTTGCATCGTTCTTGGTGAAGGTTCGCCACATCTTCAACAGAATCTCAGCAGCTTGATCAACATCGGCATGATAGAAGCCGATGGCTTTCGCCATGTCCGTTGCCGCCGTGATGTCAAAGTCCTCAAGGGCACTGATATGCAGACGCTTAACCGCTTCGGGGTGGTTTTTCGCAATGTCCTCGACCTCCGTGCCACCGTGTGCGGTTGCCAGCACGTCGAAATCGCGTGAGTCTCTGTCGAGCGATATGGAGACATAGTATTCGTGAAGGATGTTCTTTGCCTCTGCAACCAAGACACCACTGCACTTATGCCCATGGATGCTCATGGGAAGAATCTGCTCAGAGGTAAGGATTGCGCTGTCAAGATCCTCTGCCATCTTGATGCCGCCAGCCTGACCACGATGACCGATCTTGACTTGACCTTTGATCATGCAAGGGAAGCCAATTTCTTGTGCAGCACGAGCAACCTCATGAGAGTTCTGAGCGAATATGGCTTTGGGGACCGCAATCCCCTCTTCTTGGAGCAACTCTCGCGCCTGATATTCGTATAAGTCCATGAAAACCAATCCTCCGGTGAAGTTATGCAGGCATCGTCATCAGTGAACTGACGGCGTCCAATCCCAGCGCCTCACGTCCGTGAAGGCCATTCAACTCCATAACAAAGCTACACCCAACGACGATGCCGCCAGCCTGTTCGATCAGACGGCGTGCAGCACATGCAGACCCTCCCGTTGCAATCAAGTCGTCAACGAGCAGGATGCGTTCCCCCTTGTGGATGGCATCGCGCTCGATTTCGATGCTCGCAGAACCGTATTCAAGGGAATAATCCTCTGCAAGGGTGTCAGGAGGCAGCTTCCCAGCCTTGCGAACGGCAACAAAGCCTTTTCCTGTAAGCTCAGCCATTGCAGGTCCGATAAGAAATCCTCGTGCCTCCAATCCCGCAATGGTATCGAACTCGTCCGGTTGCACGGGTAGCGCCTTGATCAGCGCTTCATTGAGCAGATGGTTCGCTCGTGGGTCTGAGAGTACCGGCATGAAATCTCGGAAAAGAATACCCTGCTTCGGAAAATCCGGAATCGAGCGAATGAGAGAAACCACGTACTGCGCGTTCGCCTCACCAACCGTATTGAGCTCACCTATGGTGATGTCCGTGTTAGACATAAACTACTTCCTCGCGGTTAACCGCGTAAATATTCAGTTATTCTTGGACGTTGGTTCTGTGGACTGTGCGTCTGCCGCTGCATCGGGAATGCTGGCATCGGCCTGTGCCTCGACGGGAATCTGAGCATCGTCGACGGCAGTGGTATCAATCGTCCCATCTGCAGGCTGCGCAACGGTTCCATCCTCAACCTGAGGGAGAGGATTGCCGTTCTCGTCCACTTCATCGTCGTGGACGTATGCAGGTACGACTGGTGGCTCAGTTATGGCCTGAATGCGCCACTTTGACTGCGAACCCTCGGAATCGATAACTACCTGTTCCTTTTCAAGATCGACGGAAACGATGGTGCCGAGCAGACCTGAATAGGTCGAGACTTCCTTGCCTGGCTGCAAGGATTCACGAAAGTCCTTAGCCTTGCCCTGCTGCTGCTTGGCCTTGCGCGACTGCCACCACATCATTGCTGCCATCGCGACTACGAGGATAATGAGGAAAAGATACTGCATTGTGCCACTCCTTAAGTGTGCTGTATGTGAGCTTGGAAGTCAGGGCATCCAATACATCCAAATTAATGATATTAGAATAACTCTCTGACATTGCTGTCCGGTTGAAGACCCAGATGCCGCCATGCCTTATCCGTTGCGACACGGCCCTTTGGCGTTCGCATCATAAAGCCTTCACGAACCAAATATGGCTCGCATACGGTCTCTACCGTTTCAGATTCTTCACCAACCATGGCAGCCAGATTGTTGAGCCCAACCGGTCCACCATTGAAATTGGTGACAATCGCCTTCAAGACCGCGATATCAAGCCTGTCCAAACCCTCGGAATCAATCTGATACAGGGCAAGGGCTGCCTTGACGTCGTCAGCACCCGCAGTGTCAAGATCATGGACAATCGCCCAATCCCTGACTCTTCGCAACAGACGGTTCGCAATGCGAGGTGTTCCGCGCGAGCGCAGAGAGAGCTCTTCGGCCGCCCCATCACCGAGGCTGATGCGGAGCACGCCTGCGGAACGATCCACCAGTTTTTCCAATTCCTCGTGCGGGTAGAAATCCAGATGTGCGGTGAATCCGAAACGTGCGCGCAACGGTGATGGCAACATGCCTTCTCGCGTTGTGGCTCCGATAACCGTGAAGCGTGGGAGTGTCAAGGGAATCGAGGATGCTCCAGGCCCCTTGCCCACCATGACGTCCACGCGAAAATCTTCCATGGCAATGTAGAGCAGTTCCTCCGCGGCACGGGGCATGCGATGAATTTCATCGATGAACAGGACCTCGCCCGCTTCAAGCGAGCTCAGAATCGAAGCTAGATCGCCGGCATGCTGGATTGCCGGTCCCGAAGTGATGCGGATGGGAACCTCAAGCTCCTTGGCCACGATCATTGCCAGCGTGGTTTTGCCGAGTCCTGGAGGTCCTGCAAGCAGTATGTGGTCCGGTGCCACATCACGTTTTCTGGCGGCATTGAGGAAGAGACCGAGCTGCGCCTTGAGTCTGGGCTGTCCAATGAAGCCATCCAGGGTGGAAGGGCGTAATTCCTCGTCACTGAGGTTCTCGTCATCCAAGGGTGTCGCTGAAACAACCTTGAGTGAATCCTCGCGCGCTCCGACATTCGCTCGAGTGTCCTCTGTACTCGCTGGAACGCTTGCTGGAGTGCCCGCTGGTGTGTTCGATGTTTTCCTGGTCATGTCAGCGTCCTTTATCGAGGGAGGTCAATGCCATTCTCAAGATATTCGATATGTCCTGCTCTCCGATGGGTTCTTCGATATGCTCGCGCTCACAGACATTGCGCACAGCCTGACGAGCCTCTTTCTCCTGCCATCCGAGTGATATGAGCCCCTGCACCACCTGTTCAGATCCCGCGTCTCGATGCTCGGCCTGCTCCGAAGACGTTGCACTGGGCAGTTCCACCTTGCCGGATAGTTCGAGGATTATCTTCTGCGCGCCCTTCTTGCCCAGTCCCGGGGCGCGCGCCAGTGCGGCTGAATCGCCATCGGCTATGGCCTTGATCAATTGTTTGGGATTGAGCGTGGACAGAATGGAGAGGGCCACCTTGGGGCCAATGCCGCTTGCCTTCTGAAGCTGCAAGAACAGTTCCTTGGACCCCGATGCCGAAAAACCGAACAAGGTCACGGCATCCTGTGAGACGTTCATGACGGTATGCACGCTGCAGGATTGGTTTGCGCGCAATGTCGATAGATCGGACTTGGGCATGCGGATGTCAAAGCCTATGCCGTTGACATCCAACAGCATCGAATCTGACTCGACGGCCAACACATTACCTCGTAACATGCCAATCATAAGGTCAGTTCCTTCCCGCAAAGAGTTGACTGGATTGCTCGGTATCTAACTAGCTCGATATCTGTCTCAGTATCTATCTCAGTACCTATCCACACAGACGCAAGAAAATCGAACATCTGTTCGAAAGACTACATGCCGCCGCGGACTCCTCCACGTTTCGCTGCCCGCTGCGTCGCGATTGCCCACTCCCGTTGCGCTGTGGTCAGATGCTGCTCGCGCTCTCCACCTTGCAAAGCACCTTGCGGACGCAGGGCATGGCAGATGGCTATCGACAGTGCATCTGCAGCATCTGCGGGCGTCGGCAGAGCGTTGAGTCCCAGAACCGCAGCAACCATGCGTTCGACCTGGGGCTTATCGGCTTTCCCATTGCCCGAGATTGCAAGCTTTGCCTCGGTAGGGGTGTGTAACGCCACCGGAACGCCTCTCTGGGCTGCTGCAAGCATCGCCAAGCCTGCGGCCTGAGCGGTTCCCAGAACGGTATTTCTATTGGATTGGGCAAACACGCGTTCAATGGAAACCGCATCGGGTTTGAATCGATCCAGCTTGGCTGTAAGCCCATTGAAGATGGTCAACAATCGCAAATCCTGCGAAGTGTGCGGATCAGAACGAATCACATCGACATGAATAAAAGAAAGCCGGCGTCCTTTGCCGGCTTCGATGACGCCGACCCCGCAGCGTGTCAGCCCAGGGTCAACGCCGAAGATAATCACTGCTGACTACTCCTCATCCAGTGCCGCGAGAACCTCGTCCGAAGCGGTCCAGTTGCTATATACGTTCTGCACGTCGTCAAGATCATCCAGAGCATCTGTCATTCTGACGGCCTTGCGAGCAGCGTCCTCGTCCAGATCGATTTCCGTCTTGGGATTCAAGACCAGATCTGCGGAATCATAGTCGATGTTGGCCGCCTGCAATGCCTTGCGGACAGTGACCATATCGCTTGGATCGGTGACGACGGTGAAGCTGTCGCCGTTATCGGACACGTCCTCGGCACCGGCATCTGCCGCAGTTTCGAAAACGGTGTCGTAATCGGTGCCATCTCCAGGAACTTCGATCTGCCCCTTGCGCTCGAAGTTGAAGCTGACGGAACCGTTCTGCGCAAGCGACCCACCATTCTTGGTGAGTGTTGAACGCACTTCGGCTGCAGCTCGGTTTCGGTTATCCGTCAGACATTCGATGATGAGTCCGACTCCCCCAGGCGCATAGCCCTCGTAGACGATATCCTCATAGTTGGCAGCGCCAGCCTCTTCACCGGAACCACGCTTGACGGCTCTGGTGATGTTGTCTGCGGGAACTGACGACTTCTTGGCCTTGACGATGGCATCGTACAAAGTTGGATTGCCGTCAGGATCACCGCCGCCCGTGCGTGCTGCTATTTCAATGTTCTTGATGAGCTTGGCGAAGAGCTTGCCTCTTTTGGCGTCGATGGCAGCCTTTTTGTGCTTCGTGGTCGCCCACTTGGAATGCCCTGACATATTGCTCCTGACGATTCGATGGTATAAACGTAACGATTCTAGACATTCTCAGCGACATTTCATATCCTTGACGCTCTGCGCTGAGTGCTTGAGTGAAGCGGTCACTGAGCAAGAACGTCTGCATAGACCTTGAGTACCTGATCTGCAACGCTTGACCAGTCGTAATCGAAGGCGGCACAGATTCCTTCGGTGGACAGTTCGTGAGAGCGTGCGGCATCATCAAGAATGGTCTCCACCGCGTGGGCACAGTCCTCAAATTCGCCCGTGTGGAATAATGAAGCCGCCTTGCCATCCTTCGAAATGTCGACGAAGGCTTTCAGATCCGATGCCACGACGGGGCATCCTGCGGCCATGGCTTCGGCCAGAACGATGCCGAAGCTTTCACCTCCGAGCTGGGGTGCGACATAGACGCTGAGACTTCGATAGAACCGCGCCTTGTCTTCATCGGAGATTCTGCCCAGGAATTCGACGTGATCGATCATGTCGGGCGCTATTGCGGCAATGATCTTTCTACCTTCCGATTCACCGTCCCCTGCGCACAGGAAGCGGGCATGTGGATAGTGCTGCAGAATAAGGCTGCACGCCCTGACGAACACGTCGAATCCTTTGCGTTCCTCACCCATTCTGCCTAGGAAGCCAATGGTTGGATGGTCTTGATAGCCCAGCCAGTCTGGGTTGATCGTTGCCGAAGCAAAATACTGCACGTTGATGCCGTTGGGAATAATGTGCATAGGCGTCGAAGGCCGTAGATAGTGCCTTGCCGTATCCAGCGCCGAATCGCTCACGCAGATTGCCGCCCGCACATTCGCCAGATATGCGCGAAGATATGACTGGCTTATGCGCAATGCCAGCGGATAAGTGTCGAATGCCGCATGGAAGGTCGCTACATACGGGCACGGTTCAAAGCCCATGACCAAGGGCTTGTGACTGAGGCTGGGAACTTCCGGCTCGTGCAGATGGACTATATCGAAATGCCCTTGCCTGACCCATTTTCGGGCAAGCACGCCCGCCATGCCAAAATAACTCAGATGCGCAACGGAACCGTTGTAGGGAATGGAAAAGGAATTGCCGGTCGTCTGCACCCACAGTGGCATGTCGGTCGTCCGCCTACCCGGAGCGAGCACCTCGACGTCATGCCCGCGCGATATCAATTCCTGGGCGAAATCACGAATGTGGAATTGCACCCCTCCAGGCGTTTCAAAGGAATATGGTGAAATGATGCCAATGCGAAGCTTGCGGCCCTGCAATGGATCGCGATCGATATTCTCTTTCAATACCGCATCGTCCACCTGCCTGATTGCCATGCATTCCCCTTTGCTCATTGCATTACGAATTGAAAGCCGCATTACGAATTGAAAGCTTATGTCCCGTGGCGCTATTCATGAATCCTATCCGACCGAATCCTATGCGGCTACATCCTATGTGATGCTGCGCTCATTGCCTGAATGCTTTCAGGAACATCATGCATTCGCGACATATCGAGATCCTCAAGGAAAATCGGCTGCAGCATATGCCAATCTTCTGGATGTTCGGCGATTCCCTGCGCCCAGACATCAACCCAGCGTTGCGAAAGCGCATGTATCGCCTGACTTTCGGGCATGTTGGCAAATGGCTGGATGTCAATCGGAGCACTGATCTGGCATACATAGCCAAACCGCACTCCTGCCTTCTTCCTGCGAGCGCCACTGAGCATTTCGCGGTGCATGTTCACCACATACAGTGGCTTCTGTCGTTTCAACGCAATGACCGCAGGACCAGGAGCCACTCTGATAACCGAACCGAAAGCCTCTACAAATTCACCATGCCTGCCGAGATCGCGATCTGCAAGAAGGGGAACGATGCTGTGCGGTTCGTCCAGAACCGCCTCCAATCGTTCAGTGAGATTCTTCTCGCCCGTCAGAAGGATCGACATGCCCAGAGATTCGCGTATGTCCACGAAGGATTGCAGCAGTTGTTCATCGGACAGCCGTTCGGCGACAGTGGTTACCGGCGCTATGGCATCATGCGCCCAGAAACCTGCATAGTCCCAGTTGCCTTGATGCCCCATCGCAAGCAGGGCGGAACCTTTCATGCACTCCCGGCGTATCGGTGCAAAGCCTTCGCCCGTCCCACGAATTCTGGCATGGAGCTGTTCTGCGGTGCGAGCTCCTACGGTCATTGCCTCTGCGAAATAGGCAAAGTAGGAGCGCATGGCCAACAATGACAGACGCCGAATCTCGATGTGATCTGCCTTGCCGTCTCGGTGGAGCAGCACGCGCTTGAGATTCTTTTCGAGCTGAGCTGTGCCTCCAATATGGAAGAACCAGGCGAGAGAAGCAGCGAAGCTGAAAAGCAGACGCAGCAAAGATTCCGGGATATGAGACGCGTATCGAAATGTGAGATTGAGAGCTGTGTTGAGCATCTGTCCTCACCTATTCATGAGCAGGATTCATGGGTCGAGGTTTGCGGCTCATGTTTGTAGACACCACGTGAATACGTTGATAGACAGTCACGATTCCAAGCAGCGCCAACAGCAGCAGGAAGCATGACATGACCGCCACGGGTAGTCCTGCACCGGTCAAAGCCATGCCAACCAGTATGATGACCAGTCGATCGGAACGAGTGGCTATGCCATTCTTGGCTTCGAAACCTTCAGCCTCTGCGCGGGCACGAGCATATGAGGTCACGAATGAGGTCATGATCGAGAACAGCGCCGAACTGATGCCAAGCATCGCCCAGAATTGATGCGACCACAATGATGACATCGTGGTGGAAAGGCCACTGTTGCCGCCTTGCAGCAGCAGACGGAAGTAATAGATGATCACGCCAGTCAGCACTGCCCAATCAGCTATGCGATCGAGCGTCGAATCGAGAAATGCGCCGAATTGCGTACCACCACCGGTGAGCGCGGCGACGGAACCGTCCAAAGAGTCGAAAGCCACAAGAAGTGCCATCAGAGCGGCACCAGCAAGCAGCCAGCCAGTGATTCCCGTGATAATGGCGATGACGACCGTTCCAGCGGCACCGATCACGGTAACCGCATTCGCAGAAACCCCCGCCGCAACCAATGCTCTGGCAATGGGGGCGATAATACGCTTCCAAGGGCGTCGCAACTGTTCAAACATCCTATTCCTCCTGCGTATCTGTGGTCGCACGTCCCACATGCGTTCCCGGTGTCTGCGCCTTGTCTTCGGAATCTTCGGTGCTTGCCCCGTCAGCGCCTGCACCGTCTGCGCTTGCCCCGTGAGTGTTGGTGTCAGTGCTGTCGGCAATGCGTGACTTCAATCCTGCCTCGTCAGCCAGCTGTGCGAACACCGGCGCATACGCTGCTCTCTGGTTCGCGAGCAATATGGGCATCGTTCGGGTCTGCGCAACGATGGGCATGAAATTTGCATCCCCATTCCAGCGCGGAACGATGTGCTGATGAAGATGTGAGGCAATTCCCGCTCCCGCAACTTCACCCTGATTGATTCCCAGATTCCAACCATCGGGCTTGGAAACCTGCTTCATAACCCGCATCGCGACGGCAGCGGTCTTCTCAAATTCGAATAATTCATCATCGTGCAGATCGGTCAGCAGGCTCACATGGCGATACGGGCAGACCATCACATGCCCAACATTGTAAGGATACAGATTCATGATCACGAACACCGAGCTGCCACGCCAGACAATCAGACCATCCTCGTCGCTTCGTGTCGGAGCGATGCAGAAAGGGCACTCGTTGCTTTTCGGCGGTTCATGCTTGCCGTGGGACAGCACATACGACATTCGCTGCGGAGTCCACAAACGTTCAACCCCATCCTCCTGAGGTGGAAAATCGCTGGGACTTTCCACCTCAGGCCCTGGATTGGACCGCGATTGCGATTGCTCGCTGCGATCATTGTCTGCAACCATAAGGGTGCTCACTACTCTGCAATCTTCGTTGCGTCTATCTGTGCTGCATCGTTCTGTGCTGCGTCTTTCTGTGCTGCATCCGAAATGTTCGACGATGCAGAATCCACAGCCTTCGCCAGGCTTCTTGTAAAGTCATCGGCTGTGTTCACCTGTGCACGGGACGCGATGATTCGCTCAATGTCGGCTATCGCATCCTCTACGGGAATGCCGTTGAGCTGGCTTCCATCCCTGAATCTGAAGCTCACGGCATCGTTGTTCGCATCCTCTCCACCGGCTATGAGAATGAAAGGCACCTTCGACTTCGAAGCGTTACGAATCTTCTTGCCAAAGCGATCATCGGAGCGGTCCACCTCGCAGCGAACGAGCTTGTCGCTCAGACGGTCGACGATCTGCTGCACATAGCCGTCGAATTCCTCGGCGACTGGTATGGCTTCGACCTGAACAGGCGCAAGCCATGCAGGGAAAGCGCCAGCATAGTGCTCAAGCAGAATGGCGAAGAACCGCTCGATGGAGCCGAACAATGCACGGTGAATCATCACAGGACGTTGATGGGTTCCATCCGCAGCAACATATTCAAGCTTGAATCGTTCTGGAAGGTTGAAGTCAAGCTGAATCGTGGAGACCTGCCAGGTCCTTCCGATAGCGTCGCGCGCCTGAACCGAAATCTTCGGCCCATAGAATGCTGCGCCGCCCGGATCGTCAACCAGTTCGAGGCCTGAATCCTTGGCCACGTCGGCCAAGGTTGCGGTTGCCTCTTCCCACACTTCGTCCGAACCCACGAACTTGTGCGGATCCTTGGTGGAAAGCTCCAGATAGAAGTCATTCAGGCCGAAGTCCTTCAGCAGACCCAGCACGAAGTTCAGCAGACTCTTCAGCTCGTCCTTCATCTGATCTCGCGTGCAATAAATATGGGAATCATCCTGAGTCAAGCCGCGAACACGGGTAAGGCCATGAACCACGCCAGACTTTTCGTAACGATAGACGGTGCCGAATTCAAAGAGACGGAGCGGCAGCTCACGATATGAGCGCTGGCGTGACTTGAAGATCAGGTTATGCATCGGGCAGTTCATGGGCTTCAGATAATAGTCGAAGCCCTGCTTGGTCACATTGCCGTCGGCATCCTTCTCTTCATCCAGATGCATCGGCGGGTACATGCCATCCTTGTACCACTGCAAATGGCCGGAAATCTCATAGAGATGCCCTTTGGTGATATGCGGTGTCTGCACGAATGAATAATGATGCTTGCGATGCTGTTCACGCGAGTAGTCCTCCATCGCGTTGATGACGGCGGCACCCTTGGGGTGGAACACAGGCAAACCAGGTCCGATTTCATCGGGGAAGGAGAACAGATCCATCTCTGCGCCAAGCTTGCGATGGTCGCGCTTGGCTGCCTCTTCCATGCGATTCATATAGGCCTTGAGCTCGTCCTTGCTCGGCCAGGCAGTGCCGTAGATGCGTTGCAGCATCGGATTCTTTGCATCACCACGCCAGTAAGCCGCTGCCGTACGCAGCAACTTGAAGGACTTGATGAAACGTGTGTTCGGCAGATGAGGCCCCTTGCACAGGTCTTTCCATACCACCTTGCCATCGCGGTCAACATTGTCATACATGCTCAGTTCGCCGGTGGAAACTTCCGTGGCGATGTCGCTGTCGATTTCAGCTTCCTTGACGCCGATAAGCTCAAGTTTGTAAGGTTGATTGTGCTCTTCCTCACGAGCCTCTTCCTCGGTGACGACGCGACGCTCAAAACGTTGCGACGACTTGATGATGCGGTGCATTTCCTTGTCAATGGCCTTCAAATCGTCTGGAGTGAAAGGCTTGTCGACATCGAAGTCGTAATAGAATCCGTCATCGATGACGGGGCCTATCCCCAGCTTCGCGTCAGGACGAATGATCTGAACTGCCTGAGCCATCACATGCGTGCAGGAGTGACGCATGATGGCGATGCCATCGACACTGTCAAGTGCAACGGATTCAACGCTGTCACCATTGTGCAAGGGTGTATACAAATCCTTGAGCTCGCCGTTGATTCTTACCGCGATGATGTTCTTGTCATCCGCAAAGAGATCAGTGCCGGACTGAGTGCTGTCCACCTCCTTCGCTTCGTCGTTGAGTGATATGGAGATGGTCGACTGTGCCATGATGCCGTCCTTGCTATCGTGGGCCCGCGTTACAGGGTGCAGGCCTGGACTGTGTGTGCACACCCATACCCGGGTGTGCGATATTTGACAAACGACACCATATGAGGTGACGGAGACAAGAACATGGCATTCGATCAAATCGTTCCGACTCCATATGCCCAGGCAGTCTGAGGAATATCACGGCTGCATGCGCATATCAGTTGCATGAGTGGAAAACGCATACCTTGTGCCGATACGTATTGCTGAACACGTGTCAATGTTAGTCAATTGATGAGTCAATTGACTCATCAACGATGAACAATCCACAGGGGATCGTTGAGATACTTTTTGGCGACCTCAACCGTTCCTGATAACTGTGTTGTTACAAATTCAGTTGGCAATGCCTGCGTCCCGCGCGTCTGTGACCACCCCAATATCTGCAACCGCCGGAGCATGGATAGTGCTGTTGCAGCGGCAATGTCGTCTGAGTCCAGGTGTCGCACACTCTCGTATCCCTTCAGCCATTCGCGAGCCAGCCGTGTGGCATCTTTGGTGTGTTCAAGCATTGACAGGGACGATGCAAAATCAAACATGAACCATCCATATCCGCAATCATCAAAATCTATGACCGTGTAGGAATCATCGGTATACATCACGTTTGATAGGCGCAAATCTGCGTGTATCAGCCCCCAACGATCACGGGACCTTGGGTATTCGGCGAGTATATCCAAGGCATGGCGCTGAGCCAGCGCTAACAGCTGCGCAGTGGCACTGTTCATAGGCCAGCACGACCAGTCACCCCAGCGAGCGCGAGGTCCTATCATGTCTGGGATGTCCCAACTGAAGCGCTGGAACCACTCAGGTGGTTTCCAACTTCTCGCATATTCATGCAATTGTGCGCTTATGGAACCGAGGGCGAAGAAACTGTTCAGGGGCTGACGATCAATGTCAAGAATTTCACCTTGGATCCAACGGGTACAGACACAGAACCAGACATGGTGACTGTCATCAGCGACGGTTGCCACAAGAGATCCGTCACGTTTAGGCACTGGCTGAATGACTTTGATGCCAGAGCACTGATCAAGCTCCTGAACCCATAGCATTTCAGACTCTATGCTGGAGGCTCCAGAAACATATCCGGGGCGGGACACTCGTATTACGAAGCGTTCGTCGTTGGCATCACGAAGCATGTATGTGGCATTTTCAGAAACGGACAGCAAAGCCATGGTCGTTTGCCTGCGAGAAAATCCCCATTGTGCGCATACCGCCTCAAACAACCAAGTGCCACGTTCACATAGTGATGTCAGAGCTGTTGCTTGTAAGGCGGCATACCCAGACCCTGTGCTGTCACTTGGTGATGTGCTGTCACATGGTGCTGTGTTGTCACATGGTGCTGTGCTGTCAGAAGGATTCTCACCACTCAACATATGCTCCGTATGGGAAGTCATTGGCAGCGGCCCTGATGGAGTGCGATGTCAAGGTTTGTGCAGAACATATCAGCGTGTTCCTGCGAGAACACGAGAGGCGGTCGAATTTTCAGAATATTGTCATATCTGCCTATCCGACTGTGCAGCACTTTCAAGGATTTCATGCCTTCGACTATATCGGCAGCATATTTCCCCAGCGCCTCCCCTTCATATGACAGCTCGATGCCGATATATAATCCACTTCCGCGGATGCTATGGATTTCATCATGGTGTGTGCGCAAACTTTCCAGCCTGTGCTTGAGGTATGCGCCCACCACCGCAGCATTGCCCATGAGTGTCTTGTCTTCCATTTCGTCCAACACCGCCATGGCCGCAGAACATGATGCCGGGGTGGTTGCAAAGGTATTGAAATATTGGTTTTCTGCAGCAAAATGATTGATGATCTCGCCTTCGGCGATAACAGCGCCGATAGGTAACCCGTTGCCCATGGGTTTGCCCAGAGTGACGATGTCAGGGAGTCTGTGGAAATGTTGGAAACCCCACATGTGCAATCCTGTTCTTCCAAAACCTGACTGCACCTCATCGGCAATATACATGCCGCCAGCCTTATGCACTCTGTCCACAAGTCCGCTGATGAACTCCTGTCCCGGAGTTGGCATGCCTTCTGTGGAAAATATGGGATCGATGATAACCGCTGCAACACCATATCCCTCACTTTGCAAGGATGCTATGGCTTGATCGACTGATTCCAATGCGTGTGCCGTGAGATCACGCTGATCCTTCGCTTCGACACATGTGCCGAGATCGGGAATGGTGATTGCTCGAACATGGCTGCCGAGGGTCTCATGCACGGTGAGACCGGTGGTCATTTCAGCCAGTGCTGTGGTGTTGCCATGGTATGAGAAGTCGGATACTATGATTCCTCGGTTTCCCGTTTTCTGACGTGCGATTCGTAGGGCGAGCTCATTGGCTTCCGACCCTGAATTCACGAAGAACATGCGATCAAGCTGTTTGGGAAACAATGCCAGCAGGCGCTCTGCATAGTCGATTGGCATTCTCGTAATATATCTGCTATTCACATTTACCGAGGACAGTGCCTGTGACACTGCAAGGCGTACACGTTCGTTGCTGTGCCCCACATGAGGTACATTGTTGTACGCGTCGAGATAACGATCTCCCTTGGCATCATGCATCCATACGCCTTCAGCGCTGACTATTTCCAGTGGCTCACGATAGAACAGTGGCGAATATGCCCCCAACGTTGCAATTCTTCTTCTGATGATTGAAGAACTCCCCCTGAGCCTTGTGCGGAACTCCAGCTGAAGGTATATCCGTTGGTTCATGGTTTTCGTTGTGACTATGCATCGGCAATGACATCTCTTTCTTTACTGTGCGATGAAGACTACATATGATGACATGCGCTGCGATGATGCGCTCTGCATTACTGCAAAGGTGTCATGTCAAGCACAAAGCGGTAGCGCACATCAGACTTGGCGAGCCGTTCGTATGCGGCATTCAATCCCTCAGGCGTTGCCTTCACGACTTCTATTTCGGGTCGGACATCGTTCGCTGCACAATAATCGATGGAACGCTGGTTCGCTGCGATGCCGCCGATAAGCGATCCAGCAACTGTGCGGTTGTTCCAGAACAGTGATGGAGGCGAGAATGACAGATTCGCATCCCCAAGTCCCAGAGGCACATACACCCCGTTGACATCAAGAAGTGACAAATACCATTCAAGATCGTTCACGCCAGCGGTAGTGTTCAGAATCATGCCAAACGAAGCGAGCAGAGAGTCATCTGCATGCATCTCCTCGATACTCAGATAGCGGTCGGCACCGAATCTGAGTGCATCCTCGCGTTTAGCTGCATTTCTACCGATGACCGTCACCCGAGCGCCGAGGCTATGAGCCAGCTGAACGCCAATATGTCCGATACCACCCATTCCTATCAGGGCCACGTTTGAACCTTGCCCTATCTGCCAACGTTCAAGCGGCGAAAACAGCGTTACGCCTGCACATAGGAGTGGGGCAGCATCGAATGAGTCGAGGGCATCAGGAATCGCTATCACGTACCGTGCCTTAACGGTCATCGAAGCACTATAGCCACCGTAGGTGATTTCACCGTCGTAATCGCGAGCGTTATACGTTGAAACCTGACCTTTGCGACAGAACTGCTCATACCCTTGTTGACAGGCTCGACATGCTCCACAGCTGTCCACGAAGCAACCGACACCCACACGCTGGCCTAAGAAGAAGTCATCAGGAACGTCTGCGCCCATTTCTTCTATGACGCCCACTATTTCATGCCCGGGAACCATAGGGAATATCGTGTCAGGCCAATCACCGTGGGCTTGATGGAGATCCGAATGACATATGCCGCAGCATGCTATCCGTATCCTCACATCGTCACTGCCAACATCACGCCTATCGATGCTTCCCTGCTTGAATTGCTCTCCGGGTGCCTGAACGATCAAAGATTTCGATGCATATGGCATGCTTGCTCCTACTCACCGTATGTTGGGAAAAAGTTGCTGGGAATGAGTTGTTATGAGTTGTTATGAGTTGTTATGAGTTGTTGGGAAAAACTCGCCTACCGCTGGTAGACAGCTTCACCTGCGATATATGTGGCAGTTGTTGTAATGTTTCTGATCTCGTCAGTTGGGCAGGTATAAGGATTGGGAGCAATTTGGAAGTCCGCCGATTTGCCGACGCTGATGGAACCGGTGCGTTGCTCAAGGCCCGTGGCTCGGGCAACATTGATGGTGAACGCAGCAATGGCTTCATCCAAGGTGATCGCCTGATCCGCTCGATACACTGCCCCGGGATAATTTCCATGAGGATTGCTTCGCGTGACCAAACCATGAATGCCAAACCATGCGCTCGGGTCGGGAGAGCATGGCCAGTCCGAACCTCCTGCCAGAAGAATGCCAGCATCAATCTGATCTCGAAACAGGCAGGCACTGTTCCTGATATCTTCCCGCATGTTCCCAAAGGCACCTTCCTGGAATGAGCTGGGATACCATAATTGCGGGCTGATGTCCAAAGTCACTGCATGGTCACGCATACGTTGATAATCAGATTGTTGAATGAATTCACCGTGGGCAATATGGACCGGCACTCGAATGCCCTGCTGCTCGGCAAGCTCCACGGCATCAAGAACACGAGTCACCGAAGCATCGCCGGTGCAGTGAATGGTCACGCCCATGTGCTCTTGGCTCAGTAATGCCATCCATGAGACCAGTTCATCGGCAGAGAAATTAGCGCTGCCGTGCCAAGCCTCACCAAAGTTTTCGTCAGGCAGATAGGCTTCATGAACAAATGCGGTGTGCGATGTTGGTATGCCATCCTCAAAAATTTTGGAGAAGGTGGTATACAGTCTTGTGCCCTGATAATTTTTGGAACGATGAATCAGTTCTTCTCCGATGGGAGTGAAACCGAAAATTTTGTCATTGATTGACGCCGATGTCACTACCCACGAATTGAGCCTATGCTCAGCGTCAAGGGCATGGAGTGCCTCCATCATGTTCTCACCAGTGCCACAGTCCTGAACTAGTGTGAAGCCTCGCTCGTTCATGCTGGCTATGGCTGCCTCCAACGAAGTGGCAACCTCGTCGGGGTATCGCTTGGTTGTGCGCTCCATGGTTTCCTCTGCCCATCTTGAGGCGGATTCAACAAGCATGCCTGTTGCACGACCCTGCGCATCCACAATCACCTCAGGTGAATATTCGGATGCATTATCAGGATTGATGCCCATCAATCGCAGAGCGCTGGTATTCACATACCGGTTATGTGCGGACTCGTCTCGCAGCAGCATGGGGATTCCCCTGCTGGCTTTATCAAATTGTGCGAGCATGTCAGGATTGTTCAACACATCCATCTCCAGCATGCTCCACCACCCGCCCTCTATCCAACGTTGCGGATCAGCCGTTGCTGCATACTGTTCCACCGCGGCAAGAATCTGCTGCGTGTTCCAGTCGAGTTGAATTTCCAGTTCATGCGTTATCCGATGTCCAGCAAGCAGCAGATGCAGATGCACGTCACCAAATCCAGGCAGAACCGTCTGCCCTGACGGAATCGTGAGCACCCTTGTATTGATGTCTTCCAGCGAGGTCAAGCCGTCTGCATCATGACTCGTTGCTGTGATTATGCCATCGATGACTGCAAATGCGCGAATATGCGGCTGTTGTTCATCCATGGTGTGAATCGACGCAGATTCATCTTCGGAAGACATTCTGACGATCAATTGTGCAGCGTTGTTCATTCTTTCATCTCCTGTTCGGCCGAGCGATGCCAGCTTGGTTGATATCTGGTTGACGTATGTCTCTCTTACACTTCCGTTGCCTGTGGGCGGTCCGTGTGCAAGGGATAGGACCTGCCCTGGGTCTGCTGGAGTGCATTCTGTGTCGGTGCCACTATGCTTTGCGAAGTGTCGGGAACTGTTGCAGGATCATGCGAATCCGATGGTGAAGGGACATTCTTTGCGGATGTCATGTCCTTCCACGCTGAGGTCACGATGCGATGGATTGATTTGTCAAGCATCACCGCAACAACAAGGACCGCGCCGGTGAAAACGGTTTTCAGGTAGGCGGAAACCCCCAGAATTATCAGACCATTCTGCAGGACTCCCACAAACAGCAGTCCTGCGAGCACGCCGCTGATTCGTCCGGTACCACCTTCGAAGGCGACACCTCCAAGCAGCACGACGGTAAGCGCAGATAGTTCAAGCCCTGAACCCACGCTCGGAGCGGCAGCGCCCAACTTTGCGGTGAGGAGAATGCCAGTAAGCCCAGCGAACATGCCTGCGCATGCCAAAACCAGCATTTGTGTGCGGCGAACACTAATGCCCATCAGGTAGGACGCTCTACGATTACCGCCTATGGCAAGAATTTCCTTACCCTTAGCCATGCGATTCAGCAAGTACCAGGAACCCACAATCATGGCCGCAAGTATAAGAATTTGAACGGGAACACCAAGCACTTTTCTCGATCCGAACAGAAGAAATGGCGTGGGAAGCTGCGTCACTGTTTTGCCGTTGGTGAAGAACATCGCCAAACCACCCCAGACACTCAGAAAACCGAGTGTGACAACAAAAGTGTTCAAACGCATGTATGCGACCAGAAAACCATTGATCAGGCCGGCGACAAGACCGAATGCCAGGGCCGCAAGAATGCCGAGGCCGATGCTTGATGTTCTGACCATAACCGTGCCGCCCAGAACGGCAGCCAACGAGGCGACCGAACCAACTGACATGTCGGCGCATCCCATCATCACCACGAAGGCAATGGGGAATGAGATTACTCCGAGTTCTGCAATCTGTTGCAGAATGGTCATAAGGTTTCCGACGGACAGAAATCTGGGATTGATGGCACCAAAAATAAGTGCCACGACAATCATCGCCAAAAAAATGCCGTTTTGTGCGAGGAGTATTTTCACTTTCCCCATATTGCTGTGCTTCATTGGTGCTCCATTTCTTCACTGCGCTGCACGGATGCGGATTGCGATAAGGTGAGAAGCCCCTGAAGAAGGTGCTCTTCGTTAAGATCACTATCGGAATATTGCAATGCTGAACCGCCAACCACCACATATGCCCTATCGCACATGCTGACTATTTCGTCTGCCTCAGAGCTGGCAACGATAATGCACGTGCCCTGTTTGGCTTTGTTCCTGACAGCACGAACGATGTCCTGCTTGGCTCCAATGTCAACGCCCTGGGTTGGCTGCGAAAGCACGAGCAATCGTGATTGCGCAGGGAACATCCACCGCGCCAGCAAGTGTTTCTGACGATTGCCGCCGCTGAATTGAGAGATGGGTGTATTGCCATCAGGGCCTATCACGGACAGTTCCTTGCGGCAACGCTCGTACAGGTCGTTGCCAAAGTTTGGGCCAATATGCCACCGACCTCCAATATGGTGATACCAAGGCAACAGAATATTGGTGCTTGCAGCAACGTCGCCTATCAATCCTTCGACATCCCTGTCCATCGGGACATAAAACACGCCACGTTTCATCGCCTTGCGTGGATCTGAAACACGGTAGTTACTGCCTGCCAGAGTTATTCGAGATATCACATCCCGAGCATCGGCAGACAGTCCGAACAATTCAGCAGCGATGTCAAACTGACTTCCCGAAGCCATGCCGTATAACCCGACAACCTCAGCTTCCGAAGCCTTTACGCTGCTTTGGCTTAATTGCACATCAAGCATGGCTTTGCCCGATGACGCGCTCGCTGTTTTGGTCTCTTTCTTCAACCCTGGTGCGAGCGCATTTGAAAGATCCGCCAATGACAGCCCTTCCGAAGGCGCATCCATTATCAATCTCCCTGCATTGAGAACGATTATCCGCTCGCAGATATCGAGAATGTCGGGCAGCCTATGTGACACGTACAGCACGCTTGTTCCCCGAGCGGCGAACTTGCGTATCAGACCATGCAATTCCTCAGTTTGCGAAGGTCCCAATGCGGCTGTTGGCTCGTCGAGGAGCAGAACTCGAATATCCGCGGACATCGTGCTGCGCGCAAGATCAACCATCTGACGTTGACCAAGCGTCAGCGTGCTGACCGGTGAATCTATATCCACCTCTACGCCCAAATCATGCAAAGCCTTGGCCGCCAGCTGGCGTTTGCGAGAGCTTCGTGTACCGAGCGAAAAGCGCCGGCCAAGACACATGTTGGCAAATATGCTGAGGGAAGGGATCAGGGAGGGTTCCTGGTGAATAACCGCGACACCCAGTTCCGCGAGATTTTTTGGGGTGGAACCGGGTGGTATGTCCTCGCTATCAATCCGGAAATGCCCTGAAGTCCAGGTTATGGCTCCGCTGGCAAGATTGAGGATTGTGGACTTGCCTGCGCCGTTGTGACCAAGCAAGCCGACAATCTGTCCAGGCTGGATGTCCATGCTGACATGATCGATTGCCCTGTTGATGCCAAAATCAACAACTACATTCTCAAGTTGAAATCGTCCTATCATGCGTCCAGACCTCTGTGGCATGATGCCGCCTCCTTGCTCTTTCCTGCGTTCCAGCGGAAGAATCTCGTCGAACTCTACAGATATTTATCCACGTTGCTGGCATCAACCTTCGTGACACTTACCTCGGCTTTACTGACTTTCTTGCCCTCAGCAGCATCTATGAGCATGGTGGACATGGCATCACCGATGGTGTCGGGGGTAAAGCAGTATGCTTCACGAATCATGCTGGTACCGGTTTTGATGAGCTGATACCCCTCTTGGGTTGCATCGGTGGCAATGTCTGAGAATTCACTTTCCTGCAACCCTGCATCCAAGGTGGCTTGTCTTGCGCCGAGTGCCATATCACCGGAGATGCTGACCCAAGCCCGAATTTCAGGGTGTGCGACGAGGGCGCTTTGGGCGTTATTGTAGGCATCCTCACGGCTTTGGGCTTCAAGCTCATACACGTCGATATCCAGTCCCGACGCTTTAAGCGAGTCGATGATGCCTTCCTGCTGTAGTTTGCCAAGATCTTCGGTCGTATCAGCGAGAACGCCGACACCGATTTTCTTATCTGGATACGTCTCCTTGATCCAAGCCACAGTGCCGTCTCCGGCTTGTTTTCCAGCGCCTTTGAGATCAAGTGCCAAATATTGTGTAGTGCCTTCCCACGGTACTGAATAGCCAAGCACGGGTATTCCAGCTGCCTTGGCTTGCGCAGTTACAGAGACGAAGGAATCCACCTGTGCCGGGAAACCGAATATAGCCTTGACATCACCGCGTGATATCCATGACTGCCAGTCGGCGACCTGCGTCTGTATATCCCATTCGGGATTATCTGATAGGAATTCGTAGCCTTGAGCGGTCACATTCTTTTTGATGACATCAGTCGTGTCATTCCATATGGTGACTTCCCGACTGGGGAAGCTCACAGCCACAGCTCCCTTGGAGGAGCTTGACCCTCCCGAGGAGGATTCGCCGTTGGAACAGGCAGCCAGGGGAATCAGTAGCATCGTTGCAGCCACTATGGATAGCGCCTTGCGCATTGTTGAGATCTTCATAATTTTCCTCTCTTTTGTGTTGTCTGACTTCAGGTACTGGATGGGATTACGGCCAAGCAGCCGACTCTGGGATGATGTGAGGAACGGCAGTTATGTGAATGCTGGTTCATGAGCGAAATCCCAATGCTCCGACATCGACCGCGCTGGCTCCACCATCGACCGGAATGATGGCACCGTTTATGAATGATGCCTGAGACGACAGGAGAAATGACACAAGAGGAGATATTTCATCCGCCCGTGCAGGCCTTTGCAAAGGAACGTAAGCACATGCAATCCGATATGCTTCGTCAAGATCAATCCCATGACGCTGCATGAGCAGTTCCATGGAACGGTCTGCCATGTCTGTTCGCACCCAGCAGGGGCATACGGCATTGGCCCTGACACCTTTACTGCCGAATTCAACCGCGAGCGATTGAATCAACATGCTCAAACCAGCTTTTGAAGCTGCATAGGCACTCATGTACGACGATGCTCGCAGAGCTGCAAGAGATGAGACCGCGACAATGGATCCCTGAGACTTGGCAAGTAGAGGTAATGCCTGACGGCATAGATCGGCATTACCGACAATATTTGTCTGCACCGTTGTGCTCCACCGTTCGTGAGACAGCGAATTGAAAGGACCGGCGAATGACGCGCTGGCGGATAGTACTAAACCGTCAAGCCTGCCAAATCGTGCGGCAACTGTGTTGATGAGCTCCTCACACTGCTGGGGACTCTCAATGTCGCATGTGACAGCGGTGGCACCGATTTCGTTTGATACATGTTCAAGAGCCTGCGCCCTCCGTCCAGCGATGACAACTTCCCATTGGTGTGCTGCAAGGTGACGTGCGCACTCCTGTCCGATACCGCTCCCCCCGCCGGTGATTATGACGACAGGACGAACATTGTGCTCATAATGATCTGGTGAATCAGCGGCTGCGTCATGCATGACATGATCCTTTCGACTTGAATCTGGCACTAGTACGAATTGATTGAAGTGAGATGGCCCTTCGCGCCGAAGGTGAAATGGATGTATCCTTCCTTGCGGTCGTCTGGACCGAACAGCATCCCCCAAGATCTGATATTGCTTACATCCCTGTGATCCGCAACGGTGACGCTTGCACATGGGATTACCTTCTCCCGCCAAGCAAATACGTAGATGCCTTTGCGAATCTCGTAATACGTGCACAGATCCGTATCTGCCTGTCCTCGTTCAGGACCGGAGATGCAGTGCCATGTGTACCATTCGGAATTAATGTACACATGTTCGTAAGTGTGGCTTTCGCTGTATTCCCAACGCACGCGACGTCCAATCAGAGCATTGGTTGGATGCGGTAGGGGTCCACGCTCGCCTTCATGCTCCACAATGATGGAGGGTATGAAGCTCTGGGACACTCCGGTGTGTCCTGGTTCGGACCCTTGTGGCGTTCTACCTGCACAGTTCAAAACCGACAGACATGTGCCTGCACGAAGATCAAAGATGATTGCAACGGCTTCGTCTGGAATGTCACGGTGATGTACTTGTACATAGAGCAGTCCATCATCGACCATAAACGCCTCATATGCGTCCACTCCTGACTGCTGGCCATCTTGGATGTCCCATTCCAAAAGCCCATTGCGAAATACATGCCGTATGGTAGTCCCCGCATCATTCCGGGTGGTGAGTGTGGTGCCATCCACATGGTCAGTCGGAACGCTTGTCGCCTTATTTTCGTTGAAGCCTGGCTCAAGTCCACTTAACGGTAGCCATGTGGCACTGTCCTGTGTGTTGACCGTCATGCGATGCTCCTTCGTTTCCAGTGTTCGGACGAGAGCACTCGTAATAGTGACCACGTGCTCATTAATACAACGGTATGCCAGGAACACTTGCAATAGTGCTGGCATGCGGCCTCAAAAGAGTGGTTTTACAGAGAAGTAACTAGCCATTTACATCGTCGATGTGCAATCACAACATACGGATGTGGCGGTGTATAGCGGCGGTATATAGTGACGGTTTATAACAGCATGAACGTTGCAGTTCGATATTGTCTTGACGCTGCGGATATCAATATCGTTAGGCGGAATATGCGCCAACCCCTGAGTGACGAACGTAGCCTAATTTATTGAGATGGAAGCGTACTCTTTCGGGGCGGTAGCATTCACTGCCAATTTCGAAAACGCGTGAATGAGTGTTCAACGACAGTCGGGTCACGCGCATAATCATATCGTTCGCATGAAGAGCCAACAATGATGCAATGGCACTATTTGCAGTGACTGTTTCCAGAGATTCCTGGCTGGAGTGGGGTGGCATATGAAACACGTCACTGAACAGTGCTGCCATCGAATCGAGGTTCATGTGAATGATGTTGGGAAATAAGGCAACTGGCACCACTGAAGTTTCAGCGCATACCGGCTGGGTGTCGATTCGTCGCAATCGAGTAATGCAATATACGCGATCATCCTGGCCTTGCTGCATACCAAACGTTCTGCGTTCGTAAGGCTCTGCATTGCGCATTCGCTTATTGATCACTTGAGTCGTAAGGTTGAACGACTGCTTTCGCGCTATCTCACGCATCGAATCTATGGAGTTCAGGTTACGTTCCAGACGGTTGTCTGCAACGACCACTCCCCCTTTGCGTCCGATAATACGTTTGACCTGATGCTGTGTTTCCATAGTCTCAAGTGCACAACGCAATTCGCTGCGAGTGACACCGAACCGCTCTGCAAGTTCACGTTCCGTCCCCAACCGTTCATCAGGTCTGAACTGTTCGTCGATAATGTACGCGCTGATGCGTTGAACCAGCAAACAACTCTTTCCCATTGCTTCACCTCCTCCGTCGCATTGATGCCGATTATGCGCAGTAAGTTTTTCATCCATATTGCATATGGAATAACACGCAGCGAATAACCAATAATGCGCCGAGCTCAATTGCTGATCGGCGCATTATCGTCTTCTATTGCAACACTGTTCATCTGGATGGATTGTTAACCTGTCCATGCATCAGGCTTGCACAACCTCGGCAATCGATGATTTGAGAGCCTGCAAGAACCAATCGAAATCTTCCTGCGTGGTGGCGATGTTGGGGTATACGCGCAGAATGGTGTCGTCATTGATCGATGTCATGGTGTGGACGCGATGTTTTTGCGCAAGTATTGTGCCAATGGCATTCGCATAGCCGACGCCGTCTTCGTCCTTACCGAATTTCAGACCGATCATGAAACCGCGTCCGCGCACTTCTTCCAATGCCGTCGGATACGACTGACGGATGAGCTCCAATTCATTCCATACATAAGCGCTGCGTTCACGTATCTGGCCGGCTACGTCGTTTTCAATCATGAATTGCAGCGAACTCAATGCAACGGCAGCAGATATATTGTTGTCCTGATATGTTGCCGTATGCATCATGGCGCTGTCGAAGGAACCATATGCAGCCATATACAGCTCTTCCTTGACTTGCACGCCCGAAACCGGCAGCACGCCATCGGAGATGCCTTTCGCAAAGGTGAAGGCATCTGGCACGAGACCCTGATAATACTGGTGGGCCCAAATGTAACCGGTGCGGCAAGACCCCGCCTGCACTTCATCAAGCACCATATACACGTCATATTTGTCGCAGAGCTCGCGAATCTTGTAGAAGTAGTCGTCTGGTGGCACGACAATGCCCCCCTCACCTTGAATGGGTTCAGCGATGAACATGATGACATCGTTCTTCTTGAACTCCTCTTCAACGGCCTCGACATCGCCATACGGCACATAGACATGTCCCGGAACCGGGGTCTGCCAGCGTCGCCACACATCCTTGCCACCGGCATTGACGGCACCTGTGGTCTTGCCATGGAAGGAGTTGAGTGTGGATACGATTCTTGTCTTGCCTGTTTTGGTGCGCGCAGAAGCGATACGGCACATCTTGAGTATCACTTCGTTCGCTTCGGCTCCCCCTCCGCCATTGATGACGGTTCGCGTCAGTTCGGGAGTGACCAGTGCCATATTGTGTGCGAATGCGGCTGTCACGGGCTTGAGTGCCATGGGATCCATGGTGAGCGGATTCGTTTCAAGGTATCGCAGTACGGCATCGCGTATTCGTGGATTGTTATGACCTAGAACGTAAACGCCCACGCAACCAATGAAATCGAGACGCTTGTTGCCATCCGAATCCCACATATGGCAGCCTTCTGCCTTGACGATGTCAAAGGTCAGTCCTGCAGAAAGGCCAATCTGCGTTCGATATTGGTTCATATGAGCGAGTTGCAACTCTTCTACACGCTTAGAATTCAGTGCAAGCGATTCATCAAGGGTGATGAAATCGGGGTACACGGTTTTCACATCATTCATGAGATACTCCTTGTTGATCGGGATTATATGGTCTGTATGATTTGCAGGGTTTGTACGCATCCACACAGCTGAGTCGTGTGGAATATGTGCTGTAGGTGACGGTGATGGTGGGCGTGGGCGCGACCGCACCAAGTCATGCTCTATGCGGCCGCACGTATGGAAATTCTGAGATGGTACGAAGCTCACGAGATGAATTCGAGCATCGTGTTGTACCGTTCTGGACTCTGTGCCTTGAGAATGAGCGCTTGAACAACGCCAGCAGCAAAGAATGCAAGCAACAGACCAAGCAGGCCATATGTCAGCACACCCGCCTGGGGATTACCCGCAGCATCACTGTCACCGACAAGCAGCGGAAAATTCATCACGATCATCACCAGAAAAACAGTGAGAATGGTTCCGCCCAAAGCCGGTGCAATGTTTCGCTGCCACAGATTTGCCTTCAATTGCTTCTGCCTTGCAAAAAATACGATCACGCTGGCGCATGTGAGCAGCATGAGCGTCACGAATCCTGCCGTGGCCACGCCTGAGAACCAGGTGAACCCCTGTGCATATGGATCCATGTTGCTGGCTGCAATGATGCCCAGCGCCAGCAGTGCTGTGGCCGTTTGCACGAGCGATGCCACGGCAGGTGAATGGTGCTTCCGATGCGTTTGGGCAAGGGCGCGCGGCAAGGCACCTGCGTTGCCCATCGCATGCATATACCGTGCCAGAACGTTATGAAAACTCAGCACGCAGGCGAACAGGCTCGTGATGAGCAATACGCTGATCACGGCTGCATACCATCCGCCAACATATCGCTCGCCGGTCATCTGCAGCATGTTGCCGGCTTCGAGCGTCGATCCTGCCACTTCTACCACCGAGTCGTAACCCCAGGCGGTTACGAGTGCCCAAGATGCGAAGACATACAGGATGCTGGCGAAGGCACAGGCAATATAGGTGGCACGAGGAATCGTAGTATCGGGATTCTTGGCTTCACTGCGATAAATTGCCGTTGATTCAAACCCAATGAAGCTGGCAATGCCAAACATGAAGGCAACACCCGGTGAACCGGATACGAATGCCGATGGAGAGAATGACGGTCCAACATGTATGCCGCTTGCACCTCCGGTTGCGAAGATAACTACGGACAGCACCACAATCACCGCAATCTCACCGACCAGCAGCACGCCCAGCACCTTTGAACTCATGTCAATATGCCGATACCCGAGAAGAGCTGTCACAGTCAGCACGCCCAGTGAGCACACCCACCATGGAATTGAAATCGAGAATGATTGCAGTGCTACAGCAATTTGCAAGCCGATAAGGCAATATACGGAAATCTGTATGGCCGTGTATGAGATCAGTGCCAGCATGGCGGCTCCCAATCCCCACGTTGGATTCAGTCCCTTTCCGATATACGCAAAGAATGCGCCTGCTTTAGGCACAAAACGTGCCATGGCACTTAATCCGACTGAAAACAGGGCCAGAGCTATGCCTGCAACGATATATGTTGTGGGGAATCCCGACCCATTGCCCAAGAGAATACCTACCGGGGTACCTCCGCCGATAACCGTAAGCGGTGCCGCTGCGGCCACCACCATGAATACTATGGATCCCACGCCGAGTGATCCTGAAAGGGCTGCCGGTTGAGAAGATGGGGACGCTGCTGACAGACCTTCATCTGAAGTATTGCTAATGCTCATTGTCTACGCCTTTCTGATCTATCTCATCTCTGCTGTCGGAAAAGCGCATGCTATCGAAAAACCATATGCAGCCAGTACCCTTGTGAGGCTCGAAACCGTGTGTGGCCGATGGCATGTGTGCAACAGCATGAGATGGAATATGTTTAGGCTGGTAGCCTAAGCGGCTTAGTTTATGGCGTTCATCAGCCGCTAGGACATTTATAAATGAGCAAGTGCTCTTTTTAATGTCGTGCAGTTGTCGTGCATGTTTCGAGACGAAACACAGCCGAAATCAAATCGACAGGAGGAGGCGTCAACCAGTTCGGAGCGCAACGCTTGTTATGGGTCTTTGAGAGCAAGCAAGCCACTGCCCTCCCTGACGGATGCACTGAACGCATACGCTCCTATACCCATACCCATATATGCGCACTCACCTGAGTGAAGGAACCAAGAACAGCACTAAAAGCAGTTCACTTGTTTCTTATGCAGTCCTTCCTGATGCAATCACTGCGCAGCTGCTGACGATGCTCTATGTTTTCAATATGCATGACTCGTTCAAAAGCTCCTTCAAGACTTTGACATTCAGCGCCTAGCACGAACGCTTCACTGTAAACAGTAGGCAGCGCAATCATTACGACTCATCTTCAAGCTAAGAAGCCAGAGTCCTCTTATCGTGAGATGGAAATTCCTACCATTATCTCGTGCGGGCATTGCAGGTGAAAGATATTTATCATGATTGCGAAGAAGGATACTGCCGTTCTCACTGCGGGATACGAGTTTTGTTGCCTTTTTTCGACAAGCTTCGAAAAAAGGCCAAAAACAAGCCATCAAACACGTCCGGAATGGCCTGATAACAGCACAGCGACACCACACGATTCGAGGAATACTCAAAAAAGGCAACAAAACTCGAAGCAGCACGAAAAAAGACGGCATCAATCTCTCTACGTTCATCATTTTTCAACCTATGCACGTCGCAACATGGAAAACCGCTTAAGGCAATACGCGATAAAACCGGCGACAGTGCCCGAGAAAGCGTTGCACAGTTATACGGCGACAATGGAGAGCATGTCATGCACCGAGTTGCGCAAATCCTTGGCAATCGATTCAGACAGCGTGAGCGCAAACTCGACCTGAGCCTGAATGCCCGTCGCCAAAGCCATGCGGACTATGGCAAGCACTGGCGTAGTTGCAGCGATTTCCCCGCGCTCAATAGCCTGCTCCAAGAAGGACGACAGCAGTTGCGACCACTCACCTATCTCATGAAGTGTCACAGGCGCCTGACTTCTGGTCGCTACGGTCAGTCCCCAGAAGCTCACTGCGATCTTGGCCTCGATTCGGGACTCATATGAAATTGGAAAAATCTCGTCAAGTGCTCGATTGAATGCTTCCACTCCGCACCTGCCGTGAACCGAGCGTTGAATCCGTGCATTGGTGTCCTCGGTGATGGTACGATATGCCTGTTCGATGAGCTGGTTCATATCGTCAAAATATCGCCACAACAGGCTGTTCGAAATGCCCATTTTCTGGGCCAAAGCCCGTGAATTGGCTTCAGGCATGCCCCTTTCGCCAACCAGCTCAAGATAGGCTCTGACAATGCTCATGCGACGCTTGTCATGATCCACAACTTTGGGCATCTGCTGTTTCACTACTCCTTGACATGGCTTGTTACAGGCTGCACACTCACATGCATTCCATAGACATTCCAAAATCCGTTCACGGGTTCTAGCATTCCAAGAATGACAATACAACAAATCGAGATGAGAAACGGATGAGACCATGAGGATTATGCTGCTTCAGCATTATGGCTCATTGGTTATGGTTCATTGCTTGCATGTAACTCTGAAACTTCAGGCGACAGAAGATTCCGGACTACGTGAGCCCTATCGGGTTAACCTTCACTCTCTGAATCGTTGCTATCGTGGGCCCGCATTACAGATGCAGGCTTGGACCGTGTATTTCGCGACAGTAAGAAGTATCCAGCACGACCAGGTGTGATGTCACTGTAAGTAAGTTCACAGAAGAGCATGGCACAATGCAGAATCATGAATGTTGCTCATCAAATGATTGGATCGTGAAATACTGTCATGAACATTGTTCATACCACTCTTCATACCATTGTGGAGAGTTCCCTGACGCAAGCTCCTGCCGCTGGAGTGGGAACGCTGGCGTTGAGCCTGCTCATAGCCATATGCTGCGTAAGTATCCGCCCTGTGTGGCATATAGCACGCAACCTGATAACCATCATTCATGAGGGCGGTCATGCGCTGATTGCCCTATGCTCTGGAAGACGGCTCGGAAGCGTTCGACTGCACGCGGACACTTCGGGAGAGACCGTCAGTTTTGGCAAATCGCACGGCATTGCGTATGTGGTGACTGCAATGGCTGGATATCCGGCACCGGCAGTTCTCGGCATTGCCGCATCGCTGCTTGCCGCACGGGGATATGTGTCCGCAACGCTGTGGATTCTTGTGGCGTTGATGTTCGCGCTGCTGATACGGGTACGCAACATGTATGGGATCATCGTCATCATGGTGACCGCATCACTGGTCGTCGGCATTTCATGGTGGGCAGACATCCGTGTCCAAACAATTGCGGCGCACAGTCTGGCGTGGTTTCTGATACTCGGTTCCATACGTCCCCTGTTGGAACTGCAATCCCAGCGGGCGCGCGGACAATCGCATGGTTCCGATGCCGACAGTCTCGACGCGGCAACTCGGATACCGGGCCTCGTCTGGATTATCTTATGGATGCTCTGGTCCTTGTTTGCCCTGTGGATTGCGGCGGCATGGATGACGCGCTCCGTCGGCGGTATCACACCATTCGCCCACTCGGTACTTACCTTGTCACGATTAGGGGTCCTGCTGCAGCACTGATGGGGATGAAAGGCTCGCGCGTTGGCATGTCCCTGTCGGAGACCATCAAGTCAATCACAAGCTGCAACGTGTTTTCCTCCACTGACACGCAGCATGTGGAGGTTACTCCTTGATGTAAGTCTGGACGCGCTCGACGATAATCGGAGCTTTCTTTTCCCCTGCTGTTATTGCACTTGCGATGGTGTTGCCGAGGGGCGGCAGGGGGCACGTCACCCAGTTGGTGAAGGCGCAGGGGAAGGAAATCGCCGCGTTGAAGTCAAGAGATGTCAGAGATTCCAGTTCTTCAGGCGACAGCGGTATGTGACGTCCGGCTCCGTATGTTTCCGTACCGTTGGTGGTGTCTCGGAAGTGTACGATACCGCTGACGCTGCCATCGCCGTGACGATGCCCGGAGACCGACAAGGCATAGTCCTGTCCATCAACCGTCACATGCACAGTTCCGATATGCAGGCTGTCTTCCAACACACCATGCTCAACGGTTGCAGCACCATACGGGTTTTCTGCCGTACGTTCGAATGTGGCTGGAATAATCCAATCAGCATCCCAGGGATAGGTGTCAAGATGGTCGAATTGTTTCGCGGCCGACTCCTTGGGGTCACGCACACGAATCGCCCAGATACGCTCGCCCTGCTCATTGCTGCGGGTGATGTTTTCAACGATCAGATCGCCATACACTGTATCCACCGCGGAACCGATCGATGAGGCGCGCTCATTGTACCCCTGCTTGACCACAGTGGGTCCGCTCGCTGCCTTGCCGTCAATATATACAGGGATGGTGGCTGTTGGATCAGGCGTGTACACGACATCATCATTCACCACCTGCCATGTGCCGGGAACACGGTCAATGCGTAACGCTTCGTTCGGACGGATCCAATCCTGGCTCACCAAGGACAGCCAACCGTATGGCGCATTGAGATCTGTGACCCGTTGAGCATGCCACTTCTGGAAACTTTGCTCAGTATGGTCGTATGTCATAGAGTCCTCCATAGTCATAGTTACCCCACACAGACACAATCTTCGGGGAAAAAAGCATTCGTAGATGCTGTTATCTTCGAATGGGCTGATTATAGGCATCGTTGAGCGGCTCACATGCTGGTGTGCATATACGTAGTTTCTATCGGATATCATCACGTTTATTGATATCATGACCAATGTTATATACATTGCATATAGCTACAGCAGTTATGGAATGAAAAGCCGGTTTCCCTAACTACGAAGTCCGAACTCCTTGAGTGAGCTGGCCGCGCAGAGCCTTTGTGACTCCCCCACCATGAAAAACTTCCCAAACAAGCCGTGTCAGCTATCAACTTGACATTGACGCTACGTCAACGCATACGCTGATGAATATGGAGTTTTCAATACATGAGGTCGCTGAGCTGACAGGCATTACCACACGAATGCTTCGCTATTACGATGCCATTGGTGTGCTCAAACCGAGCAGCAAAAGTTATCACGGCTCTCGACAGTATGATGAACCGGCTCTGATCAGGCTGCAGCAGATTTTGCTCTTTCGTGATCTTGGTCTGGATTTGTCAACGATTCAACAGGTGTTGGATCGTCAGACAGACGAGAGGAAAGCCTTGCGCTCCCATGTAAACATGCTCCATCAAGAGAAGGAACGTTTGACCAGACAGATTGCCGCGGTTGAACGGACACTGCTCTCATTAGAAAAAGGAGAACACATCATGACAGACACTATGTTCGATGGTTTTGACAACCATGCGCAATACCAGGAAGAGGTGGAACGACGCTGGGGAAAGGAAGCCTATGAGCGTTCCGATTCCTGGTGGAACACCATGAACGACACAGATAAATCCCAGTGGAAGAGCAAGCTCGCACAGTTGAACGCGGATTGGGAGCACGCCGCACACGATTCGACCGTCACGCCACAGTCAGACACGGCGCAGCTCCTTGCGGAACGCCATGTTGACTGGCTGCGAGGAATTCCGGGAACCCCTGCCAATGATCCAGATGGCGATGTGTATGGGTATGTTAAGGGACTTGCGGCCATGTATGTTGCCGACAAACGTTTTGCACACAATTATGGTGGCTTGGCAGGCGCTACCTTTGTTCGAGACACCTTGCTTATCTGGGTCAAGCAACATCAGCAGTGAGCACCCCTTGAGCTCAAAAAGTTCATTGAACAACGCTGCTATGCCTTACCTCGGCGCGATGTGGTGCCACATCGGTTCTCTACTCCGATATTGAAACAGTCCGATACACAACCGATCTTATTCTTATCTCTTATCGCCGGATGCGAGTTTTGTTGCCTTTTTTGAAAAAACTTCGAAAAATTGAGAAAAGTAAGCCATCTGAACCGTCCTGAATGGCTTAAAAACAGCATGGCAACACCGCGAGATTCAAGGAATACTCAAAAAAGGCAACAAAACTCGAAACGTCACGAAAAATGAACGCGTCAAGACGAATTCATCACCAGAAACAGTGCCGGTGGCGGAAATACCTGCAGGGATTTCTTCACAATTGATTGTGTGTCCCCGCACCTGTCGTGAGTCGGGGGTGAATCCGCGCATTCGTGTCATCGGTGATGGTACGAAATACATGGGACGGTTAAGAGATGGAACCAAGCTGGGATGCAGCTTCGGGTGGGCGATGCAGGAATCGAACCTGCGACCCCTTCGGTGTGAACGAAGTGCGCTAGCCGCTGCGCCAATCGCCCGAACTCTAGAAAGACTTTCATATGAAAGTCTGCACAACAGCAGTGAGGTTCACGAGCAGTGAAACTCAACCGTGGGCGATACTGGGATCGAACCAGTGACCCCTTCCGTGTCAGGGAAGTGCGCTACCTCTGCGCCAACCGCCCGGTCATTCTCTCGAATGAGAGGTGGGTACGAGAGTCGAACTCGTCTAAACGGCTTTGCAGGCCGCTACCTAACCGCTTGGCTAACCCACCGTGACAGGTCTTACTACTCGGACCTCGAGCGGGCAACGGGACTCGAACCCGCGCTCTCGACCTTGGCAAGGTCGCGCTTTACCAACTAAGCTATGCCCGCATACTCAAGAAACCGCCGAATTGAACAGCTCCAAGCACGATTGACCACTATATCCAACTATTCGGCTTTGCGCAAATTGCGTGTCGTAGCTGCCAGGAAACCCATCATTTACAACGAACATGAGGCAGCGCGGGAGTGTTGCAGACTGCCAACCACGATGGTTATCCACATCTTGCTTTCGGCAAAAATGCGAGACGAATCATTTTCACGTTACTGTAGATGATGTGAGTGAAGAAACTTTCCAAACCAGACGCGTACTCGTATCAGCCTTCGAAGGCTGGAATGACGCATGCCAGGCTGCTTCCAACGTCGTGCGTCACCTCATTGACATGTACGACTCACACGAGGTTGCCCGCATCAGCTGCGATGGCTTCTATGACTACCAGAGCACACGCCCCATGATGTGCTTTGTACAGGGACGGGGCAGAATAGTCTGGCCGGAAACGACCTTCTATGAGATTCACATTGACGACAGCCACAGCATCTTGGCCGAGGTCGGTCCAGAACCAAATTATCGCTGGATGGAATACTGCCACCAGAATCTTCATATTGCTGAGGAATACGACATTGATCGCATCATCACTGTGGGTTCGATGTTCGCAGACTGCCCCCATACCCGTGCGTTGCCCATCGATGTATATTCCGGCGACTGTGACTGCAACTGTTCGGGAGCGGACGATCACTGCGGTCCTGTAGGCATCACGACAGTCCTTGACTCCATCGCTGAGGATCATGGTTTCGAAACGGATTCAGTATGGGTTTCGGTTCCGCAGTATCTTGGCAGCGATGAATGCGCGCAGGGGACGTTGCAGTTGCTGCACAAGCTTTCGCAGTTGCTCGGAGTCTCCCTGAACGAGGGAGATTTGCCATCCAAGGGCAAGCGATGGAAGGCTCAGGCATCCATGTTGCTCAGCTGCAACGATGACCTGGCGGATTATGTCAAGCGCTTGGAACGGCAGGTAGATACGAAGACTCTCGCTGACGAAAGTGACGCGATGACTGCGGATGAGGCTCGTGAGCTCATAGCCGAAGCCGAGGCATATCTGCAGCGAGAACAGAAAAAGGATAATCATAAAGGTCATCAAGGCCCTGATTATCCTGATTCTGCTACCGGAAACGCTCTTTCTGAATAGCGGGCAGCGACCGTCGAACAGCAGCTCTTGACGGATCGTGCCCTGCTTTCAGCTTTGTGGGCCCGCGAGCGGAAGAATGACACCGGCAATCAACAGAATGGCGACAATGACTGCCACTACGATTCTATAGATTGCAAAGCCCTTGTATGAGAAGGTTGAGATGATCTTCAGGAACGCGATGATCACCATGTAGCCGACAATGAAGCTGACGATGGTGGCGCAGATAGTAGCGCCCCAACCGGGGAATCCAGGCTCTGAGCTTGCATCGCCAATCGCTTTGATCGTTTCGAGGACGGCCGCTCCGAAAACGGCTGGTATTGCCATCAGGAAGCTGACGCGCGCCGCAGCTTCACGCGTGTAACCCATGGCGCGACCAAAGGTGATGGTTCCGCCGGAACGCGAGACACCCGGAATGAGGGCAAGCATCTGGCCTACGCCAAAGAGTGCCGCTTCCTTCATGTTCATATCGTCAAGCTTCTTGATCTGCTTGCTCTTAGCATCGAAATACCACAGCAGCAGGCCAAAGATGATCAATACGGAAACCGTAACCCACAGATTGCGAAGACTTGTTTCGATGCGCTTCTGGAATAGCACACCGGCAATCACGATTGGCATCGTACCGACGATGATGTACCAGCCCATCGATGCATCCTTGTCCCCTGCACCGAAGCGGCTGTGCATGTCCGTGCCGTTGGTTCCTATCAGGCAGCGATACCAATGCGAGAGAATTCTCGCGATGTCATGCCTGAAATACAGCAGAACGGCAGCCTCCGTGCCGATCTGAATGATGGCCGTGAAAGCCGCCCCTGGATCATCTCCCAGCACAGCGCCGATGATGCGAATATGCGCACTTGAAGAAACCGGCAGAAATTCAGTCAACCCCTGAATAATGCCGAAGAAAATCGCCTCGAAGAAATTCATAAAGCCTCGTATTACTGATTAACGAATATGTACATTCCACATCACAGGATACTCAAGGTATGCGCGTGAAGCTCAACTGGAGGTATTGTCGCGCAGAATGCCCACAATGAAGGTATAGATAATTCCAAGGAGATTCACTATGGCAACATATCGCAAAAGTCGTGCACATGCTCCTGCAGGATTCTTCGAATGCGAGGGCAGGGGCTTGCAATGGCTCGGTGAGGCGCAGTCTCAAGGCGGACCCCGCGTTGTTCATGTCTTCGACTGGGGCAAGGACTATCTCGATATCGAACGCGTCGATGCGAGTTCACCGACGCCAAAGGCCGCATACGATTTCGGCGCAGCGTTGGCTCGCATGCATGATGTGGGTGCCGATTACTTCGGCTCCGCACCTCGAGACTATACAGGGACGTGCTATTTCGGGCCTTTGCAGGATCCCGTGCCGATGGATACGGGCACATGGGACAATCCGGCAACGTATTTCGCCGAGGCGCGTCTGCGCCCCATGGTGCAGATAGGCCTTGATCGCAGGGCGCTCAATCAGAACGATATGCGCATGACTGAGGACATCATTGACGCATTGCCGGATTTGCTCGGCGAAGCTGCTCATGACAAGCCTGCCCGCATCCATGGAGATTTGTGGAGCGGCAACCTGATGTGGACGGCCGACAAGGGCGAAACTCAGGCGGTGCTGATCGATCCCGCCGCGCATGGTGGCCACCGCGAAGAGGATTTGGCCATGCTGCAGCTGTTCGGAGCTTCATATCTGGAACAGATCGTTGACGGATATCAGTCCGTTCACCGTCTTGCACCAGGATTCCAGCAGCGCTACACCCTGTGGCAGCTCTATGCAATCGCCGGGCACTGCGTATTCTTTGGCGGCGGATATGTGAGCGAATTCCGTTCGATGTGCCGCTCGCTGCTTAGATAATCCGATTCAGATAATCCAATACCTTGAACTCAATATTTTGACGTGTGCCACTGCCTTAGCGAGACACCGCTTTGACTGAGTGACTTGACCGACTGATTTGCGCAATCACACTACTCGGTCAAGCCACTCATTCAAACCACTCAGTCAAATCACTCATTCAGTTCACCAGCCACACCACTCAGGCGAGCGCGTCCTTGATTCTGCCGAAGAATCCTTTGCGGCTCTTTGGCTTGGGGCGTGACCTGCCTGTGGTGTGATGCGCGTCGGCATCATGAAGCTTGGCGAATTGGATCATCAGCTTCTCTTCCTTGTCGCTGAGCTTGGTTGGCGTATCGACGACCATATGCGCAACCAAATCGCCACGTTCGCTCTGCGAGCGAAGCTTCGTAACGCCAAGACCCTTCAACGGAATTGCATCTTCGGACTGGCATCCAGCAGGAATGCTCAAGGTCTTCTTGCCATCAAAGGTGTCGATGTCGATGTCATGTCCAAGAACGGCCCAGCTCATGGGAATCTGAATCCAGCAGTGCAGATTGTCCCCATCTCGCGTGTATTGGGGGTCGGGATTGATGGATATGTCTATATAAAGGTCTCCCGCTGCACCGCCACCTTCACCGACCTCGCCTTGAGAGGCAAGACGAAGACGGGAATCATCGGTGATGCCCGCAGGAATGGTCACTCCTACCGAACGTTTCGTCTGCACGCGACCGTGCCCCATGCATGTCTGGCATGGATGTTCGATGATGGTGCCGTGGCCTTCGCAGCGTTCGCATGGCGCTGAGGTCATCATCTGCCCCAGCATGGTGCGCACCACCTTCTGTCTGAATCCCTGACCTTTGCAATCTGGGCAGGTCACTGGTTTCTCGCCATTGCGAGTGCCTGCACCTCCACAGTCCGGGCATAGACCATAGGTGTGAATCGTGGTGTGTGCCACTCCTCCGAAGATGGCAGTCTTCAAATCGATGTTCACATGAGACAGGGCATCGCGGCCAGCCTGCGTGCGAGGAACCGGACCCTGCCCTGAAGCGCCGAAGCCTCCGCCAAAGAACTGTCCGAAGATGTCGCCGAAGCCGTCGAAGCCTTGCGCACCTTGTCCAAATCCGGCAGAAGCCTGGGGATTGTTGGGGTCCACGCCCTGATCGTACATCTGCTTCTTCTGTGGGTCAGACAGCACGTCGTAGGCGTTGTTGACTTCCTTGAACTTGTCTTCGAACTGCGGACCAGCAATGTCTGGATGATATTTGCGGCTCATCTTTCGATAGGCTCGCTTGATCTCGTCTTCGCTTGCCTCGCGGGTAACCCCCAAGACCTCGTAATAATCTGCCACTGGTAATTCTTTCTGTGTGCTTGCCGTGCAATTGTCTCATATGGCCAGAATGGCCGAAGCATTATGATGAGGACGTTTCGTTTCCGTTGTCCTGTGCGATGCATGAAGTCAGATATCGCGCGACTGCCTGAACAGCGGCGATGGTAGCCGCATAGTCCATATGCGTCGGCCCGATGGAACTGATGAAGGCCACGGGCTCTGAAGTATCTGAAGTCTCTGAAGTCTCTGAAGTCGAGGATTCATCGTCGCTGCCGGTGCCTTGGCTCGTTTCCATAGCGCTTGTGGTCATGCGACTGCTGGCATCGTCAGTGCCCTTCCCCTGCCGATGAAGCAGGCCGGAAGCTCCGTCCGCTGAAACGGAACGAGACGTATGCCCGTAGCCGCTGGTGACGACGGCAGCGTGAATCAGTCCGGGGGTGTGGGTTTCCGAACCGATGGCAACGCTTACTCCATGTGACTGTCGGACTTCGCTGAGCGCGCTCATCAACTTCATCAGCACAACCTGCTCTTCGAGTGCGTCGAAGATAGGGGCCAGATCGGCCATGCCTATCGCCTGCTGATGGGTGAGTTGCGAGGTCCCGGCCATATAGAGTTTGCTGGACTGCTCTTCCCCTGCCATGTCGTCGAATATCTCGGAGAGTCTTGCCACAAGCATGCGAATTCGTGCAAATGCTCCGCTCATTGACAAGCTTCTCAGGAATGCGCCGGTCTGCGAGAGCGAGAATCCTTGGCATTGCTGATTCACGACATCACCGAGATGGTTGACGAGTTCAGTGGAGGGTGCTGCAGAGCAGCGAATGGTCCTCTGCACCACACTGCCGGTATCGGTGATGACAACCGCCAGAAGCACCGTCGGTGTCAATGGAACGATTTCGATGCGACGCAGCAGTGATTTGGCCAGTGATGGCGACGCTACAATCGCGACTTGGCCGGTGACCTGTGCCAGTAACTGCGCGGCTCGGTGGAGGGTATCTTCAAGGCTGACCGATCCTGAAAGGAATCCGTCAATGCCCCTGCGCTGCGCCCGAGACAGCGGCACTATCTTTGCGAGTCGGTCAACGAAATACCGATATCCCTTTTCTGTAGGGATTCTTCCCGCAGAGGTATGCGGCTGCACCAGAAAGCCATCATCCTCCAGAGCAGACATGTCATTTCTCACCGTTGCCGAGCTCACGCCAAGATCGTGGGATTTCGTCAGTGAAGCTGAGCCAACAGGCTCCTGAGAACGGATATAGTCTTCGACCACAGCTCGCAAAACAAGCATTCTTCGCGTATTTGTCATGCTCGCCTCCTTAATCTGCAGTCTGTCAAGCGTGTTGGCTCGAACTCCTGTATCTTCGGCGTGTCTTTCAGAGCTCGTCCGAAAGCGCCGTGACACTCGCGTTGCGCCGATGTCACTCATGATACGGAGTCATTATCAATCCTCTAACAGTATAAGAAGTATTAGCACTCACTATGGAAGACTGCTAACGACTTCGTTATCAGCTAAGCCTTGCGAACCCGATAGCAATTCTGCTGTTGGACACACGAATTCCAGCGCTGTGTGTCGTCTGCGAAAGCTAGCATAGTAGAGCAATGTGAGGGTCGCATTCGCATTCGGCACCTGCCAGATGCGAGGCCCACTAATTGGAAGGAAAGTTGATCACATATGACCGATTTTAAGTGGTCTGAGCTGGACGACCGCGCAGTCAAGATGGCGAAGGTCCTCTCTGCAGATGCGGTTGAGAAGGCAGGAAGCGGCCATCCCGGCTCCCCAATCTCTCTGGCTCCAATCGCCTATACGCTCTACCAGCATTTCATCAAGCACGATCCAAACGACCCCAAGTGGGCGGGACGCGATCGTTTCATTCTCTCAGGTGGACATGCTTCCCTGACTGAATACGTTCAGTTGTTCTTCTCAGGCTATGGCCTGACCCTCGATGATCTGAAGAAGTTCCGCACCGCCGGAACGCGCACTCCAGGCCACCCTGAGTATGGCTTGACTCCAGGCATTGAAATGACAACCGGTCCGTTGGGCCAGGGTCTCGCCTCTGCCGTCGGGTTCGCATACGGTCAGCGCTACCAGCGTGGACTGCTCGATCCTGACGCGAAGGCAGGCACTTCACCATTCGACCACAAGGTCTGGGTCATCTGTGGTGAAGGTGATGTCGAGGAAGGTGTCTCGTCAGAGGCAAGCTCACTCGCAGGCAATCAGGAACTCGGCAACCTCACCGTCATCTTCGATGCCAATCACATCCAGATTGAGGGCGACACCAAGCTCGCCTTCGGTGAAGACATTCTCAAGCGTTACGAAGCCTACGGCTGGTACACCGACGAGTTCAGCTTCATTCAGCCAGACGGAACCTACAAGGAAGACACTGAAGGTCTTGCCAAGGTTCTTGAAAAGGCTGAAGCTGTTACCGATCGTCCAAAGTTCATCAAGGTTGATTCGCTCATTGCATGGCCAACGCCAGGCAAGACCAACGATCCATCTTCACACGGTTCAAAGCTTGGCAGCGATGCCGTAGCTGGCCTCAAGAAGGTTCTTGGCTACGATCCTGACAAGAGCTTTGAAATTGACGACGAGGCACTTGCTCACGCTCGTGAGGTTGCACAGCGTGGACTTGAAGCACATGCCGAGTGGGACAAGAAGATGGACACCTGGAGAAAGGCAAACCCGGACAAGGCCGCTCTGTACGACCGCATCAGCCAGGGCAAGCTTCCCGAGGAGTTCGACAAGGCAATCGACGATCTCGTTGACAAGTTCGAAACAGGATCCAAGGTTGCAACTCGCAAGGCTTCCGGCGCCGTCATCAACGCAATCGCCGCCGTCATGCCTGAACTTTGGGGCGGTTCCGCCGATCTTGGTGGTTCCAACAACACCAATATCAAGGGTGCTGCCTCATTCATCCCCGTCAAGGATGCAACGGTTCAGTGGCCAGATGCCAACGTGTATGGCCGCCAGCTGCACTTCGGCGTCCGTGAGTTCGCGATGGGTGCTATCACCAACGGCATTCTGCTCGGCTCCGACACCCGTCCATTCAACGGCACCTTCTTCCAGTTCTCCGACTACGAGCGCCCATCCGTTCGTCTCGCAGCCCTGATGGAGATTCCAAATCTCTACATCTGGACCCACGATTCTGTGGCACTCGGTGAAGATGGTCCTACACACCAGCCAATCGAGCATCTTGCCGCCGTTCGCGGCATTCCTCAGCTCGAGGTTGTCCGTCCTGCCGATGAATACGAAACCGCAGAAGCATATCGTTACTTCTTCGAGAAGGACAACACGCTGCCAACGGCTCTGGTTCTGACTCGTCAGGGTGTCCCCACCCTTGAGGAGACCAAGGCAAAGGCTCGTGACGGCGTTCGCCGTGGTGCCTATGTTCTGGTCGACACTGAAGGTCAGCCTGATGTCCTGATCATGGGCACTGGTTCTGAAGTTCAGCACGCAGTCGCTGCTGCCAAGTCTCTTGCAGATGAAGGCATCAAGGCACGCGTGATTTCAGTTCCATCCATGGAATGGTTCGAAGAGCAGGATGCAGACTACCGCGAAGAGATACTTCCTGCGGCCGTCAAGGCACGTGTCTCCGTTGAAGCTGGCATTGCAATGCCTTGGTACAAGTACCTGGGAAGTTTCGGCAAGCCAGTATCCATCGAGAGCTTCGGCCTTCAGGGTAGCGGCGACGAGAACATGCGCGATCTTGGTATCACAGCCGAGCATGTTGAAGATGCTGCAAAGGCTTCCATAGCCGCTGTTGAGGCAGCTGAGTAAGTCAGGTTTGTGATGTGTTCGGGAGTGAGTGGCTTGTATGGTTGCAACCGCTCACTCCCCCGCATGAATACAGTTTTGTGAAGGAATTTAAGGAGTAGTAATGGCAGAAAATGAAAACACACAGCGTACGAGTGACTCTGGCGTTTCAATCTGGCTCGATGATCTGAGCCGCACCCGCATTGAGTCGGGCAGCTTGCAGAAGCTCATCGCCGAGAAGAACGTCGTGGGCGTTACCACCAACCCATCCATCTTCCAGAAGGCATTGAGCCAGGTCGGTCCTTACGATGCTCAGCTCAAGGAACTCGGCAAGGTTGACGTTGAGACCGCCGTTCGTGAACTGACCACAACCGATGTTCGCAACGCCACCGACATCTTCGCTGATGTTGCCAAGAACACCGACTTTGTCGATGGACGCGTTTCCATCGAAGTTGACCCACGCCTCGCACATGACACCGCCAACACTGAAAAGCAGGCCGTGGAACTGTGGAAGAAAGTCAACCGTCCAAACGCCATGATCAAGATTCCTGCAACGCTTGAGGGCCTTCCAGCAATCACCGCAACACTGTCCAAGGGCATTTCAGTGAACGTTACACTGATCTTCTCCCTCGAACGCTACGAGCAGGTCATCGATGCCTTCATCGAAGGCATTGCACAGGCAGCCGAGAACGGTCACGATCTGAGCCGCATGGGTTCAGTCGCTTCCTTCTTCGTCTCCCGCGTTGACACTGCCGTTGACAAGCTCCTCGAAGCCAATGGCTCCGACGAAGCCAAGGCACTCGAAGGCAAGGCAGCTGTTGCCAATGCTCGCCTTGCATACGAACTCTTCGAGAAGAAGTTCGCTGAGGATCCACGCTGGGCAGACCTTGAGGCCAAGGGTGCCAAGAAGCAGCGTCCACTGTGGGCATCGACCGGTACCAAGAACCCTGCATACTCTGATTGCAAGTATGTTGACGAGCTCGTTGCCAAGAACATCGTCAACACCATGCCAGAGAAGACGCTGGATGCTCTTGCAGCTCACGGCAACGGCAAGCCTTCCATCGTAGACACCTATGAGGAAAGCCACGAAGTCATGAACAAGCTTGCGGAGCTTGGTATCAGCATCAAGGAAGTCACCGACAAGCTTGAGGCTGATGGTGTTGCTGCATTCATCAAGTCTTGGGACTCCGTGCTCAGTGATGTACAGTCCGGCATTGACCGCGTCAACGGCTGATTGCTCAGACAGTACTGAACACCAGATACAGTAAAGTAAAGCGCTTGTTCTCGAATGTGTCGAGAACAAGCGCTTTACTATATTCCTATGCAGAAATTCCTATGCAGAAAGCCCCGGCACATGCCGGGGCTTTCTGCATAATAAGTGTGTGTCAGGTTTAGATGAGGCCAAAACGCTTCATCACACCAAGAGCGATGATGATGACCACCCATGTGATGGCGACGATAACCGTCAGCCTGTTGAGATTCTTCTCTGCGACTCCTGAAGTGCCTGCGTTGGAGCTGATACCGCCGCCGAACATGTCGGAAAGACCGCCACCCTTGCCCTTATGCATAAGAATGAGCAACGTCAACAGAATGCTGGCAATAACCACGATGGCTTGCAGAACAATCTTAAGTATGGTCACGTGAACCTCCACCTTTAATCAACTATCACCACAATACAGCATCGCTAGGAATAAAACTCCTGAATCAATTCCTAGTTGCGACTTTTTCAGCTATTCGAGCGATATTGGCGAATTCGTCTACATCCAAGGAAGCTCCCCCAACCAAAAAACCGTCTACATCAGGTTCTGAGAGCAGCTGAGCCGCATTCTTCGAAGAAACCGAACCCCCATAGATGATGCGCACCGATTGAGCGACATGGGTATCAAAAGTCAGTCGAATGTGATCGCGAATGGCGCGAGCAGCATCCTGCGCCGATTCGGGGGTAGCAACAAGACCGCTGCCAATCGCCCACACCGGTTCGTAGCCGATAATCAACTGCTTGGTCTCGTCTTCCGACAGATCGCGCGTGACATCATGAACCTGACTGACTGCAAATTCGAGTTCAATGCCCTGCCGACGTTCCTCGAAACTCTCGCCAACGCAAAGAATCGGTTGCATGCCTGCTGCAAGAACGGCCCTGACCTGATCGACAATGTTCGCATCATCCTCAGGATGATACTTTCTGCGCTCGGAATGACCCACAATCACATAGGAACATCCCAGATGGGCAATCATATCTGCAGACACATCCCCGGTAAAAGCCCCTTGTGAAGTAACCGAGACCGCCTGTGCCCCATATTTGAGATGCAGATTGTCCGCCTCGACAAGCACCTGAACGCTGCGCAGAGAGGTGAATGAAGGAAGCAGCGCGACTTCGCACTTTCGATAGTCAAAATGCGCATCTCGCAAGGTCCATGCAAGCTTCTGCACGAAATAGGTAGCTTCGAGATGATCGAAATTCATCTTCCAGTTTCCCGCTACCAGTGGTTTCCGTGCCATCGTCGCAACCTTCCCTCTTCCATGCCTCTATCTTCTATGCCACTGTGCCTTACTATGCTGCTGTGCCTTCTCACACCATGCAAGTCATTCAATGTGCTGGCCCGTGGACGTCCCATATGAATGAATCGGACGCAACCGAATTCGATGTCGTCCGATTCAACGTTCGATTAACGCCCGATTCCTAGATTACTCAAGAACCTTGAGTCCTGGGAGTTCCTTGCCCTCGAGGAATTCCAACGATGCGCCGCCACCGGTTGAGATGTGGGAGAATCCGTCCTCCGGGAAGCCGAGGTTTCTTACAGCCGAAGCCGAATCGCCACCACCGACGATGGTGAACGCTCCTGCCTTCGTTGCGTCGACAAGACCCTGTGCTACGGCCTTGGTGCCTGCTGCAAAAGCCGGGAATTCAAACACGCCCATAGGACCATTCCACACGACCGTTTTGGAATCGACGATCTTGTCATGGAAGAGCTTCTGTGAGTCAGGACCAATGTCAAGACCCATCTTGTCCGATGGGATTCCATCGGCGGCAACCGTCGTATGCGGCGAATCGGCGGCAAAGGCGTCTGCAACGACGATATCCGTTGGCAGGACAAGCTCAACGCCATTCTTCTTGGCCTCTTCGATGTAACCCTTGACTACGTCGATCTGGTCCTCTTCGAGCAGCGAAGTGCCGACCTCATAACCTTGAGCTTTGAGGAATGTGTAGACCATGCCACCGCCGATGATCAGACGGTTGGCATTGCCGAGCAGATTCTTGATCACACCGAGCTTGTCCGACACCTTCGAGCCACCGAGAACGACCGTCAGAGGACGCTCTGGATTGACGGTTGCATGGGAGAGAGCCTTGACTTCCTTCTCAACCAGCAGACCCGCTGCCGAAGGCAGATCAGCCGCAACGTCATAGTTCGAACCTTGAGCACGATGAACGACACCAAACCCATCGGAAACGAAGACCTCACCGAGAGCGGCAATCTTCTTGGCGTAGGCGGCACGCTCAGCTTCATCCTTGCTGGTCTCTTCAGGATTGAAACGAACGTTCTCAAGCAACAGGACTTCGCCATTTTCAAGCTTGGCAACCTTGCTCTGAGCATCCTCGCCGTAGGTGTCTTTGGCAAGGGGAACTTCGATTCCCAGCAGTTCGCCAAGACGCTTGGCCACGGGTGCCAGACTCAGATCAGGAACAACCTTGCCCTTGGGACGGCCAAGATGCGCCATAAGAATAACCTTTGCACCATCGTTGCGAAGGGCTTCGATAGTTGGCAGAGCAGCCTTGATACGTCCATCATCGGTGATGGTCGTGCCTTTCAGCGGAACGTTGAAATCAGCTCGAACCAGAACACGCTTGCCTTGCAGATCTCCAAGGTCCTTGAGTGTCTTCATAGACTATCCTTTCTCGCCGTGCTCATCGAAATCGCCATGTTGCAACGATTCTGTCTCACGCACGAACAGTGGTTTACATCACATAACAGTTCACAGACTACAAGGGGGAACGAACAATGTACCTGAGATTTACTGAGCTGCGAAGGTGCTCATTCGGCTGCAACAATCCCGCCGCGTGAACAGTCGCAACAGCGCTGGACGCATATGCAGCACTGAGCCCTAAGGAGCGACTCAGGGATTCAGTCAACGGCACGATTATTCTGTGCCTGCTGCTTCTCCACCTTGCTTGCCAACTGGAGCAACCGCCGAATGCGACCAGCTATGGCGTCCTTGGTGACCGGCGGATCTGCAAGACGTCCGAGTTCCTCAAGGCTTGCATCGCGGTGATCGAGTCTCAATTGGCCGGCAGCACGCAGGTTGTCGGGAACATCCTTGCCAAGAATCTGGAATGCCTTCGTAACCTTCTCGCTGGCCTCGACGGCAGCCTTCGCGCTTCTGCGCATATTCGCGTCATCGAAGTTGGCGAGACGATTGGCCTTGCCGCGAGATTCCCCGTCGCTGCGCTTACCGGTCCACTCTCTGGCCGAATGTGGCGCACCGATGAGATTCAACATGCGCTCAATCGCATCAGGATCACGCAGTGTGACGCGCTCCGAGCTGCGCACCTGTCGCGCCCTTGCGTTGATGCCGAGGCGACGAGCAGCCCCGACCAGGGCGAGTGCCGCTTCAGAACCAGGGCACACTATCTCAAGATAGCTCGCCTTGCCAGGATCGGACAGTTCGCCATGCGCAAGGAACGCCCCTCGCCAAGCTGCCTTGATCTGAGCTATGTTGCCGCCGACTATCTCTGAAGGCAGTCCGCGAACCGGACGCTTGCGACGGTCAAGCAATCCAGTCTGCAAGGCCAGTGCCCCTCCCGCGCGCAGCACTCTGACCGAATATCTCACCACCATGCCTGTCGGCATCTGGCGAGAAACCTCAATGACATCCGACTCGTGGCCGTATACCTCTTGAATCGTGGTCTGCAACCACTGCGCGGCATCGCGAGAATCAAACTGAGCTTCTACAACGATGTGTCGTTGCACAAGATGAAGCCCGCCACCGAAACGTATCATCGTTGCGGCCTGGGCCTTCTTCGCTGCAGGTAGTTCGTTGTCGATTGCGGCGAGTTCGCTTTTGACATCATCCAGTAGAGCCAACAGCTAACCTCCTACAGTTACATGCGTGACTTGGTTAAAACATTTGGTTTCTTCCCGAAACCTACCGGCTATCTGTGATACCGAATATCTTGGACATTTCATGAGGATATTCACCATAATGAACTCGGTATGCCGGTATCCTTCGGCCTCACCCAACACTCCTGACGTTGTTCCATCTACTCCCGCTTTCGCTGAAGTTCACGTGCTGAGACGGTGACGGACAACCCCTGATTTCTGAGGATCTTTGCCAAAGCCTCGCTCATGGCAACAGATCTGTGCTGACCTCCGGTACAGCCTATGGCAATGGTCACAAAGTGCTTGTCTTCGCGGGCATAGCCGCGAATGGCCGTCAGGATGGCTTGGGAGTAATACTGCAGAAATTCGGTTGCCTGTGGACTGGAAAGAACGTAATCGCTGACTGGTTTGTTCAAACCATTGAGTTCACGCAGTTGCGGAACCCAGAAGGGATTCGGCAGAAAGCGCACATCGGCCACGAAATCGGCATCCAGTGGAAGACCATATTTGAAGCCAAAGCTGAAGATATGCACGGTTACGGTTTGCGGACCCTTGCCAAGCAATGCATCGTAGAGTTTTGTCGATAGCTGGTGGACGCTCAAATGCGATGTGTCAATCACCACATCCGCACGATCCTTCAGGTTCGAAAGCAAGTCGCGCTCTTCGTTGATGCCATCGATGAGTCTGCGTCCATGCTGAAGAGGATGCGGTCTGCGCACGGATTCATAGCGCTTGATGAGCACGTCATTGTCTGAGTCCAGGAACAGGATTCGATATTTCACTCCGAGATCGTCCAGATGGCTGAGAACAGCTGCCAGATCATCAAAATAGGAGCGCGAACGCACATCGATGACGGCTGCCAGCTTATGAACCTTGGAACCGGAGGATGTCATCATATCGACAAGAGGGACAAGGAGCTTGGGCGGCAGATTATCGACGACGTACCATCCCATGTCCTCGACGCTGTCTGCAGCCCGAGATCGCCCTGCACCGGACATTCCGGTGATAAGCAGCACCTCGAAATCGTCAGCGGGTTCCGGTGAGGAATCCATGTTCTCCTGCTCAGACTTCGAACTGATCCGATCGGTCATTTGATTGCCTCCTGAACCGCCATGCGCATCGTCATGTCGAGATCTGCAGGCATATGCGCCTGTTCCGTTCGCGTCATCAGAGCTACCTGAGGTATGGCCTGGTATATCAGCATTTCCTCTCCCGTTATCGCGACAGCTCCCAGCTGCGCACATGTATTCACCAACATACTAGGGCGAGGTTTATACACCACGTCAAGCACGACTGCATTCAGGCGAATGCTCTCGCTGATCCATAGCCGTGCCACAGAATCGGCAGCATGCGCAGGAAGCGTAGAAACGATGTATCGTCTATCGCTGATATTGCGCGGTATCTGGTCGAGCGACCATGATGTAGAGGTCATGGAAAGCTCCGAACAGAGCTGTCGAAGTCTGTGCTTGGCGGCTTCGTTTCTTGCAATGATGTCTACATGCCTCACACCGAGAGCGGAAAACGCTGCTATGGCGGAGGCTGCAGTGTTGCCGCTGCCTATCACCACAGCGTCATGGAGGTCGTCGTTGCTGCTTCGCTCGGTGACATCGCTACTCAGCTCAGCATGTTCGAGAGCCTTGATGATGCCTTCAACGTCGGTGTTGTACAGGGAGATTGTCGGGGCTGTTCCAGGAGAAGCCATCCAATCCAGCACTGCCGTATTGGCAACATTCAAGGTGCGGGACCAGCGGT